>JAGLWU010000040.1 GCA_023133275.1 Candidatus Moraniibacteriota bacterium
TAGTTTTCGATGTGGTGTATGCGGAAAGTAATCGGCGATTTATGGAAAGTTTATCGTCTTATGCACGAGCTTTAATCGGAGTGGCAACGAAGCCAGATGTTAAAAAAATAGAAAATCTTTCGCCAGCCATTGCCATTGATCAAAAAAGTGTCGGTCGGTCGGTGCGTTCAACAGTTGGAACAATGACTGAAATTTATGACTATCTTCGAATACTTTTTTCTATAGCAGGAACACCACATTGTCCAGAAACAGGCATCCCTCTGAGTCGAAAAAGTCCTATGGATGTTGTGAATGAAATTTTACAAACTAAAGTGAATGAAAAAATAATTATTTTAGCTCCGTGTTTTTCTAAAGATAAAAAGAATAGTGAAATTTTAAATTTAATTTCTAAAAAAGGATTTGCTCGAGTGCGTTATGATGGAAAAATTATGTTTCTTAGTCAAGCTCAATTAATTGTTGATGACAATGTGAATGTGGATATTGAAGCTGTAGTTGATAAATTTATTTTTTCAGGCGATGATGAGGATCGAGAATATATTTTTGATTCAGTTGATACAGCTATGAAAGTAAGTTCTGGTTCTTGTATTATTATTTATGAAAAAAAGCAAGTAGAAAAATTATATTCCAGAGAATTTTATTGTCGAGAGTCAGACTTTCATTTTCCAGAATTAGGTTCGCAAAATTTTTCTTTTAATCATCCAGAGGGAGCTTGTGATACCTGTGATGGAATTGGCAAACAAAAAAAGTTTGATCCTGAATTACTTGTTCCAAATAACAAGCTATCTATTTTAGAAGGTGCTATTCATTGTTGGACTAAGTTCAATCATCAAAGTAATTCTAATCACGATAAAATAGTACTTTTAAAATCGTTGGGTAGAAAATATAAATTTTCAGTTAATCAGCCAATTAATAAATTTTCAAAAAAACAATTAAAAGTTATTTTTTATGGCACTGAAGATTTAATTACTGTCCAAGGAGAAAAAAAGAATTTTAGAGGAGTAATTAGTGATTTGGAAAAAAAGTATTCAAATACTAAGTCTGATCACATGAGAATGGATTTAGAAAAGTATATGAATAAACATACTTGCTCGACTTGTGAAGGTAAAAAATTGAAAAGGGAATATCTTTCAGTTTTGATTGATAAAAAATCAATTGATGATTATGTACAAATGTCTCTGGATGATTTTAATAATGAAATAATTAAATTGAATAATTTAGATTGGTCTAACGCCACAAAAAAAGATGCAGTTGGTCAATTAGTTGATGAGATGTCGATGCGATCGCAGATATTGTGTAATGTTGGCTTGGGATATTTAAGTTTGTCGCGGACGAGTAATACTTTGAGTGGCGGTGAGGCTCAGCGGATTCGTCTTTCTGTTCAAATTAAGTCAGATTTAACAGGTGTAATTTATGTTTTAGATGAACCAACGATTGGATTGCACAGTAGAGATACTTTCAAACTTATTAAAACAATGAAAAAATTGCAACAGGCGGGAAATACTTTATTAGTTGTTGAGCATGATGCGGATGTAATTAAATCGGCAGATCACATTATCGATATGGGTGAGGGTGCTGGTGAGTTGGGCGGTAATTTAATTTTTGATGGAGATTTCAAAAAACTGAAAAATTCAAATACTTTAACCAGTCAATATATTCGAGGGAAGAAAAAAGTTTACAATAAGAAAAAATCTCGTAAAGGAAATGGAAAATTTATTTCAATTAATGGTGCGACGGAAAATAATCTGAAAAATATTTCCATTAAATTTCCATTAGAATCTTTTAATGTGGTGGTAGGAGTTTCAGGAAGTGGTAAATCTACTTTGGTAAATAATATTTTGGCTCGAGCTTTGAGCAAACATTTTTACAGGGCAAAAGCAAATTCAGGTGCTCATAAATCAATTACCGGTTTAGCGAATCTTAAAAAAGTTATTAATATTACGCAAGCTCCAATTGGGAAAACTCCTCGTTCAAATGCGGCAACTTACACTGGCATTTTTTCTCACATTCGAGAATTATTTGCAGAAATTGGTCAGGCACAAGAGCATGGATATACAGCACGACATTTTAGTTTCAATATGAAGGGCGGGCGTTGTGAGGTTTGTCATGGTGATGGGGTTACGAAAGTTGAGATGCACTTGTTGCCAGATGTTTATGTTGAATGTGAAACTTGCAAGGGCAGTCGTTACAGTAGTAAAATTTTGGACATTGAATATTGTGGGGAAAATATTTCAAATGTTTTAAATATGAGTGTCGGTTATGCTTTGGAATTTTTCAAGAATCAACCTTTGATTGCGGATAAATTACAAATTATGAAAGATGTTGGTTTAGATTATTTGAAATTAGGGCAAAGTGCGACTAATCTTTCTGGGGGTGAGGCACAGAGGATTAAATTGGCAACGGAGTTGGCTCGGAAATCTGTTGGGCAGACTTTGTATATTTTGGACGAGCCGACGGTTGGTTTGCATTTTGAGGATACGAGAAAATTGTTGCATGTTTTGGAGCGATTGGTGGATAAGGGGAATACGGTTTTGGTGGTGGAGCATAATTTGGATGTGATTCGTCAGGCGGATTGGGTTATTGAGCTTGGTCCTGATGGTGGCGATGGTGGGGGTGAGATTGTGTTTGAGGGTACGCCGGATAAGTTGAAGAAATGTAAAAAGAGTTTGACCGCTAAGTTTTTGTAGAATATAGTCGGTAATTAATAAGTTTTGAAATTTATGAAAGCATTAAATAAATTTAGCAAAAAAGATATTTTATTTGCCTTTATAATAACTATTTTAATAGTTTTTTGGCAATTTTTTACAGTCATTATAAATGATGATTTTAAAACATATTATACCAAAGAACAAAAAGAAAATGGTTATCGCAGTGGTTCGAAAGTTTTTGAATATGGATTTCCATTAACTTTTATCGATGCAAATGAAGAGGTTTTAGAAGAGATGGGAATTTCCAAGTTTATTAATCATTTAAAATTATTTTTAAATCCGCTTTTAATATTCGCACTAAGTTTATTTCTTGTTAGAAAAATTAAACTTTATAAGTTCATTGAAAAAAATATAAATAAACAAAAAAATGCTAAAAGATTTTTGAATATATTGTTATCTTTTCTTGGTTTTTATTTTTTTTCTTTCATGATAAATAATTTTTCCTATTTTACTTATGAGAGAGGTCATAAAATTCCAAGTCAAAGTACTTTAATAAATGATCCTTTTATTCTTGCGATTATCATTTTTATATATTTTATATTACTCATTTTAGTTATTTCTTTGATTAAAAAATATAGAAAAATAAAAGAGAATAAATTACCTTTTGAAAATTTTTCTAAAAGTTTTTATTTATATGTAGCTCTTTTCATTTTTATGCCATTTGTTTTAATTTTGGTTTTTATTTATACTACTTATATTATTTCTTATTTTATATAATGACCAATCAACTACAAAAAACATAATGGAATTAATAACAAATATTGATATAAAAGTTGCCTTTCTGATATTTTTAGCTTATATTTTAATTGATGGACTTTACGCTAAATATACTTTATATGTAACTGAAAAAAGTGAATTTAAAGCTGCTACGAGTGGAATGATAATCCATTTTCTTTTAGCTTTTGGCGTTATTAATTACACTCAAAATTGGCTATACATTTTTCCATTAGCGTTAGGTTCGTGGATTGGAACTTTTATTGTAATTAAAAGATTTAAGTAAAGTGATTAAGTTAATTTTAAAGATTTGATTTCATGACCAATCAACTACAAAAAAACATAATAGCAACAATAACCTATTTCGATGTCAATGATTACCCATTGACCAGTTTTGAAATTTGGAAACACCTAATCAAAGCCAGTTCATCCATAAAAGAAAACATAGAAAGAAACAATTGGAGCTTAACCGAAGTCATCCAAACATTAGAAACAAAAGAAGTCAAAAAATATGTCGCACAAAAAAACGGATTCTATTTTTTGTATGGACGAGAAAAATTAGTTCAGATCAGAAACAAACGAGAAGTAATTAGTGTTTACAAAATAAAAAAATTAAGACGAAAAGCTTTTTTGTTACGATTCGTTCCCTTTGTGCGAATGATTTGTTTGACAGGAAAATTATCACAAAAAAACGGTTCCGATAAAAGTGATTTAGATGTTTTTATAGTTTTAAAAAATGGTCATATTTGGACAGGCAGATTTTTATTTACAGCAATTACGCAGTTATTTGGTTGGCGACGATATGGCAAAAAACAGAAAAATAGAATTTGTTTAAATTATTATGTTACAGAAAAATCTTTGAAAGTTCCAACACAAGATCTTTTTTCCGCACAAGAATATAGTTTTATTTTGCCTATTTTTGATAGTGGAAAAATCTTTGATAAATTTCAACAAAATAATTTAGCGTGGATGCGAGAGTATAAACCAAATTATAATTTTTCAGAATTTAAAAGTGAACTGACAATTTTTGATTCTAAATTTAGTCATTGGTTTAAAGCGATTTTTGAAAAACTTTTTTCTTTTAAATTTATTGAAAACCAAATGAGAAAATTTCAAAAGCAAAAGATTTTAGATAATCCTAAAACTAGCGAATTTGGTGCTTTGATTATTGCTAATGACGATCATTTAGTTTTTTTACCAGAGCCACATGGTCCAAAAGTTTTTTCGGAGTATAAAAGGCGTTTTGAAGCTCTAGAATTGAGTTAATATTTTTTGTTTAAAATTTAAAAGAAAGAATAGACATTTTCTTTACAAAAAAATCAAAATCCCAATTCCATTTTTGCGGACTCGTTCATCATGTTGGGTGTCCAAGGTGGATTGAAAGTAATTTCAACTTTTACTTTTTCAATATTTTTTTCTTTTATCAAAACATTTTTAATATCATTGCAAATTACATCAGCGAGTGGACAACCGATAGTTGTTAAGGTAATGATAATTTTAGCAATTTTATTTTTCTTAATTTCTGCACCATAAACTAAACCCATGTCAGTGATGGGCAAATTTAGTTCTGGGTCGATTACTTTTTCCAGTAATTTGAAAAGTTTTTTGTCTTTTTTCATAAAATTTAATATAAAAAATAGTATAGTTTGTCATTCTGAACGTAATAAAATTTTTGTAAAAAAGTTTTATGAAGTGAAGAATCTCGATAAGTCTTTTTGATACTTTAGTAATTTTAAAGTTGCATGATTTTCTGCGGGGGATTCTTCACTCCTTTATTTTTTCTAAAGAAAAAATAAATCCGTTCAGAATGACAAAAGAGTTACAATTTTTTTACTTAGTCTCATTTTCTAAAGTTTTTTGTAAAGTTTCTAGTGAGAGTAAAGCACATTTTAATCTTGCCGGGCTTAATTCTAATTCTAGTATTTTGAGGATGTCATTTTTGTTTAATTTTTTTACGAAATCGATTTTTTTATTTTTTACTTCCTCACTTAACATTGAGGCGGTGGCTTGTGAAATTGCACAGCCTTCTCCAGAAAAACTTATTTCTTTTATTTTATCGTCTTCAATTTTTAAATCGATACACAAACTGTCTCCGCAACTTGAATTATTTCCGCAACTTTTGTGAGTTGGGTTTTTGATTTTTTTTTGATTGAGTGGATTGTGATAATGTTCTAAAATTTGTTCTTGATAGATGTTCATATTTTTTTAAGTTATTATTTAAGATTTTTAAATTTTTTGGTTATCTTTAATTTGTCATCTCGAAACTATTAGAGAAAATTTAAACTGAAAGTGAAGTGTTAATTTTATAGTCTCCTAGATTTCGGATAAATTATTTTCTATTTCATCACTTCGTTCTGAAAGAAAATATATTTTCCGGAATGACATGTTTGAAAGATTTAAAAATTTGTAAGAGCCTACTATTGATAAACACCAAAAGCCCGTGCGGCGAGCACTATTTATTTTTATCCTAAAATTTCTTCAATTCTTTTTAATCCTTCGATAAACTTATCAATATCATTTTTATCATTATATAAATAAACACTCAATCTTGCGGTGGCGTGAACGTTCAAAAATTCTCGGTGGAGTGGCATGGCACAGTGCATTCCGACTCGAATACAAACATTTTTTTCTTGATCAAGAATTGCGGCAATGTCATGCGGGTGATATTTTTTAAAAGTAAAACTGATTGATCCAGAATGCTCCTCAACTTTTTCAGGTCCAAAAATTTTTACATCATCACCAAATTCATTTTTCATTTTTTCAAAAGTGTATTTTACAAGTTTCTGTTCGTGTTTTTGGATATTTTCAAAACCTACTTTTTTTAAATATTTTAAAGATTCTTTAAAGGCAATTGCTCCTGCGATATTTGGTGTGCCAGCTTCAAGGCGGTGGGGAAGTTCGGCGAAAGTGCTAGCTTGACAGGTTACTTCGCTGATCATTTCTCCCCCGGTAAATATTGGTTTTAATAATTTTAACTTTTCGATTTTTCCGTAGAGAACGCCGACTCCAGTGGGTCCGAGCATTTTATGTCCACTGAAGGCTAAGAAATCGCAATCTAAATTTTTTACATCTAATTTTAAATGTGGAGAAGCTTGAGCGGCGTCGACCACTGTGATTATTTCTGGATTTATTTTTTTTACTTCTTGAATTATTTCTTTCACAGGATTGATTGTGCCTAAAACATTTGAAACGTAAGTGAAAGTAAGAATTTTTGTATTTTTATCAACTTTATTTTTTAAATCATTTAAATCTAATCTGCCTTGTTTGTCAATATTTGTTACTCTAAATTCAGCTTCTTTATTTTTTGCAAGTTGTTGCCACGGGATGAAATTAGCGTGATGTTCCATGGCGGTGGTTACAATATTGTTATTTTCTCCCACTAAATTAGATAATCCGTAAGCGATCATATTTAAACTCATTGTAGTGCCTGAAGTAAAAACTATTTCTTTTTCTGCGGCGTTTATAAAATTTGCTACTTTTTGTCGGGTTTTTTCGTATTCTTCAGTTGCTTGTTCGCTTGTTTTGTAAACTCCGCGGGCGATATTGGCTCGGTAGTTTTTGTAATACTCGTTTATTTTTTCTACGACTGAGTCGGGTGTTAGTGAGGATGCAGTTGAATCGAGATAAGTTAATTCGGGATTATTTCTTAAAATTGTGAAATCTTTTTTGTAATTGTTCATAAATATATTTAAAATTTATTTTCTTTATATATGGTACCAGATATTTTGCATTTAGAAAAATAGATTTTTTATGATAATATTAATATGTAACTATTTATTTTAAAAATATGAATAAAAAAATAAAATTAGTAGTATCTTCAATTTTAATTGGAATCAGTGGGATTACTTTGTTTAAATTTTACAATAAGGACAAAACTGATAATATTACTAATATAAAAGAAGAACAGGTTGAGCAAGTTCTAGTTGATGTTAAAAATGAGGATGCTGATACTATGATTATTGAAAATAAAGTTGAGGAAGAGATTGAAATCGAAGAAAAGGTTGCGACAAATGAAGAAATAAAAACTGACGATGAGGAAATTATTGAAAAACCCGTGGCTGTAACAAAAAAATTATCAGTGGATGCAAATAAATGCATTGGTTGTAAAAGGTGCGTGAAAATAGCTGGGGATAATTTTGTAATGAATTCATCAAAAAAAGCTGTAGTTATTTCTCAGAATAATTTAGAGAGTAATTCGGTTGAAAAGGCGATTGAGAAATGTCCAGTTGGGGCGATTAGTTTGTAATTTTTTAATTTAGAGATTATGGATATTCATATTTTGTTTGCAAAAATTAGTTGGATTTTATTGATAATAATTCTTTTTGTGCGTCCTTTGGCGGATATTTTTCGTTGGAAATTTCTTTTTAAAATTCTGCGTTTCAGAAAAAAGTTGGGAATTATTTGTGGAATTTCGGCAATTTTGCATGTGATTGTGTATCTTTATGGCATAAATTCACTTTCATCTTATTTTTCAAACAGTATTTTTTGGAAATTAGATAATTTTCTTGGTTGGGGAAGTTTGGCGTTGATTATGATGCTTTTTCCTCTGCTGACATCGAATATTTTTTCTCAAAGATTTTTTAAAAGAAAATGGAAAAGTGTTCAGCGAGTTACTTATTTAACTTTTATATTTACTGGAATTCATATTTTTTTGATAGCTGGAAATTGGTTTTATAGTTTACTTCCAGTTTTGCTCTGGTTGATTTTATGGATTTGGGCATGGAAAATTAAAAGATAAATTTTAAAATTTGTTTATAAAAATCAAAACCGCCCTTTTGAAAAGTTCCTCTTAGAGCTCGGGCGGTTTTTTTGTTTCTTGAAAATTATGAGAACAGATATTCTTGTGCCTTTTGCAATGTCTCATCTATCATTGGATAAGTTGCAAAATCTTTTCCCTGTTTTAATTTTTCAATATCAGCTTTTACTGATGATATAAACGTCTTACGATCTCTGCTATTGTTCAGATTTATTGGTCTGAAAGAACAACGGGTGGGTGAGCCAACTGTAGTTGATTGTTGTAAAAATATTTTCCAAACTTCTATAACAACAATATTCTCTTCATCTTTTTTCATGGCAGCTACTTTTTGCTGAAACTCTGTTAAACTTTTCATGGGCGTCCTCGTTTAATTTATCGTTATTTTTAGTTGCATTAATTTAAAAAAATAACATTCTAACATTAATTTTCTAAAAAATGCAACTAAATTACAGGGTTTTTGAATAAATCTCATTTTTTCAAGAAGCAAATTACGATTGAAATTCGATGATTTATCGTAATTTTAAATTTTACATCATCATCATGTCAAGTCCAAAATTTTCCCAAAAACATAAAACCCAAAAAGCCCGTGCGGCGAGCACTTTTTATTTTTTAAATTTGAAAAAAAACTTTTTTTGCGGTAGTATAAAGAAATAGAGAAAATCTTTTAAATTTAACTTTTTATAATAAAAATATGGAAAAATATACGCATAAAAATATAGAAAAAAAATGGCAGGAAAAGTGGCAAGAAGAAAATTTGAACAAAGTTGAGGAAAATTCTGAGAAAGAAAAATATTATGTTTTGGACATGTTTCCATACCCTTCTGGTGATGGTTTGCACATGGGACACACGGAATCTTATACAGCGTCGGATATTATTTATCGTTTTAAAAAAATGCAAGGTTACAATGTTTTGCATCCACAAGGTTTTGATTCTTTCGGTTTGCCAGCGGAAAATTATGCGATTAAAACTGGCGTTCATCCAAAAGAGACGACTAAAGTTAATACTGACAATTATTTGGAACAGATGAAAATGCTTGGCTTGGGACATGATTTGGATCATTTAGTTTATACTTCTGACCCGTCTTACTATAAATGGACGCAATATCTTTTTGGTAAATTTTTTGAAAATAATTTGGTGGTGCAGAAAACAGATACGATAAATTGGTGTTCTAGTTGTAATACTGGAATTGCAAACGAACAGGTTGAAGGTGGAAAATGTGAGCGTTGTAAAACTGAGATTGAACAGCGAGATGTTCCTGGATGGTTTTTTAGGATTACGGATTTTGCGGATGAATTAATTGATGATTTAGATAAAGTTGATTGGCCTGAACATACGAAAAAGAATCAGAAGGCTTGGATCGGGAAATCAGAGGGTGCGAAGTTGAAGTTTAAAGTTAAAGATTTTAAAGAAAAGATTGAAGTTTTCACCACGAGACCTGATACTTTATTTGGAGTAACTTATATGGTTTTAGCTCCAGAACATGAGCTTTTGGAAACTTTGAAAAGTAGTATTTCTAATTTTGATGAGATTGAAAAATACCAAAAAGAAACTCAGAAAAAAACTGAGCTTGATCGAATGGAGGGAAAAGAAAAAACTGGTGTTGAATTGAAGGGAATTAAAGCGATTAATCCTGCAAATGGCGAGGAAATTCCTATTTTTATTGCGGATTATGTTTTGGCTGGATATGGGACTGGGGCGATTATGGCGGTGCCTACTCATGATGAAAGGGATTTTGAGTTTGCGAAGAAGTTTGATTTGGAGATTAGACAGGTTGTTGCAGGAGTTTATTTATGGATTAAGCCAAATAAAGAATTAACAGAATTAGAGTATTCGTGTTTGGAAGAATTGGGAAAAGTTATCAAAAATAATAAAGGCACTAAAAAGAAACATATAAATTTTGGTACTAATGGTGCTAAAATAGTTTGTTCTTTTGATACTAAGGAAAATCTTGAAATAGGTACAGAGGCAATTAAAAATTATCTAACTAATGATACTAAATTAAGTTTTATTGAAGTTTGTTTTACTGAAAATGGATCACTTATTAATTCAGGAAAATTCGACGGATTAACTTCAGGCGAAGCAAAGACTAAAATAACAGAATTTGTTGGAGGAGAAATGACTTCAACTTATCGGTTGCGGGATTGGTCTATTTCACGTCAGCGATATTGGGGTTGTCCAATTCCAATCGTTTATTCTCCAGAAGGCGAGGCAAAATTTGTTGGTGAAGAAAACTTGCCGTGGTTGTTGCCGGAAGATGTAGATTTTGTGCCGACTGGTGAAGCACCATTGAAAAACTCAAAAGAATTGCACGAGCGAGTAGAAAAACTTTTTGGAAAAGGCTGGACACCAGAAGTCGATACGATGGACACTTTTGTGGATTCCGCTTGGTATTTCTTGCGTTATCCAGATACGGAAAATGAAAATGAATTTTGTTCAGTAGAAAAGTTGAAAAAATGGTTTCCAGTTGATATTTATATCGGTGGAGCGGAACATACTTACATGCATCTTTTGTATGCACGATTTTTTGTGAAAGCGATGAAGAAAATTGGTTTGATTGATTTTGATGAGCCGTTTATGAAGTTGCGACATCAAGGAATGGTTTTAGATAAAGAAGGCGTGAAAATGTCGAAATCAAAAGGCAATATTGTTAATCCAAATGAAATGGTGAAAAGATTCGGGGCAGATGCGGTTCGGAATTATATGATGTTTGCAGCACCGCTTGAAGATGATGTTGTTTGGGATGAAAATAATATTGTTGGGGTTTATCGATTTTTAGAAAAAGTTTGGAAAATTTGTACAGAGAAAGAACTTATTGATTGTGAAAATGGAAAATGTGCAGATGTGCCGAAAGAAATTAAAACAGCTTTACATAAAACTATTAAAAAAGTCACAGAAGATATTGAAAGTCTTAGCTTTAACACAGCGATTTCACAAATGATGATTTTTTCAAATAAGGCTTTGAAACATGAAAAATTACCGAAACCTGCTTTAGAGAAATTCTTAATTCTGTTAGCACCGTTTGCTCCACATATGACGGAGGAGATTTGGCGAGAAGTTTTCAAAAATGAAAAATCAATTTTTTTAGCGAAATGGCCGGAATATAATCCTGAGATGATTAAAGACGATGTGATTGAATTAATTGTTCAAGTGAATGGTAAAGTTCGTGATAAGATAAAAGTTGAAGCAGAAATTTCTGAAGAAGATGCAAAAGTAAAAGCCTTGGAAAGTGAAAAGGTTAAAAATCATATTAAAGGTAAAGAAATTCGAAAAGTTATTTTTGTGAAAGGGAGATTAATTAGTTTTGTGGTTTAGGATTTAAGAAATATTTTTTTTAAAAATAAAAAACCACATTTCACTACTCTGACTAGTAAAATGCGGTTCTATTTCTTGAAATTTTTTTATTAACTCAATATTAATTATCGAGTTGGACCAGTAGACATGAACTGGATAGTTTGATTAGTTTTAGGATTATGAGTGGTCGTCATTCTCATTTCCATATCGTTTCCTATAGGTGCTGTTCTTACTTCAACTTCTACTGGCGGTTGTGTCTTCTCAACTACTACTGATGGCACTTCAGAGGCGACGGGATTATTTGCGGGAGGGGTTTCATTTCTCTCCTCGGCGGCAAATAGAGAGGCTGCTGAAAAAACTAAAACTACTGCAATTGTCATTGTTTTTTTAAACATGATACTTCCTTTTTTGAATTAAATAAAAAAGTTTGACTACACGAATTCAGAAAACTAAATTAATAATTTTCTGAAAAGCGTAGTCAAAATCAATAAAATTTCAAAGGAAAATAACAAAACAAACTAAATTTTTCAAGAAACAATTTTTATTACGATAAGTTTACCGTAATTTTACATTTTACATCATCATCATCATCATGTCAAGACCTTTTCAAAAACAAAAAAATAAAGCATAATTAAAACATTCACTATCTATCACATTTAAATTTTATGAAAAAAATAATTACATTTTTTAAAAATATCCACAAGAAATTAAGTGGAAAATTTTTCGGCAATCTTTCAAAAGATATCGGAATAGATTTAGGAACAGCAAATACTTTAGTTTATTTAAGTGGCAGCGGAATTATCATTAACGAACCATCAGTAGTAGCGATCAACAATAAAACTGATCAAATCCTAGCAATTGGAAAAGAAGCAAGAAAAATGGTCGGTAAAACACCTGCTCACATTGTAGCAACAAGACCGTTAAATGATGGTGTTATTAGTGATTTTGAAGTAACCGAAAAAATGCTTAAATATTTTATAGATAAAGTTAAGAAAAAATCTTCTTCAGTATTTGTTCGACCAAGAGTTTTAATCGGGATTCCTTCAGGCGTTACGGAAGTAGAAAAGCGAGCAGTAATTGATGCGGCAATAAATGCGGGAGCGAGAGAGGCGTATTTAATCGACGAACCGATGGCAGCGTCGATTGGAGCACGTTTGCCAGTTACAGATGCAGGCGGAAATATGATTGTAGATATTGGCGGTGGAACTAGTGAAATTGCAGTGATTTCTTTAGGTGGAATTGTGGTGGCTCGTTCTTTACGAACGGCGGGTGATGAGATGAACGAAGATATTATTCGATATATGCGGGATGAATTTAATTTATTAGTTGGCGAAAGGACGGCTGAGGAAATTAAGATCTTGATTGGAAGTGCTTTTCCTCAAAAAAAAGAATTAACGATGGACGTTCGTGGAAGAGATTTAGTTACGGGTTTGCCGAAAAAAGTTAAAGTTACAGATGTTCATATTCGAGAAGCAATATCTCGTTCGATTCGGGTGATTATTAATTCTATCAAAACTATTATCGAGGAAACTCCGCCTGAACTTTTGGCGGATATTATGCAACGGGGAATTATTTTGGCTGGTGGCGGTGGTTTGGTTCGTGATTTAAGCAAATTGATTGCGAGTGAGACTGAAATTCCAGTGGTGATGATGGACGATCCTTTAACGGCAGTGGCTCGAGGAACAGGAATTGTTTTGGAGGACTTAGAAAATCTACAGGAAGTTCTTGTCGAAAACGAGGCAAATATTCCTTTGAAATAGGTTTAGAAATTTAGAATGGAGAGGTATTCCTTGTGAGTACCTAAAATAGCGATGAAATTTTAGAATATTGAAAAAACAAACATTTTATACAAGGACGACCACAAGGGATCGCCCCTACAAAAATAATTGGAAAATTCAAATTATGTTACTTAGAAGGATTATAATTTGTTTACAAAATAAAAAAACTTAACTTCGAATTTCTCCAAAGTTAAGTATTAAAAAAATAAGAATAAAATATTTTTTAAAAAATTAATTTTAATTTCAGTTTAAATTGGTAAAAATGATTTTATTTTTAAAAAACCAAAAATCTATTTATAACTCATTTTAACTTTAATATCCTCTTCCTCCAAAGCCTGAATAATCTCATCAATACCACCATTTAAAATATTTTCAATATTACTCCAGCTCTGCTTAATTCGATGATCAGTGATACGATCTTGCGGAAAATTATAAGTCCTAATTTTTTCACTACGATCTCCAGTACCAATTTGATTTTTCCTTTGATCACCGAGTTTTTTATCATGCTTATCCTGTTCCATTTGCATAACTCTTGATCGCAAAACTTTCATTGCTTGAACTTTATTTTTATGTTGAGATTTACCATCCTGACAAGACACTACAGTATTAGTTGGAATGTGAGTGATACGAACCGCACTCATAGTAGTATTAACACTTTGCCCACCTGGTCCAGAAGACGCAAAAGTATCAATCCGCAAATCTTTAGCATCAATCTGAATATCAACCTCTTCCGCTTCAGGAAGAACAGCGACAGTAGCAGTAGAAGTATGCACACGACCCATTTTTTCCGTCTCAGGGACACGTTGCACTCGATGAACGCCAGATTCATATTTCATTTTCTTAAAAACGGGAAGGTTATTTCCAGAAGAATTAATTTCAAAAACAATCTCTTTCATTCCGCCAATCCCAGTTTTATTTGAATGTAGAATTGAAATTTTCCATTCCTGATTTTCGGCAAAGCGTGAGTACATTCTGTATAATTGACCAGCAAAAAGAGTAGACTCATCACCGCCAGCTCCAGCTCTAATTTCCACAATAACATTTTTATTATCACGAGGATCTTTTGGAAGTAGTAGTACCTCCAAATCTTTTTCAATTTGTGGCATTTTTTCAGACAATTTAGTATTTTCATCTAACGCCATTTGTTTTAATTCATCATCAGTTTCAGAATTAATAATTTCAGCATTGCCCTTCATTTCTTTTTGTAATTTTTCCAATTCATTTATTTTTTCAATAACTTCCTTTAATTCAGATTGCTTGCGTCCGAGGTCAGCTAATTTTTTTGGATCAGACATATTTGCAGGATCACTCAGTTCATTAGTTGCTTCATTATATTCTTTTTTGATTTTATCAATTAATTCTTGCATAATTTTTTAGTTAGATAATTTATATTTAAAAATAAATCGTAAATATTCTCTTTTTTATTATGATAACATAAAATAAAAAACACTGCTTTAAAAATAACAGTGTTTTTTAAATTTTAAGTTAAAATCGCTAAGCTTTAATAGTTTCCTTTTTTGCTTGTTTTTCAGCTTTTTCTTTTTGCTTATCTTCTTTTGCTTTAACAGTTTTACGTTTTTTCTGTGCTTCAGATACTTTTTTACTAAGACTTTTAAATCGTTCTACTCGTCCAGTTGAATCAACGATGTTTTGTTTTCCAGTGTAAAATGGATGACACTGCGAACAAGTTTCTACTTCTAAATCTTTAACTGCACCAGTTACTAATTTTGCTCCACAAGAACAAATGAGTGTTGCTTGAGTGTTGTAATTAGGGTGAATATCTTTTTTCATATTTTTTTATCTTAAAATAAATATTATAAATTATAGTAATGGATTTTCTGAGAGCAGGGCTATCAAAATATTCGAAAACTAAAAATAGTTTAAACTTTTGTTAAGTCTTTAATTAGGTTATCATATTTTTTTGGAGTTGACAAGAGCGGGTGATGGGAGTATTATGTGGTTATGATAAATTATTCGACAAACAAATATTTTTTCTTTTGGTTTTTCTGGTTTATGCAGAGAGGTTGGTTTGTTTTTGTTTGTAAAAAATAATTTAAAAACTTTTTTGTAAATAAATACTGGCTGATCTCTCAGGATTAGTCAGTTTTTTATTTGGTAATTTTATATTTAATCTTAAATTGTGAGGTGTAATTATGTCTGCCTATACTAATTGTATCAACATGCATAAAGTTTATATTGTAGATATTAGCTACATTCAACAAAATAACGCAA
>JAGLWU010000041.1 GCA_023133275.1 Candidatus Moraniibacteriota bacterium
GGGCTTCGGGGTTTGAATTCGGGATTGTGAATAAATGTTGCAATCATAATATAATGCAGATAGCAGATATTATAAGGGAGATCAAAGGATTTCCTTTTGAAATTCATTCATCAAGAAATAGGGGAAAATATAAATTCACAGTAAAATTAGATGGGGGGAAAATTGCAACTTTCAATATAAGTTGTGATAGTTCTTGTGCAAACATGAAAAAGCACATCATACAAAGAATAGGGTCAATAAAAAAACGTAATAAAAATTGTCCTAATTCAGATATGTTAACCCAAATAGAGAAAGCTCTACTTAAAAAGTAAGTATTCTCGAAAATATTTGAGTTTATGTGAAGTGTCTTATTGTTGCGTAAAAACAATGAAAGGCACTTTTTTATTATTTTAATTTTTCCTCAAATCCCCTCTTCACCTCCTCAAACCCACCTAAATTCCCCTCAGAAATTCCATCACCCTTTGGCAACTTCAAAGACAAAGGATTCATCGGCTTACCATTCAACCTCATCCCATAATCCAAATGCGGACCAGTTGACCAACCAGTATTACCCACATAACCAATAATCTGACCTTGAGTCACCGTCGCACCAACCTTAACTCCCTTACCATATTTACTCAAATGAGCATAATGCGTCGAATAACCATTCGCATGCTCGATCTTAACCATATTCCCCCAACCGCCTGTATAACTCGCCTGAGTAACCTTACCCTTTGCCGTAGACACAACAGGCGTTCCCGTAGCCGCTGCATAATCAATTTGATAATGAGCAGAAACCTTTTTCGTAATAGGATGAAATCTAGCACCTGTATAACCCGAAGAAATATATTTATAACTCAACGGAGCTCGCAAAAATTGACGTTGCAACATCTTCCCCTCACTATCATAATAACCACGCTCCTCACCATCTTTAAAATAATAAGCATAATAAGTCTCGCCTTGATTCACAAATTTTGCTGCTAAAATATTTCCGTCAGGTCCATCTTCACCAAAACGCCGACGCTTTTCATAAATCACTTTAAACTCATCGCCTTTTTGAATTTCAGTCGTAAAATCAATGTCAAAAGAAAAAACATCCGCCATTGTTACAATAGTTGCCTCCGACATTCCTTTTTCAATCGCATCAACATAAAGAAAATTCTCAATTTTTCCCTCAACAAAAACCTCCTCCACCTCATACTCAATCGGTTTTTGCTCAACTGTAAAATTATCCCCTTCCCGAGCGACCACAATCATATCGTCAATATTTCGATCATATTCAAAATAACTCGCTTTTTCACCATCCTCAAAGCAAAATCTAATTTCCCTATCAATTCTTAATTTCGTAAAATCATAAATTTCTTCCGACGCAGAAAGTAATGCCACCACATCATTTGCATCAAATTTAGCCTGCTCCGAAAACATGTCAGCAGGAATATCGCCATCACTGATAGTATATTTTTTATACTCACATTTATTTTTTGACTGCTCAAAATTTTTATTATTTTCATCAACAGTTTGATTATCTTCCGCAATATTTTCTGAGTTTTCTGAAATATTATTAGAATTTATTTTTTTCATTTCCGCAGAATTCACAAAAATACGCTTGTAATAACTAAATCCAATCAAGCTAAAAATTACGATAAAAATAATGGTAATCCAACGATTCATTTTTTTGATTTAAGAAATTAAATTTTTTTATATTATAAAACTTCCTATTATTAGAAAGTAACTTTTCATAAAATCACTCGCAATGTCATTCTCTGGATAAATTATTTTCGGTAGAAAACAGGCATGCCTGTTTTCCTACAAAAATGACAAAACTAATAAATTTAAAAATCTTTTTTAAGAATAATTACATTTTTCTTTATGCCAACAATTTCTTTTTTATTTCCAGTTTCATAATCTCTAATCGCATTATATAATACATCAACTTTATATTTATAACTTTTACCCTTTCGCGTTCCGGGATCATTCGTGATAAATTCTTTTTTCTTCAAATTGTAACCTGTAATTACCAACATGTGTCTTTCTGGACCACCGCCTGAAAAATTTGGATTATTTAATTTTCGTCCATCAGTCGGCACGATAACAATATTACCCTCCGCCAATACATTATACAAATCAAATAAAGTTACATTTTCCATAACTGAAACAGGATATTTATAATGTTCTCGAATAAATTTAGCCGTATCAGTCGCCGAAGTATCTAAGGAATCTCCAAAAAATTCTTTTTCCGCTTCAAAAAGTTCCTCAATCATTTTTTCAGTTTTTTCTTTCGAAGGCGTTTTTTTATCAATCATCCAAAAATGAGTCATTAAAATAGAAGCCTCTTCACACGCATCTTGATAACGTTTATCATCCCACTGTGCACTCGGTGCTTGAAGTACAAAAGGTACTTTATGTTCAATTTTAACATTATCAGGAATTTTAATTTTAGATTCAACTTCTTCTGTTTTTTGTATAACTAATGGTGCAGTGGTAACGGGAGTTTCAATTTTTTGTTCTTCAATTTTCGGCATTTCTATTCCGTAAGTATTCATCACAATCTTATCAGGTGTTTTATGCCAATAAAAAACCATCGTCACACAAATCGTCGCAATAACCAACCGCAATAATATTTTTATTGAAAAATTTAACATATTTTTAATAGATTATTAGATAATTAGTATTTTAGACATTTAGATTTTTTAAGTGTTATTCTACTAATCTACTTGTCTAAAAATCTACTGTTCTATTTATTATATTGTAACACTTTCTAGCTTATGTTAAAATAGGAAAATGTCAATGTGTTTTTAAGAATAAGTCTAAAAATGAACAGTTATAATTTCTTGCTTCAAACATAAATTAATTTTAATTAAAAATAAAAAAATATGCGAAAAATAGTCCTCGACATCGAAACTAGAAATACTTTTCAGGAAGTCGGTTCAAATGATCCAACTAAATTAGATATTTCTTTGCTAGTTATTTATGATTATAAAGATAAAAAATATTCAACTTTTACTGAAGAAAACTTTGCTGATCTTTGGAAAATTTTGGAAGACACGGATTTAATTATTGGTTATAATTCTGATTATTTTGATATTCCTCTGTTGAATAAATATTACTCGGGAGATTTATTGGCTGTTGGTAGTTTGGATTTATTGACTGAAATTAGAAAATCTTTGGGAAAAGCAGTTCGTTTGGATAATATTGCGGAGGCGACTTTGGGCGTTGGTAAAAGTGGTCATGGGCTGCAAGCAATTGAGTGGTGGAAAGCTGGTGAAATTAAGAAAATTGAAAAGTATTGTCAACAAGATGTAAAAGTTACGAAGGATCTTTATGAATATGCGATAAAAAATAAAAAGATGAAATATAAGGATCTTTTGAATACTGTAACTTTTGATGTAACTACTGACAAATGGGATTCTGGTGGCGACGTTTCGATTAATTACACTTTGCCTTTGTAACTTTAACTTAAAATATTTTTTTGTGCTCGCTGCACGGGCTTTTTCAACTAAATCTTTATTTTAAATTTAAAAAACCCAATTCACAAAGAAAAGGTTTTTTGATTTATCCTGCTGAAAATAACACAGGGTCTATTTTGCTCGGTAGGTTTTGGTAGAAGTTTAGCATTTTAATTTGTAATATATACCTCTGTTTCTACCTCTAAAGAATATACATTCTTATCTTTTAATAACTTTTCAAAACCAGATTTACTGACTTCACCAAATATAACAGGGAGCATACTATTCATAGTTTTAATACTTTTAATATCATTTTCATTTAAATTTTTAATTACCGCATTTTGAACTTCTTTGACTTTAATTATATTATCAGGATCTTCTAATGACTTTTCTTCTTTATGATCAACTACCTTTATTCCAATGGTAATCCGCACCCACTCTTGTTTTTCTAAAAGGTTTCTAACTTCTTCTGACTCGCCTTTTATTTGGTGAGAGTTGTTATTTGAATCAGAAATTTCTTTTTCCAGTTCATTTTCAATGTTAACCTAATTATTTTCCACATCCTCAACAATTTCTTTT
>JAGLWU010000042.1 GCA_023133275.1 Candidatus Moraniibacteriota bacterium
TTCCACATCCTCAACAATTTCTTTTTCACTTTCTTCCCGCCCAACAACAACATCCCGACTCCCAGCCTGATTATTCATTTCTTCAAACTTTTCAATTTTTTCTTGTGAATCAATGTTCTTTTGTTTTAAAAGTTCATTATTGTGCCAAAAATATGCAACTAAAGTTACTAATGCAATAATTATTAAAATCATTACTATACTTATAATTCTACTTACTGCTGAACTTACAAAGTTTCCTATTTTGTTTTGTGTATTTTCTTCCATTTTTTTATTGTTTGTTGAATTAAAATTAAATTTATTTTATAAAACCTTTACTATACTTTTTTTAAAAAAATTATTATTGTCTTTTTTAACAACTACACCCATTATTATAATCATCTAAATCATTTTTAAACTCAGCTGCATAAATTTCCCAAAGAGCAATTGCCAATGCCATGATGATTGGACCAACAATAAAACCAATCAATCCAAACACGCTCAAACCACCTAGAGTTGCAAAAAATACCAAAAGTCCGTGCATTTGTGTATCATCGCCCACCAATTTTGGACGAAGAAAATTATCCACTACCGAAACAAGAATTCCCACTATTAACAAAAATACTCCTTGCCATGTATTTCCCAAAATAAACATCACAATCCCCGCTGGAATCATAACTAAACTAGCTCCCGTCGCTGGAATAACTGAAATAAGAATCATCACCACAGCCCAAATAACTGGCGAAGAAATACCTGCAATCATGAAAGAAAAACCTCCAATTAAACCCTGAATAATTCCAATAATTAAAGTCCCTTTCAAAGTCGCTCGCACCATCGACACAAATTTACTTATCAATAATTTTTCATGTTCGTCTTTCATCGGACTAAGTTGTATAATTTTTTTCACAAAACGTTTTCCGTCAATGAAGAAATAGAAAAGCGTAAAGAACATTACAAAAGTCCAAATTATACTTCCAATAACGCTTTGATATGTTTTTTGGAAAAAAGTTAATGATTTATCTACAATGTTTTTTACTAAATTGGTAACTTCCTCATCACTTACAGAACTTCTTATTTGACTTACAGAAACATGAAAAACTTCAGCTTCATAGATTGAATTGATAAAAGTTTTAATTGATTTTTGATTTTCTGCATTTCCGTTTGTAACATTGTGAACCACTTTGCCGATTTCATTAGCCATCAAACCTGCTACGATTGAAAAAGGTAAAATGATGGTAAAAGTTACTAAAAGACAACTTAGCACTGCTGACAAAACTACCCTGCCTTTGAATATTTTTAAAAAGAAATTATGGGGTTTAAAAAACATGACTGCAAAAAGTGCTGCTACAAAAATTGCACTGATGAATGGTTTGAGAAGTAAAAATACTGCCACGGTTACTGCAAAAAGTACTCCGAAAAAAAAGTACGTGTTGAAATTTTTTATGTTATTCATTTTGATCTTTTGGTAAAATAATTAAGTTTATGTTTAAACTATAGCATTAAGATTTGTTTTATTCAACTATAAAAATGTAGTTTTTCACGTCTTAAAATAAACCTCAGTTTATTATTCTGAAAAATTTTTTCTACAAACTACTAATTAAATTATTTAAAATTAAAAAATAAATAAAAAGAAAAATAATTTTTCAGAATAATAAACTTTGAAAATATAATAAATTATAGAATACTTACTCTACTAAAACTTTTGTCATTCCTTTGATCTGCGAAATCTTACTGCTCATAAAAGTAAAAGAAGGAAAAACCTCAGGCTGAATATTTCCATCAATCTGTTTATAATCCTCTTTAATTAAATTAGCAATCTCATCATAATTCTTACCAACAATATCATCCCTAAATTTCTCTGCATCAAATTCAGGTTTAAATTTAGCAGTAGCTTTGACCACCATTTTCAAATTACCTAAATCAGACTCGGGTTTAACAGAATTATATCTTATCTCAATTTTTTCAGAATCAATATTAACATTTTTATTTTTATCCATCACAATCTTATTCACCAATTTATCAACATCTTCCTGTGCAAAAACTAGAGCCGTAACTTGAACGGTAATTTCATAATCAAATTCTTTCACTGCCGTATCTTTAGCGACTTTAGAATTTGAACTACTAGCTTTATATTCAATCGCTTCCAAAGAAAGAACTTCTTCTTCCCGCACTAAATCATTTATTCCATCTTTTACAAAAGCCTGCAGACTCTTTTCCATAATTTCTTTTGCACCATTAATATCCGCTTCCGTTACAACTGGCATATCCTTTCCGCCAGGTCCACCGCCCTGCATTTTTGATTCAGTTTTAGCGTAAATTTTTTCATATTTATTTTTATCAGTTTCTTTAAATGTAGCTATCCGAAAAGTTTTTGATTCTATATTTCCAATTTCACCAGCCTGATCTGCCACTAATAAAGCCTGCACTTTTCCTGCTTCTTTTTTCCCATCCACATCTTTCATTCCAGGAATAACCGTATTTTCAGCCAACCGAAATAAAACTCCATCCTCCGACAAAAATCTAGTTGTTTTAATTAATTTATAATCACTATCATTATATTCATTCGAAATAGTAACCATTCCCTGAGCTTTCTGAGCATCGACGTCCGCCTTTCCAGTTGCCTCAAAAGATTTTGTGTAAATAATTTCTTTTTTAATCTGCCGTGCTGGGATAATCATTCTTTCCATATCAACTTCTGACTGATCTAATTTAGCCGTTAAATTTACATTTTCATTTATATCAACCTCTTTAATTTTAACCACTAAAGTTGTTTTAGGAAGAATAATCGCAAAACCAATCAAGCCGATAATTAATAAACTTCCGATAATTATCCACTTTGAGAAAAAACCTGAACTTGAATTTGCATTTTTATCACTACGATTTTTTTTCTGCCTTTTACTTTTTAAAGATGACTTTTCTTTTTTATCCTTTTTATTTCTTGAGTACCATTTTTTTTCATTTGAATCAGACTTGACTGCTCGAGGTTTTCTTCTGGATGAGTAAGATATTCCTGAACCGGAAGATTCGGACAAATCTCTGTTTCGATCAATTGCATTCTGATAAATATTTTTTTGTTCTTGAGCTCTGGGTAATTGTGCAGGCTCATCGTAAAAACTGGATTGTTCTTGATTTGAGTTTTGTGAATAATCCTGTTGATTAGAATAAAAAGAATTTTCTATAACGCCTTGTTGATCTTGCTCGTAAAAATCAATTGGTTCATTGGAAGAAATTTGTGGAGATTGCTGTTGAAATTCCTCTCGCTGATAAGATTCTTGAAAATTATTATTAGACGAATTATCCGTAAATTCTTGAGGGTTTTGAAAATTATCTTTTTGGAAATTGTCTTGAGGCTCCTCAAAATTTTGCTGACCACTTCTTAAACTATCGCTAACAACATGTCTTTTCTTTTTGACTTTCACGTCCATAGAATGTTGTTCTCTTTCTTTGCGAGCAACTTGTCGCTGTCCTACATTTTGAATCACAACTTCTTCCTCTTGAAAAAAATTATCTGAATCTTGCTGAACATCTTGATACGGGGCAGCACTAAAATAATTTTCGCTTTGTAAATCTTGTTGCATCATACTTTCCTCGTTGCCAATAAAAGGTTGTACTTTAATTCCCGCTCGAGAGGCAAAAACGATTCCTTCTTCGTCCTTTGTCATTAGTATAAGATTTTTTTTCAGTTTTTTGGATTCTCGTGCGAGTAATTTTAAATTGACGATACTTTGTAAAAGTAAGGCTCTTTGTGGTACGACAACAGCTATTTGTTTGGTTGGGGTGTGTCGCAAGCGATCGACAACGGTTGTGATTTCCTCATCGACATCTATGTAAAGTTTTTCTTGATTATTTGACATTTGTTTTATTTTTTTCTATATTTAAAAATATTTTTATTTTTTCTTCACTTAAATTTGAAATTTCAATTTCTTTTTCTAAAAATTTTTCACCATTTTTAATATCTTTTTTATTTTCATCAATCCATAAAATTAATTTTTCATCAAAAAAATAATATCTATTTTCTGAAATTTTAGATTTATTTATATCAAAAGCCTCATCACTTCCCCCGCCATTCTCTTCTATAAATTCCTCAGTCCAATATATTGGTCTGTTATATGAATATCCTTTCGCAAAAACAAAAAATAATTTATTATCCTTATAAAAATATTCATAAGAACTTTTTCCCGATTCTCCAGAAAAAGTCTGCGTAATCTTTTTTAATTCATCTTCTTTAGAATATTTACTTATGATCAGTTCTCCTTCATGTTCAAAAGATCTTTTTTCAATTTTTTTGCAATCTTCACAAGTTCCAATTTCTAAATAGTCATTTTTTATTTTTTCAATAATCTTATCTGTATTTATTATATTTTTGTTTTCTTTATTTTTAATCACTTCCTCATGAAAATTTTCTACTTTATCAATACTAAAATCTGGACCACCTTCAGTAGAAAAACGATATGTATTATTTTTATCTTTATAATATAGAGGAACATCTCCTAATGCCTCTAAAGTTTTAACATCAATTTCTAAATTATCTATTTTTTCACCATTATAAAAAATATCAAACTTATTTTTTTCAAATCCATATCCTAAATCAACTGGAAAAAATAAGTAAAAAATTATTCCCAATAAAATTAAAACAAAAACACTTAACGCAATAATTATAATATTTTTATTTTTCATATTTTTAAAAAATTATATCTTCAATTAAAATTCTTAATTTAAAATTTACTTTTAATCCTGCACATCATACATCGCTCTTCGCAAAATCTGAGCCAAAACCCTCTCCTCGTTCGACAACCCAACCATCAAATTCGCCAACGCCAACGGAGTAACATCCTGCGGACTATTCAATTCACCAGTCTGATCCAACATATAAATCACATCCCGCGGTTGCAAAAAACTCACTGTAGGCATTTTAGCAAATGGAAGACTTTTATGCCAGCGACCATCCATCAAAACTTGCTTAATTTCTGGCAAAGCACTCCCGCCACCACACAAGTAAATATTAGACGGCAAAGAATCCGTTTCCGCAAATTCATTCAACGACAATTCAATTCCACCCAACCAAACGTAACTATCCTGAAGAATAATTTGATTAATTTGTTGAGCCGACTGACCAGAAAGCAAACCCTGACCATATTTAATTTTCAAATCCTCTGCATCATCAAAAGTTATCCGCAAATCTCTCGCCAAGCGTTTCGTAAAAGCTCGCCCTCCCAACGCAAACATTTTTGTCCCTTCCAACCCACCATTCCGAACCACTGCCACATCCGTCGTTCCACCACCAATATCAACAAAGATGCCACTGAAATCCAAAATATCTTTGTAACCCACCGACATGGAAACAGCGTAAGGCTCCGCCACCACACTTATTACATCTAAATTCAATTCCTCCGCAATCGTATCCACTGCACCTAAATGAATCATCGGAGCGTAAGCATTAAAAATGCTCATTGAAACACTTTTTCCCTGAAAATTAATTGGATTTGCTACTCGATAACCATCAATTCGCACATCCACCACAGCTGCGTTAATCAATTTAACGTCAATCGGTTGCCCGATTTCCCACTCAATTTGCTCACGAATTCGTTCGTAGGCTTTCCACTGAATTTTTTGAATAATATTTTTTAATTCAGGCATAGAAATTCGATCGTGTGGACGGGCTCTTTCATAATGAACGGTGGTAGTTGTTCCTTTGACTAATTCTCCAGCAATTCCTAAAACTGCGTGTTTTATTTTTTTGATACCAGCTTGTTCTTTGGCAGTTTCAATTGCATCGTTACAGGATTTGATAACGCCTTCAATGTTTGAAATGGCACCTGATTGCATGTCTCCTGTTTTTTGTTTTTTCCGTCCAACGCCGACTACGATTCCTTTTTCTGATTCTTGATCAATTTTGAAAATTATGGCTTTTACTAAATCTGTTCCAATGTCAAGAGCCAGATAGTATTCATCTGTTTTTTTAGTCCCTGTAATTTTACTGAAAAATCCCATAAATTAATTTACTTTTTACTTTTCAATAAATACAAAATAATAAAAATTACAAGCGTACTAAAAACTATAATAGCCAAAGCTATTAAACTGTGTAAAACAATAGAAACTACAATGGTAATAACAGACAAAATTAAAGATACTAAAAAAGATACAATACTAAAACCACCCCTACTAATTGAACCTAAGATGGGCAGAACATCCAATAAAACACTGATTGGACCAAAAAGCATCATCAATCCAAGCCACATCATAATGAATCCAACTGCTCTAACTATCCAAAGTGCAGTCTTATATTCATTTTTCATCTTTATTATAGCACCTTCTTTATTCCCTTCAAAAACTCTATAAATTTTATTATTTTTTTGACTGTAATAAGGAACTATTTGTTTATTTTTTAAATTTAATTTCCCAAAAACTGTAGCTGTATTTAAAGGATTAGAAATTGCAGAATAACTAATTTTAACATCTCCAACTTGAGGTTGAGCTAAAGTTCCTTTTCCGCTAAATAAGTAATTACTATTAGCTAAGCTAAAATCATTACCATTTAAAATAGTATTACTATTATTAAGTAAAAGTGGTGTGCCTTTTGGTAAATTAATTTGATTAAAACTTAAATTATAAATACCAACATTAGCACCCTGAACAGATCTTGAATCACCTCCCGTAGACATCAATGGATTTTCATGTTCTTCTTGAATTTTAAAATTAGATGAATTTTGTGGCGAAGAAGTCCATTCTTGAGCATAAGTATAAGTAGTCTCTGTTGTTTCTGAACCGCCAAGATTTTTTTTACTTTTTGAACTTTTTTTTTCAACCCATGCATACATCTCTACATTTCTATTTAAAGAAATATAATCTCCTTTTTTTATAAAATCATCTCCGATTTTTTCATTGGATTGCAAAGTGCCTGTAACTGAAATTAATTCATTATCATTCTCTGAATTTGTTAAAGATTTTGAACTTATTTCCACTGATTTTTTAGCAATTTCTGATAAATCAGTTCTCCCCTCATTCCAAAATAAAACATAAAAAGATGCGAAAAAAATTAAAATACCAATAAAAACTCCCGTTATAGAACTTAAAATTCTTGAACCCCAACTTTTTGTTGTTGTTTCTACATACTGATCTACCATATTTTTTTATTAAAAATTAAATATATATTGATTCTAACACACTCCACCCAAATCATCATAATTCAATAAACCCTCATGAGCACCATAAAACTTAATCACATTATGACTATTCATCATTCCCCACTTCATCGCTACATCAACATCATATCTGTGAACGATCGCCGCAAAAAAACCGCTCGAAAAAGCATCTCCCGCACCAGTCGTATCCAAAGCTTTTTTCCCACTTACCTTTTCATAATAAATTTTATCGCCCGCATAGCCCCAAGCACCTTCACTTCCATTCGTCAAAACAATCGTTGCATTTTCAGAATATTTATACAAAATTTTCATCAATTCTTCTTCTGAATTTAAAACATCATCTGCAACATTAGATTTTAAAATTTTTGCAATCCGACTGGCTTCAGATTTATTTACAAAAATTAACGATGAATGAAAAAGCAAACTTTGAACTTCTTTCGGATTATTTTTAATATTACTTCCTCCGGGATTATAAGCTAATTTTAAATTTGAATTTTTAACATTATTGTGAATAATTTTAACGTTTTCTACTGAATTGTCGCCGTACAAAGATCCAACATAACACCACTCATAATTTTTAAAAACTGCAGAATCAACTTTTAATTTCTCACCAACATCTCGATTTACAAAAATTGTCCGATCGCCACTTTCAAAATCTACAATAATTACTGAAATGTCTGTGTTATTTTTTTCATCTGTCTGAAGATATTTAACATCAACATTTTCATTTGTGAGATTTTTTTTGATATAATCGCCATCACTGTCTTTTCCTGTTATGCCAAAAATAGAAGTGGAAATATTTAATCGTGATAGTCCAACTGAAACATTGCAAGCACATCCGCCAAGTGCTACAAACCTGTCTTTGATGTGTATTTTGCTTCCGAGCGGAAAACATAATTGAGAAATGTTTTTGTTATTTTCTACTTTTTTTAGAAAATCTGAAGAATCCATTGGGAAAAATATGTCTTTCCCAGCACTTCCAACACACAATACTTTTTGTTTTTGTTTGAATAACATTTAACTTTTTATTTTATTTTTTTAAAAATATTATTATCTTTTGCGATGAATATTAACAAGATACAAAACAACAGTTAAGAAAATTAATAAAAAAATAATACCATCAAAATAAATACTTATACCATGTTTTTTTGTTATTTTTATTTCCATAACAATTTTTATAAATAATATAAAAATCAGCAATATTGGAAATATCCATGTGTAAACAATATGTGCCCACTCAGAAAGAAATGGGTAATTTTTTAAATATTCATGACCCTCTCTTCTAATATAATTTTTTTTACTTGCTTTTATACAAATACAATCTTCTACGCTATGTAAATAATCATATTGTCTATTGATCAACACATTAATTTGAGAATATCGTAATAAAAAACTAAACAATATAAACCAAAGGACACCATTAAAAAATTCTTCACTAAAATAAAAATTAAATCCAATTTTATTTTCTATGAATTTATTAAGTGCACTTAGTGACTGATTAGAAAATGATAATTGTAAAAAAAGTATAAAAATAACGATTATCAAAAATACAAAAATTTTATCTCGCTGTTTTATATATTCCTTTACATTCAGAGAAGTATCTTTATAATGATCATATAATATTTCTAATTTTTTTTCTTCCGTAATGCTCATTAAATTTTATTCAATGCATCTATAATATTATCCTCAGTAAAAGAACTTGCCCATGAAGCCCCTTCTCCCAATAGCTCTTCTGGTGATTCATAATTTGAATTAATTTTAACAGCAACTAATGAATTTTTAGCCTCAATACTTTTTGCAACCTCAAAATTAATCCAATTTTTATAACCAATTTCGTTACTATCAGGATGGTTTTTATTTGCCTCTTTACCAATAATTATAAGCGTGATTTCTGCAGAATTTATTTTTCTTGTTAATGCCGCCTTGACTCTTGCTATTTCATTACTATTTATCTCCTTTGATGAATGGTCATCAAAAGTAAAATCAAACTGATCATTCTCATTCCAAGCCTCTAAAAGAAACTTGTAGCGTTTATCATTTTCATAATCAAAACTTACAAATATTTTTTTTGCCATATTTTTTTATTTATTAATTATTTATTTTTTTAAAATTAAATTATTGCATTTTAAAAAGCTTCTCCTCAATCCTCAACAAACGATTATACTTACAAATCCTCTCACCTCTCGACAACGAACCCGTCTTAATAAATTCCGTCCCCGCACCAACCGCCAAATCCGCAATAAAATCATCAATCGTCTCACCCGAACGATGCGACACAATCGTCTTAAAATTATTTTCCTTCGCCAATTTAATACAATCCAAAGTTTCCGTCAAAGTCCCAATTTGATTAGGCTTTATCAAAACTGAATTACACGCATTTTCATCAATTGCCCTTTGCAACCGCTCAACATTTGTCACCAATAAATCATCACCAATAATCATCATGTCATCACCAAAACGCTCATTCATTTCCGTCCAACCATGCCAATCATATTCAGTCAAACCATCCTCAAGACTAATAAAATAACCCGTCTTTTTCCAAGATTCATAAACATTTAACAAATTTTTTGCTGATAATTTTTTATTTTCCAATTCAAAAAAATATTCTTCACTCGCATCATCGTAAAAAGAATTCGCCGCCGCATCAATTCCAATATTAATTTGCTCACCCATTTTGTAACCTTCTGACTCCGCCGCTTCTTTAATTAAAATAAAAGGAACTGTGTTATTTTCTAACCGTGGAGCAAAACCACCCTCATCACCAACTGCAGTAACTAAATCTCGCTTTGCTAAATTCTTTTTCAAAGCATGAAAAATCTCAGCACCTGCTCGATACTGCTCTTTGAAAGTTTCAATTCCATTGGGAATTAATTTATATTCCTGAATTGCCAAACCACTATCCGCATGCATTCCTCCGTTGATAATATTGAACATTGGAATCGGAAGAGAAACTTTTTTATTTTCCTGTAAATTTGCAATGTGTTGATAAAGAGGAATTTTTTGACTGACCGCCACCACTCGACAAACTGCCAGAGAAACCGAAAGAATTGCATTCGCTCCAAAATTAGATTTATTTTCAGTACCGTCAAGTTCGATCATTTTTTCATCAATCATTCTCTGAGCGGCTGGATCAATTCCAACTAATGCGTCGTTAATAATTGTATTTACATTTTCAATCGCTTTCAAAACTCCCTTTCCACCAAACCGATTTTCGTCTCCGTCTCGTAATTCTAACGCCTCAAATTCTCCTGTCGACGCTCCACTCGGCACCTGCGACCACGCTTTTATTCCGCTTTCTAAAAATACTTCCGCTTCGACTGTTGGATTTCCCCGTGAGTCTAAAATTTCACGAGCAACTATCTTTTTTATTTTATTCATAATATAAAGTACAACGCAACTTAAATTTAAAACTATTTCCAATATTGTCATTCCAGAAAATTTTTTGTTTTTCGAAAAAAATGAAAAATTTATTCGGAATCTTAAACTTCAAGTATTTAGAAAAGCTAAAAAATTTAACGTAACGTTTTTTAATATTTATTTTTGTTTATACTTTTATTATATCGTGAATAAAATTAAATTGCAATGTAAAAATTAAAAATATTCTCAATAAATAAATTGTGCTCGCCGCACGGGCTTTTCGGATTGAAAATTTTCAACCCCTACAAAATTGTACAAACTCTCAGACATGCCATTCCAGAAAATATATTTTCTTTTCAACTGTAGTAAATCAGGCATACCTGATTTACTACAAAAAATTATTTAATTTTTTTACAATGCAAAAATATTTTTTAAAAATTAAAGGATGCGAAATTTTTAATTCACAGTCGTTTCAATCTCAAGTTTAGTCTGCGTCGGATAAGCCAATTCAATTTTCGCCTCTCTCAATTTTTCACACAATGTAAAATTAAATTCCTGATGAGCCTCCAAATATTCAGAATGACTCCGAGAATTAACATAATAAATCATTTCAAAAGTATGCGACCACTCATCAATCATTTTAAAATGACAACGAGAAAATTCAATATTTTCAATATTATTCACAATTTCCTCAACAAGATCATTTATCATTTTCAGTTTTTCCAGCGAAGTACTTCGCACTACTTTAATCAAAAAACTTACTCGTCGACGTTCCAATTTTCTGAAATTATACACTCGTGCTGAAGTCAAATCCTGATTTGAAATTATAATTTCCTCCCCTGTGGAAACTAACACTCGAGTAGTTTTGATACCAATTTTTTTCACTTTTCCTTTGTCATTACCGATGGCAATTACATCACCTGCCTTGAAAGGTTTATCAAAATAAATTGAAAAAGAAGCAAAAAGATCCGCTAAAATTTCTTTCAATGCAAAAGCAATCGCCAAACCACCAATTCCGATTCCTGCCAAAAGAGAAGATACATTTACTCCAACGTTAGAAAGTATCATTAAAATTCCAATCACCCAAATGAAAAAAGTTACAATCGTTCCTAAAAGATGGGCTGCACTTTTTGTATGTTCACCACTTTCTTCATTGTTGCCACTAAATTTCTGTGCGAGAAAATTGATGAGTAATTGTAAAGATGAAGTGATCTGAAAAATTACAATAAAAATGAAAATTGCACTTATAATTTTTACTGCCATTTCACTCAATGATAAAACTTGCAAAGAAATGTAAATTGATAAAACAATGTAAAATTTTGGTTTTATTCCTCGGACGATTTCAATGATTACGTCGTCAATATCGTTTTTGGTTTTTTTGCTGAGAATATCTAATTTTTTTAGAATGACTTTTTGTAAAATGCCTAAAGCAATAACGGCTATTATGAAATAAATTAAAGCGGTCATGTATTGTTCCACGCTACTGCCGAAGAATATTTTTTGTAATATTTCTGATGGTATTAGATTATTGAGCATATTTTTTGATTTAAATTAATTTGTTTAATTTTAATGTTTGTATTATAGCATATTTTTAAAGTCTACAAAAAAACAAGCCGGCAGAGTAATTTCAGAAAGTTCGCTGACTTTCTAACTCTGCCGACTTTTTGTTATCGTAACCATAAAAAAATTCCCCCACAGCCTAAACTTATAAAAAGTATGGCGACGAAAAAAAATACCCACATTACACTTTTTAAACTACATCTATATTCCATGACATAATAACCCCTTTTTTTGTCATTTGTTTATAAATTAAAAAAATCTTAACGACTATTTCTTACTAGCCAAACGAATAATAGGAATATTATCGCTAACATGAAATCAACTAGTGCTAACATAATCACTCTTTTTTTAGAAAAAAATTTTTTAATTTCCTAAAAATAAACTACCAGAAATAATAAATATAGTCAAGGATTTATCTAAAAAGCCCGTGTAGCTAGCACAAAAATTCTTTTAAAATTCAAAAAATACCCTAGATTTTTTTTAACAATTCTGTTATTATAGACACATTAAATATTGAATTCTAAATAAAAAAATATGCACAGAACACATACATGCGGACAACTGTCCAAAGAAAACGTTGGCGAAAAAATAACATTATCAGGCTGGGTACATTCCCGACGAGATCACGGTGGCGTAATTTTCATCGACTTACGAGATCGCTACGGATTAACCCAAATAAAATTCGATCCAGAAATTAACAAAGATGCCCATACTCAAGCTGATAAACTACGAAATGAATGGGTAATAAAAATCACTGGAGAAGTTTTAGGACGACCAGATGACATGTTGAATAAAAAATTAGCAACAGGAGAAATCGAAATCGCTGTGCATGAATTAGAAGTTTTGAACGAATCAAAAACACCGCCTTTTACAATCGAAGAAGGCAAAGGACAAGAAGCGAATGAAAATTTGCGTTTGAAATATAGATTTATAGATTTGCGACGACCGAAAATACAGGAAATGTTAAAAGTTCGTGATGAGATGATTCGAGACATGCGTTCTTATTTTCAAAAGGAAGGTTTTCGTGAAGTACAAACTCCAATTTTAACAAGCTCTTCTCCAGAAGGAGCTCGAGATTTTATTGTGCCGTCTCGATTTTATCCAGGAAAATTTTACGCTCTCCCGCAAGCACCACAACAATTTAAACAACTTTTAATGGTTGGCGGAATTGATAAATATTTTCAGATTGCACCATGTTTTCGTGATGAAGATCCGCGAATGGATCGACACTTTGGTGAATTTTATCAGTTGGATATGGAAATGAGCTTTGTTGAACAGGAAGATATTTTTAATATCATGGAACCGTTAATGGTTGAATTGACTGAAAAGTTTAGTGAGAAAAAAGTGATGCAAGTTCCCTTTCCTCGAATTCCGTGGCGAGAAGCAATGAATAAATATGGATCTGACAAACCAGATTTGCGTTTTGATTTTAAAATTCAACCAGTTACTGACTTGGTAAAAGATTGTGATTTTAAAGTTTTTTCTGCTATGGCGGAAAAAGATGGTCACGCAGTTCATGCTTTGAAAATTGACGGAGCGAATGAAAAGTTCAGTCGAAAAGATATTGATGAATTAACTAAGATTGCTCAAGAAAAAGGTGCAAAAGGTTTAGCTTATATTATTGTTAAAGAAGACGGATTGCAATCGCCGATCGTGAAATTTTTAGGTGAAGATTTGGCAAAAAAAATTGTTGAGCATGTTGAAGCAAAAGTTGGCGACATTGTTTTTTTCGGTGCGGACGAATGGCGAACTGTTTGTGAATCTTTGGGAGCAGTTCGTGATGAATGCGGAAAAAGATTAGGATTAAAAGATAATAAAAAAGCTGCTTGGCTTTGGATTACTGACTTTCCTATGTACGATTATTCTGAAATTGAAGAAAACAAAATTGATTTTGCTCATAATCCTTTTTCTATGCCACAAGGCGGAATGAAAGATTTAGAAACGAAAGATCCTTTAGATATTTTGGCGTATCAGTATGATTTTGTTTGTAATGGATTTGAATTAACTTCTGGTGCGATCAGAAATCATAAACCTGAGATTATGTACAAGGCTTTTGAGATTGCTGGTTATTCTAAAGAGGATGTTGATAAGAAGTTTGGTCATATGATTCGTGCGTTTGAATATGGTGCTCCGCCACATGGTGGTAATGCTCCTGGAATTGATCGTCTTTTGATGGTGATTAATGATTGGAGTTCTATTCGTGATATTTATGCTTTTCCTAAGGATGGTCAGGGTCGTGATGTGATGTTGGATTGTCCTGCGGAGGTTGATGCGAGTCAGTTGGAGGAATTGGGCATTAAGGTTGTTGAGGAATAAAAATATTTTTTCAGTTTAAATAAAATTAAAAAACAGGATTTTAAAATCCTGTTTTTAATTATAAATTTTTATAAAAAATATGCTATAATTAAAAAATAAATTAATAGATCTATTAAAAAATATGCTAAATTACATAAACACAATTGCACTTATTTTTTCTGGCATTGCCTTATTTATTGCTTTTTGGCAAACTCAAATAGCTAAAAGCCAATTAAATCAATCCAAAGAAACAAAAAATGAAACTGAAAAACTACTTGATGAAATTAAAGAGAAAACTAGCAAAATTGAAACTATATCCGATGAAACAAGAAAAGATGTAAAAGAGCAGATTTCAAAACTGATTGATAAGCAAGATGAAACTATAAAAACTTTACTAAATTCTATCAATTCTCCACGAGAAGATAGCCAAAATCAAATGATTGCAAGTTTATTACCCAAATTAATAGAAAATCCTGAAATGATGGATAAAATGATGGAATTTGGAAATAAGTCTAAAAAATAATAAAAATTTCATGAAATTTATTGATTTATTTGCTGGAATCGGGGGAATAAAATTAGGGTTTGAAAGTTTTTTTGAATCTTGCGTTTTTTCTTCAGAATGGGATAAATACGCACAAATAACCTACCAATTCAATTTTGGCTACAAACCAGCTGGAGACATAACAAAAATTGATGAAAAACAAATTCCTAAATTTGATATTTTATTAGCAGGCTTCCCTTGTCAGCCTTTTTCAAATGCAGGCTTAAAAAAAGGATTCGGAGATACAAGAGGAACTTTATTTTTTGATATTGCAAGAATTATAAAACATCACAAACCAAAAGTAATTTTTTTAGAAAATGTAAAAGCCTTTAAAAATCACAATAAAGGAAATACATTTAAAGTTGTTAAGGAAACTTTGGAAGACATGGACTATAAAATTTATTCTCAAGTATTGAATGCAAAAAATTTTGGCGTACCTCAAAATAGAGAACGAATTTATATTATAGGATTTTTAGATGATGTGAATTTTAATTTTCCAAAACCTTTAAATAAAAAAGTTAAACTTGGAGATATTTTAGATAAAAAAGTTGATAAAAAATATACCATTTCTGATAAATTATGGGCAGGACATAAAAGAAGAAAAAGAGAACATAAAGCAAAAGGAAATGGATTTGGATATTCAATGTTTAATGAAGATTCAGAATACACTAGTACAATGTCAGCAAGATATTACAAAGATGGCTCTGAAATATTAATTGAGCAAAAAGGAAAAAATCCTCGAAAAATAACACCTAGAGAAGCCTCCCGATTACAAGGTTTTCCAGAAGATTTTAAAATTCCTGTAAGTGATACTCAGGCATATAAGCAATTTGGAAACAGTGTTTCTGTTCCTGTTATTAAAGCATTAGCGAAAGAAATTAACAAAGCAATTAATTCATTAAAAAAATAATTATGAAAATAAAGAAACTAATCATTCCAAAAAGTAAATTTAATATAAATTTAAAATTTTATTTTTTTCTAAAATATTTAGTTAAAGTAAAGTTATCAGATAATCAATCTAGTGATTTTTTTAAAATTTGTATTTTAAATAATAATTCTCAATACAAGATATGTGTTGAAAAATTATTAGAACTAACTGAATCAAATTTAAAAAATGGAACTGAAAAACAAAATTCTTTATTTGAAATATTAAATGAAATAAATAGTAAAATTGATTTAGAATTATTTATTTTTAGCTTGAATCTTTACATGATCAAAGATTTACTTTTACAAGAGGCTAAATTAAAAGATTTATTAGATATTTCAAAACTTAACGATTTAGATCCTTTGTCTTTAAAATATGATAAAATAACTTTATATAGCCCTTATTCAACTAGGGTAAACGGAGCTTTGTTATCACTTATATTTTTTGATAAATTAGAAAATAAAGAAACAAATTTTATCACAAAAGATGCGGAAAATTTTGTAAAAAATTTGTCAAAATCTGCAATAGAACTCAAAAATAAAGATCTGGAACCTAATCAAATATTTATGTTAATGTTTAGTGAAAGTATAAACCAATCAATAATAAGTGATAGTGGTTCAAATTATGAAAATAGAATTTTATCAGTCTTAACTTCCATTGGAATCAATGAGAATAAAATAAAAAAGACACATGATAAAAATGATAAATCAACTGAATTTGATTTCTTTTTTGAATTAAATAATAAAACTTACGGAATCGGAGCAAAAAGAACCTTGCGAGAAAGATATAAGCAATTCATAAAAACGGCTCAAATGAGTAAGATTGATATCATGATTGAAATTACATTAGGATTAGACTTAAATGAAGAAAAAGCTAAAAGCATTTTGAATCATGGAATTTATATTTTTGTTTCTGATGAAATTTATCAATCACGAAAATTTTTACAAAAAATGAAAAATGTTTTTTCTACAAAAAATTTGACTTTAAAAACTTTGAAAAAATTAAAATAAACAAAAATAAATTAATTAAACATTAAATATGTAAACCCTAAAAATAGAAATTGAATCTCTAAATAACCCTGTAAATCTTTTAAAGTCTAAACTTATTTCTTATGCAAAATAAAATAAAAATAGCCTCTTTTTTTACTGGAGCAGGCGGATTAGATCTTGGTTTTGAAAAAGCAGGCTTTGAAGTAACTTGGGCAAATGAATTTGATAAAACTATTTGGAAAACTTTTGAACATAATTTTCCGCACACAAAATTAGACAAACGAAGTATTGTGAATATTCCCTCTTCAGATGTTCCCGATTCTTTTGGAATTGTTGGAGGTCCACCTTGTCAAAGCTGGAGTGAAGCTGGTGCTGGACGAGGAATAAATGATAGCAGGGGAAAATTATTTTTTGAATATATTCGAATCTTAAAAGAAAAAGAGCCTCTTTTTTTTCTTGCTGAAAATGTTTCAGGGATACTTTCAGCAAGACATAAAGATGCTTTTGAATCTATTTTGAAAGAGTTTAAGTCTTTGAATTATAATGTAACCTATCACCTTTTAAATGCAAATGATTTTAATGTTCCTCAAGATAGAAAAAGAGTCATCATAGTTGGCTATCATAAAAAAATGAATACAACTTTTCAACCTCCTAAAGAAATAAATCCAAAACCTATACTAAAAAATGCCATTTGGGACTTGAGGCTTGCGAAACCAACAAAAGAAAAAAATTATGCAAATGATCCAGCTGAACTGCAATGCGAAAATCATGAATATATGACTGGAGATTTTTCAACTATGTATATGTCAAGAAATCGTGTGCGTTCATGGAATGAGCCTAGTTTTACTATTCAAGCAGGTGGTCGTCATGCTCCTATTCATCCTCAAGCTCCAAAAATGAAATTTATTGAACAAAACAAAAGAATTTTTTTACCTGGAAAAGAAAAACTGTACAGAAGATTGACAGTTCGTGAATGTGCAAGAATTCAAACTTTTCCAGATCATTTTTCTTTTAAATATGATAGAGTGGCTGATGGCTATAAAATGATCGGCAATGCTGTTCCAGTTGAATTTGCAAAAAATCTAGCTAATGTTATTTATAAGGATGTTTTAAATTATCTAAAACCAACAATAAAAGTTTTTGAAATTAAAAAAGAAAAAGTAAATGCTATTTAAATAATAATTAAGTCACATGAAAAAACTAAACATAATAATCGTAATTTTATTCGCATTTGTGCTTACTGGATGTTCAACACCAAAAAATATTGAGGTTAGCAAAGATTTCCCTACTGAAGTAAAAGAAGGAGATGAATTCGATATTACAGTTACTATAAAAAACACCAAAGACAAAAAACAAACATTTAAAGGTTTTGATATTGGAACAGAATACATTGATGGAATCATGATTTTAAACACAAAGCCAAAAGCTAATGAAGAAGATACATTATTTGGATTACATTCTTTTTACATGAACGAAGAAATAGAAGCAAACTCAGAAATACAAGTTAAAATTAAAGCCAAAGCCGTAAAAACTGGAGACTTTTCTGGTGATTTTGATGTTTGTATAAAAAGCGATTCTCCTTGTCTTTATGGATCAATTAGAACTATCGTAAAATAAAAAATTGGTATTGCTACCAAA
>JAGLWU010000043.1 GCA_023133275.1 Candidatus Moraniibacteriota bacterium
TTTGTGTTTTTTTGCTAGTTTTTTAACCTCCTCTAAATCTATATAACCATCTTCTTTAACATGATAAGCTAAAGTTTTATAAAAAGAACTTGTCATACTCGCTTTCCAACCATGGGTTAAATGTCCTCCGTCTGGCAAATTCTGTCCTAAAACTTTATTGCCTGGTTCACAAGTCGCCACGTAAACTGCTAAATTTGCTGGACTACCTGAATATGGTTGCACATTAACGTGAGGAACTTTGAAAAGTTTTTTTGCCCGCTCAATTGCCAAAGATTCTATTTCATCAATAAATTCTTGTCCACCATAATATCGTCGTCCAGAATATCCCTCAGAATATTTATTTGTTAAAACTGATCCTAGAGCTTCAATCACTGCTTTTGACGCTGGAATTTCGGAAGGGATTAATTCAATACTTTCTTCTTGTCTTTTTTCTTCGTTTTTAATTGCTCGATAAATTTTTGGATCTGTCTTTTTTAAGTTTTTCATATTTTTTTATTTAAGAATATTTTTTAGTGTTAAATTATTTTGTGCTCGCCGCACGGGCTTTTTTAAATTTATAATTAAATTTCTTTGTTTTGTCATCCTAAAAAATTTATTAGTCCTACTAATTTCAAATTCATATTATATTTTTATTTTCTAATAAACTCCTTGATTTCCTTAAAAACTTTTTCTTTCTCAAAAATATTATTATGACCAACGTCTGAAATAACAATCATTTCTTTATTTTCAGTTTTTAAATTCTCAAAAAGATTCTTACCACGCTCCATCGGAATAATCATATCTTTATCGCCGTGCAAAATAACAATTTCTTCATAATAATTAGCAAGATTTTCAACATTATCAAATGAATTATTGGAAAATCTTCGAATCAAAAATTCTGGATAAAAAATAAATCGCTTTACCGCCACATCAACAATACTATCAAAAGGCGAAATGAGCAAAAGTTTATTCACATCAGAACTTTGACTAATATGATAGCTAGAAACGCCTGTGCCGACACTCTGCCCGATAACAATAATTTCTTTATATTCTTGCGTTTCAAGATAATCAATAACATCTTCCACATTATTTTTTATTTCCTCGCTAGAAGGTTTTTCCCCGTCGCCACCATAACCAATATATTCAGGAAAAATATATGAAACTCCAGTTACTTCGAATGAATTTGCTAAAAAACTTAAATCACAAGCAACATTTCCATTTCCGTGATAAAAAATTACTACTTTGTCAGATTCAGTGTTGTGTCGATGATACATTCGTGTTTGTCCATATTCGACTGTTTTTGTTTGTGCAGAAAATTGATTGCATGAATAAAAATCTTTGTTTGGTGGATGATAAATTATTTTGTCTTGACTGCTTATCAAATAAATAAAAAATGAAACGTAAAAAACTAAAAAGAAAAATAATGCCCAGACAGATCTTTTGCTAATAATTTTAATGTTTTTGAGTTTTTCTAAAATCATTTAAGTTTACTTCCAAACTCGTTTTTTATTAATTTCTTCTTTATCACGAAAAGCTTTTTCCAAATCAATATCAAAGTAATTACAAACAGCTAAAAGATAAATAAAAACATCTGCAGTTTCTAATCCTAAATCAGGTATATTTGAATTTTCATCAACTTTCATTCCGCTACTTTTACGTGCTGCTTTTGCCATTTCACCAATTTCTTCACTGAGTAACATAAATATCTCTGAAATCGTTTCTTTTTCAAAGCCTCGTTCTTTTTTTAAATCTACAACATACCGCTGGAAATCTTGTAAGTTTGGATTTTCTTTTAAATTAAGATTACTCATGCTTTTTTTATTTATGATATTTCTCATTTTATTCAACAAGTTCTATCCCGTTATTCATAATCCTTATTTTACGCAGTTTATACAGTTTGCCGATCGCTTGCTTAAACACTTTTTTACTTACTTGAAACTCTTTTTTTATATCTTCAGGTGAACTTTTATCATTAAACATAGATTTTCCACCAGATATCTTAAGATGTTCTAAAATTTTGTCAGAAGTTGAAAAAACATATCTACCTCTTTCTGGCTGTAGGGAAATATCTATCTTTCCATCTTCTCTAACATTCTTTACGTATCCTTTTAGTTTTTGACCTTCCTTATAATTATCATAAATCTGATTTCTATAAATCAATCCTATATATTCATCATTTATAGCTACGTTCATCCCCAGATCAGTGAAAGCGTATATCACCACATCAACTTCCTGCCATTTTGTAAATACATCGGGCTTAACTGTTTCTTTTAAATGCTCGTAATTATTTTTCATTCTATTTTACTTTAAGTTTATTAAGTTCCCTTAAACTGTTGAAAATATTATAAATTAGGATTTTCTTTTAAAATTAAATCACTCATTTTTTTCTAATAACTTATTATATTCATTTATAGCATTTTGATCTCCTTCTGACCTTTCTTCCGTAACCTCTAATATTTCACTATGAATCTTAATAATTTGTTCCTTAGTAAAATTACTTGGAAAACTAGTAGCAACACTTGGACTAATCGCTGTAAAACCATTTTTTCCGTTTGAAAAAACTATTCGAAAATCGGCAGGTAAATTATATTTTTTTATTACAGAATAATGTTCCATCTCATGAGCAAAAGCTTTTTTGGTATAATTCTCATCAGCAGAATAACAGAGAATTAAATGAAAAAGTTCCTTATCTTCTCCAAAAGAAAATTCTCCTGGTAAAACTTCTTCTTTTTTATGCATGTTACTAATTAAGCTTCTACTTTCTAATTTTTCAACTACCTCCAACTCAGAAATAAATTCATTATTATCATGCCTTGCATTTAATTTTTCTATAAAAGAATTTAACTTTTCTCTCTTCACTTCTTCTGACATTTCTGGTATTGGACAAATTTCATTATTCAATGCCTGACTAATTCTATAATTTTCTTCTGTTTTAATATTATTTCTTTTTGTGTTATTTGAATTAAATTTATCTAAATTTAAGTAAATAAAAATAATGAAAAATCCAAAAATTAAAAATAATTTTTCTTTTGTACTTTTTAACATTAGTTAAAATTCTTAAATTCCCTTAAAAAGTGGCAAACCATCATTACCAATTGGAACATAAATAGTCCCCGCACGATCCTTCAACTCATTAATATAAAGATACTCCAAATATCTCGGTGTCAAAGACTCATCAATAATTTTCTGAGAATCACGTTGTCCTGCCGCCTCAACTCTTTTTCGATCTGCCTCCTTTTCCTCTTTTTGCAAAATAAATTCATAACGTTGTGATTCCTGTTCCGCTTGCAATTTTTCCTGAATACTCGCTGACAATTTAGCAGGCAAAGTAATATTCCTCAAAAGAGCATCTTCCACCGTAATTCCTCTTGGTTCAATAGTTGTAATCAAACGATCCTTAATTGCCAAAGCAACCTCCTGCCTTTTTTCACTATAAATCTCCTTCGCACTATATTTCGCCACCACCTCACGAATTGCACTTCGAATTTCTGGACGAATAATTTTCTCCTGATAATTCACACTCAATTCTCGATAAACATCTGACGCTTTATCTTCCTGCAAACGATAAAAAACCGTAATATCCAAATCAATCGGCAATCCCTCATTAGTTAACGCCGAAATTTGATCCGCTCCAGATTTTTTCCCTTCACCTTGCGTAACACTCATTGTATATTCTTCAGTTTGGATTTTCATTTTTTCTATCGAAACTAAAGGATTGACAATGTGCAAACCCGATGAAAGCTCCCTGTCTTGCACTTTACCGAAAATTGATTGCACGCCCGTGAACCCTGTCGGAATTACTACAAAAATATTTATTACAATAAAGAATAAAATGATTGTCCCAATTACGATGGCAGCAGTTTTGATTGGTGAATGTTTTTTTACATTTGGCATATTTTTTTTACTTAAATTATTAGAATTAAAAATTGTTAAAAATAGATCATCTATAAATTTCAAAATAGGATTTGAATTTAATTTAATCGTATTTTTTCTTCCTTTTTTCTTTTGGAATTTTTTAACAATGGAATAAATCCAAAAAATAATTATTATAAAGATTATAATATTATCCATAAATTTACTTTATTTTTAATAATGAAACTTTCTTAAAGTATATCATTAATTTAATTAAAATCAAGTTTTTTTGACTATTCCTTAAATTTCAAGCATAATAGAAATATACTGTAATTATTATTTAATTATCATTTTAAAAGAATGAATTCCGTCTTAACTCCAACAAAAACTACTTTAAAATTAGTTTCATCTGATGATGCTGTTTTAAAAAAAGAGGCGGAAATTATTAAAAATCCGCTCGATTTAAAAGTGCAAAAATTAATTCCAAAAATGTTTGAGATAATGGAGCGAGGCGTGAAAGGTGTAGTAGGAATAGGTTTAGCAGCTCCTCAAATAGGTATTTCCTTACGATTAATGATTATTAAATATAAAGATCAAAAAACTACTTTTATTAATCCCAAAATTACTAGCATGTCCGATAAAACAGTTATTTTTCCAGAAGGTTGTTTGAGTTTGCCAGATACAGAACTTCCTGTCATTCGGAGCAATAAAATTTTTGTGAAATATACTAATGAACTTGGTAAAAAATGTAAAATGAAAGCTAAGGGTTTGTTGGCTGTAGCTATTCAACATGAGATTGATCATTTGGATGGAATTTTAATATCTGATCGTTTTGAAGAACAAAAGGGTTTGAGAGAAAACTTGGGTGTTGGTAATGAAATTTAAAAATACTAATTATTTAAAGTTATGAAAAATTTAAAATATCAAATTATAGTTGCGTCAGCATCAGTTATTTCGTTTTATTTATTTGGAGCTGGTATCTTTTCGATTGGTAAAATAATTAATAATTTTTTTCCATGTGAACAAAAAATAGAAAATTCTTTTGTATGTTGGATGATTTATGATGTCTATTTTATGATTTTTTTAGTTTTCATTTTTATAATTTCAACTTTAATAATTGTTTTTAGAATAACTAAAAATTATAAAAAATAAAAATGCCTCAATCAAATCCGCAAAAAATCAAAACTATTTTTATAGGAACTAGCAAATTAGCATCTTCCATTTTATTAAAATTAATTGAAGAAAAATATCAAATAGTTGCAGTCGTAACAAAACCCGATCGAAAAATTGGAAGTAAATCAAAAAGACAACTTGCCGAAAATCCAATTCGAGAAATTGCTGTAAAAAATAATATTCCTCTACTTCAACCTGAAAAAATAAATTTAGATTTTATTCGAGAAATAAAAAACTTAAATCCAGATTTAATTATCGTAACGTCTTATGGAAAAATAATTCCAGAAGATCTTTTAAATATTCCGAAATATCATTGTTTAAATGTGCACGTTTCCCTTTTGCCAAAATTACGGGGTGCGTCCCCTGTTCAGAATGCCGTTTTAGAAGGACTAAATGAAACGGGTGTAACTATAATGAAAATGGATATTGGAATGGACGATGGAGATATTATTGCTCAAGAAAAAATTAAAATTAAAGAAAATGAAACTGCTGAAGAATTATCTGCTAGAATTTTTCCATTTGGAGCTGAAAAGTTAATTGAAATTTTACCAAATTGGATTGAAGGAAAAATTGAAGCAGAAAAACAAAATGAATCAGAGGCAACTTTTTGTAAAATTTTAAAACGTGAGGATGGCGAGGTTGATTGGAATAAATCTGCTCAAGAAATTCATAATCAATTTCGTGCGTTCACTCCGTGGCCTGGTATTTTTACTTTCTGGAATAAAGATAAAAATAAAAAAATTAGGATTAAATTGAATTTTATTAAAATTTATAAAGAAGAAGTTCTTTCTAAAAATTTAAAGTCAGGTGAGGTTTTTAAGGAAAATAAAAAAGTTTTGGTTAATACTAAAAATGGCGTGATTGAAATTATTGAATTGCAAAGTGAAGGCAAAAAAGTTATGCGAGCTATAGATTTTATAAATGGAAATTCTGATTTTGTTGGGAGTGTTTTAGGATAATTATTTTATTTTTTAGTGTGTCATTCTGAAAAATTATTTTTAGTAGAAAACAGGCATGCCTGTTTTCCTACAATCAAGGTATTGCAAATTTTCTACAAAAAACCACTGATTTTACTCAGTGGTTTTTTGTTTTAGCGTTCCAAATGTAATTATTCTAAAATCCCGTCCAAATTTACATCGTAAAGAATTTGCTCTTGAACCAAACGATAATTTACAATATCATCTTCGTTCATCCAAAGATCAATTTCACGTTCAGCTTCCTCAGGAACATCAGTGCAGTGAATTAAATTCCGCACTGCTCGCTCATCAGCTCCAGCCAAATCATACGAATCAACAACAAAATCTCCACGAATAGTTCCAACATCAGAAGTCAACGGTTCAGTTCCGCCAACCAACTTTTTTACAATCGCCACAGCAGAACTTCCCTCAATTACTAAAGCAACAACTGGTCCAGAAGTCATGTAATCTGCTAACTGACGAATAATATCTTTACCATATTCAGGAGTTTCTTTTTCAATCGGCAAACCAGCCTTTTCACGAGCATCGACAACATTTTGTCCTTTTTCTGCAAACCAAACATCGTCTTTTGAATAATGTTCCCAACATTTATCTTCTGATGGCACAAAAAATTTCATTGCTACAATTTTCAAACCTGTTCTTTCAAATCTTTGAATAATTTCTCCAACTAATGATCTTTGAACACCGTCAGGTTTAATCATCACAAAACTTTTTTCTTTTTTCATATTTTTTTCTTCTGCCATAATATTTTTTTATTTATAAATTAATTATTTTAATTACTAAAACATTAAAATAATTGTAACACAATAACAGAAACTTTCAAATATAAAATATTTTCTGTGCTCGCCGCACGGGCTTTTGAACAAGGTGTCATGACTCCTTGTTGAAATTCTAAAACATTTTTGTCATACAAATTTTTAGATTTGCCACTGGCAAACCCCTATAAGCTTCCTGTCATTCTGACATGATGTTCTGTTATTTTATCTCTGTCTTTGCAATCCCCTCAATTTCCATCAACCAATCAGGACGACAAACATCCGCTATAACATAAGTAATTGGTAAATCATCAGAAAAATATTCTTCACAAATTTCAATCACTTTTTCAAAATCTTCCTCATTCTTTACATAAACCCTCGCTGAAACTAAATTGTGCAAATCAACTTTTTTATTAACCTGAATACCGCTATTATTCAAATTTTCTTGAGAAATCAATAATTCAATATTTTCTAAAGTAACATGAACTTGCTTAACAACATCCCCCACGCCGATTACTTCTTCTCCAGCTTCACCTTTTTTCTTTCCACGAACAGACGCTGTCCCTGAAACGTAAATTCTAACATCTCTATTTTCATAAACAATTGCTTTGGCACGCTCCCATTGAGGACTAGTTTTTGCAACATCACCGACCAAAACTTTTTTACTATATTTATGCGGATCTATTTGATCTGGATTAGTAATTGGAAAAACTTTTATTTTTTCATCTTCAGATTTTAAAGCCTTAGCCCGAATAGATAATATATTTACTCCACCTGCATTCATTCCAATTCCTGTCGCTGCTGGATAACCATCATTCCATCTCTTTTGTCCAAAATTATCGCCTCTCTTTTCATTATAAATTTGATATCTTTGCAAAGTTTTTCCGTCTTTATCTTTTATTACCTCGACGATAGAATCAATGTGATTTCGCTGGCAAACAATATTTTTTATTGTCATCCCCTCTTTTTTCAAAACCTCATTTAAAATAAAATAAGCACCTTCAGCTTGAAAAAAAGTATTTTTAAAATGCTCATTTACTCCGACACCTTCAATATTCAATTCCTTTGTATGTTCACTTTCAATAACGCCGTAACCAATTGTATAATCTTTTTCATTAAAACTTACGTTAATTTCTTTTTGAGTATATTTAACTTTTTCATTTTGAATGACAATTAATGTTACTTCCAATGCAACTTTAGATTGATATGGTGCCTGTGCCGTGTAACCAACGATGTGTTTGGTTTTTAATTTGAAAAGATTATTTATTTCATCTTCGAAAATATTACAATTTTTTTGATACTCTTCATCATCTTCAACTCGCAGTAAAGAGACGATGCTTAAAATATTTAAAGCGGTTAAACTATTTTCATCAAAAAAAGTTCTCAATTGATTTAAGCAATTTTTTGATTGCTCTTGAAAAGACAAAATATTTTTTGTCTCTGCAATTTCTGGATGAATGGTTATGTATATTTCTTTATAGTCTCCGTAGTCCGCCTCTTTTACTAAAATGTTTTTATTGCTATCTTTTTTCATTTATTTTATGTTTTAATTAGTATTTTATTTGGATATGTTTTAAATATATACCCATAACTATTTAGTGTCAACTTTCTGTTTTTTTATGCTCGTTGCACGGACTTTTGAACAAGGTGTCATGACTCCTTGTTGAAATTCTAAAACATTTTTGTCATACGAATTTTTAGGTTTGCCACTGGCAAGCCCCTACAATTTTTCGTCATTTAAGTTTCTTGTCATTCTAAACGGATTTATTTTTTCTTTAGAAAAAATAAAGGAATGAAGAATTCCCCACAGAAAATCATAAAACTTTTAAATTACTAAGGTATTAAAAAAATTTATTACATTTAGAATGACAGGATCTTTTTTAAAAAATCAACTTTCCTAGTAAAAACGATCCTAAATTCATTAAAAAAGACAATATAAACCACTTTTGCCAATCACCTCGAAAAGCAAAAAACAACAGACCAAATTCAACCAAAGTTATAATTATTTCTAAAAAAATAATCCAAAAATTATTCAAGCTAAAAATTCCGACTAAAGAATTTGTGTAAAGAAAAAAACAAAAAGCTGGATGTGTAATTAAATTAACTAAAATTACACCTGCCAAAATTTCCTTTTTTCTATAATTTAAACAAAGAGCTATAAAAATTTCAACAACAATAGTTAGAAAAGTCGCTAACAGTGAGCCAAAAAGAGTCATTATTATTTACTTCCCTTTTTATCTTTTTTACTTTTAATTTCTTCTTTTTCCTGTACCTCTCTTAATTTAGCGATCAAAGCAAAAGAAACGCCTATCGCAATAATAATCGTAATTCCAATCAAAACATATTGCGGTTGAATAATATCAAAAAAATTTGTTCTCTGATCTTTAGGTACTTGATCAAACTTCCCCGGAGGAAGCATATCGGCAAAAGCATTTTTAGCTGTAACAAAAACGGATAAAACAATCACAAATAATCCACTAAAATATTTAATTATTTTTTTCATAAAATTCTATTTAATTTTTTATAAATTAATTTTTAAACCTTTTCTAAAATAATTCCTCAAAAGTCTCAAACCTGTGTACAGAGAAATTGCTGAAATACCAACTACTACAAGCATAACAGTTTGAGATCTCAAAATTGGCTTTAATATCTCCGCTCCTAAATATACAGGACTTGCCCCCACAATTAAGGTTGAGGCTACAAAACCAAAAGCCGTAGATGAGCGACCTTCAAAAATATTAGACATAGCAACTAAAGTAACTGACATGGTCATTTGAAAAATCATTGCTCCTAAAATCGCTAAATACCAAGTGCTTTGACAAAAAACTAAAAGAGGTGCTGCAACAATCAAAGAAGTTACTGCAACTTTCGTCCAACCAAACTTGTCTGCTAAAAATCCACCAACCGCTTTTCCTGTTACAATTCCTGTAACTAAAGCGAGTGGCAACCAAAATCCTTTTTTCCACTCAAAACCAGCAGTTAATCCGTAAAGAGATCGAATTGATACTGACAAAAGAAGTAGGGCAATAATAAGATCATAATATTTAATTTTCGGTCTAGTATTTACTCTTTTGTAATTTATTTCTGGAATTTCTCTGTAAATAGTAAATATTATGGAAATTACCAACAATCCAAGTAATATTGCCATCGTAACTGGACCAAAATTCAAACTAATAGAACCCCATTCAAAGGGTAACGGAATAGTAGAACTTTTACCAATAATTATTCCTGAAAACAAGCCAATTCCTCCAGGTGCTACGAAAATACCTGCTGGCAGAGCTTTTTGAGGCGTAAGATTTAAACTAATACTCCCCGCTCCGACATGATAAAGTGAATCACCAATTCCAGCAAGTAATACTACCAAAACTGGATTATCAAAAACAAAGTAAGCTGCTCCAATTAGCAAAAAACTAAAAACAGTCGCTTCACGAGGTACTTGAAACTTATCAATCATAATTCCGAACATAAACTGCAAACCGAAAGATAAGAAATTATAAAGTACAACTAAAATAAAGACTTCCCAAATACCGTAACCGTAGTAAATTAAAGATGCCATTACCACTGCTCCAGCACACATATCGGCAATCCAATGAGTCGCACTGTAGCCCAACAGCGTGATCCACATATCTTTTGTCATTTTATTGACTGGCTTTTTTTCTTTTTTCTTTTTTTCCATAAATTTAAAAATTATTACAGATAAATTAATTTAAAGGTCTGTTTGAATAATTTTGTTTTTAATTTTAATTTTTGTTTTTTTATTTTGAATCTTCAACTTTTTTACAATTTTCCAAAACGGGTACATCTCTTGGTTGTTCAAGCATTTTATTATAAATTGAGAAAGTCGCTCTGCCATCTTTATAAATAATTAAAGAATTTTCTTTGTAAACATAAGTTACAGCATCGTCTGTTACAGTTTTAACTCTCATATTTTCAGATATTGCTTCCCCACTAAAATCATCTAACATAGTCATCTTAGCTGTTCTATCTCTTACATTATTTTCTGATCCACTAATTTGGATAAAAAGACTTTGTTTTCTATTGCATATATATTCTTCACCAAAATATTCTCCTGAATTTTCTGTGGTAAGTTTTAAACCGTTTAAATCTTTTTCTGACCATTTTTCAGCAATTCCAATATAATTAGCAATTACCGCTATCGAAATAATTAGCAATAAAGCTATTGACGCCCAAAGAAGTGGTGAATTTTTCTGTTTTTTTTCCATAAAATTATTGTGTGTTATTTAATAAAATTTTTAATTAAAGGTTGCGACCTTTTATTTTTTTCATTTTCTTTACCTAAATTGTATACTCATAATTGAAATAATGCAAATAATACTATTTTGTCATTCTGAACGGATTTATTTTTTTGTTAGAAAAATAAAGGGGTGAAGAATCTCAGTGAGTTTTTCTGATAATTTAGTAATTTCAAAGTTTTATGATTTTCCGTGAGAGATTCTTCACTTCATAAATTTATCGAAGATAAATTTATTACGTTCAGAATGACAGGAAATTTTTTAGTTTTATTTATAAAAAATCTAAATGTCTAATAATCTAAAGATCTACTTGTCTAAATTTTTATTAATTTTAATGGCTTTTCCTTGGACGATTGCTAGGCTTATTTTTTCTTGGGCTGAGGCGAGTATTCTTTGAAAGGTGCTTTGGGAGGTGTGCATTTTTTCGGCTGCGTCTGTTTGATTTAATTTTTCTTGGTGTTTTAGGCGTAATGTTTCCCATTCTTCTAAATCTAGTTCTATGATTTCAAGTGAGTGTAGTGGGACTGCTCGGGGTTTGTAGAATGTTGTGTTTGGGTTTGAGTTTATGTTTTTGCAAAGTTTTGGTCGAGGCATTTTGTTTTTTGTTTATAATTATAATAAAGTGTGTCATTTTGAGCATAGTAACAGCGAAGTGGAGAGATCTTAAAACTTTCAGTTTTTCTAAAAGTTTTGGGGTTTCTTTGTTTGGCTATGTTCCAGTCGAAATGACAATGTATTTTAAATATATACCCATAATTATTTTGTGTCAAATTTTTGGGTTTTGTGGGGTTTTTGTTTGCTTTTTTAATGTATTTTGGTTTTTTGGGTAGTTTAAAAGGTCTCATCGTTTATAGAAAACAACAAGACCTTTTTTATTTCTCAATTTATAAGAAAAACTGAGAAATATTAGTGATGATCTCCTTTCATCACTTCGATAAATCTGTGTAATTCTGTCATGTTTGGCTCAGGGACAGGTAACCATCCCCATGCTATCATATAATATACAATAGGAAGAATAATAAAAAAACTGGACATTGCTAAGTAGTACTTCATAAAAGCAATTTTAAACCAGTCTTTCCATGGATGCATCTTATAATAAGAACTTACAAAGAAGTTATGAACATTAGAACTTCTCAGTAGTAATCCACCTGCACCCGCACCTACTATGAGGCATACTATCAAAAATGAAACAAGTACTATATCTGCTCCACTTGCCAGTACAACTATTGGAATACTTATCAATCCTCCAGTTGCCAATGCATTGTCCGCCCAATGCGAAATAAATACTGTTAAATAAAAAACAGCAAGTCCAAATAATATTGGATGCTCTGAAAGTACCAACATTATTTCTCCGAGAAGCATCACGGAACCAGTACATTTAGCCGCAATTATCTCCAATGCAAAAATAACACCGCCTAACATCCAATGTTGCCATTGAGCGTGAAACCCCTCTTTTCTCTTATATGCCACTAGAGTTGCTACAATCCCCATGATAACATCAAGTGTCATTACATATGAATTTTCTCCGTAACTAAAGTGAAGAACTACATATCCAATGACCACAATGATTGCAGGAATTCCCTTGAGCCAACCTTTTCCAATTGAACCTTCTGGAACAACTATATATTTACGTAAAATAATACTCATTACAATAACATATGCAAGCACACTTGGAATCATCAACATAAATAGTGTTTGTGCTGTCCAATTGAAGATGAGACTTAAAATACCCCAAATCATCAATATTGGCGGTGCACATGGAAAGCTCAATAAACTACCGACACCAATGCTAGCAGCTACGCCAACACCAAATACCTTTTCCACGCCACTCTTTATTTTCGTTTGACAAGCTATTACAGCAGCAGAGACTTCCGAGACACCACTGCCAGCCAAGGAAACCGCAATAATATAAAGAGTTGTACCAATGCGTGGAATATATAAAAGTAGCTTAAGTAATTCAGCTACTTCACTTTTCAACACATTAGCCATTGCCATAACTCCGACAATAGTTGCCATTAACGACCATGGCCAATGGTGAATTAACCCTATTTGTTCACTGTCATACAGATAAAATAAAACTCCTAGAGATAAAAAGAAGATGGTTGCTTCACCTTCATGTAACCATTTATAAATGGTTGGATATTTTCGCCAAAGTTTATTTCTCCAACTGTTTGACAGAAAATGAACAATGTTCATATTTAAATTCATTGCCAACACAGCTGTCAAAATCAACAGCACATCAGATAGTATATTATTAAAATAAACTATCCAAAAAAATTGTGCAAATAAAAACCATCCGAGATAACTTCCGTAAAAACGATCTTTCCACGTTAATAATTGATACTTCATAGAGTAATCCCCCTTTGTCGTATTTTAATTTAATTAAACAAGCCGCACTCACCCTCAAATATTCCAATTTAAGAACAAATAAGACTTGTCTAATCAAATAACTAAATTCCTACCATTTCAAAGAACAAACAAATTTATTTCATCAAAAGACAAAATAAAAATCCCTTTAAGAATCTCAAAAGGACTCTCCCAAACATATCACGGGGGGGGGCAAAAAGTCAAGCCCCATCTTCAACAATTAAACGCAA
>JAGLWU010000044.1 GCA_023133275.1 Candidatus Moraniibacteriota bacterium
AGCGAATAATTTTATCTTTTCTAAAACAACTTGATAAATCCTATCTTTAGGCAATTGCAAATATTTATATGGAGCAATAGAATCATTTTCTTTCAAAGATTTTTCTAATCCCTCTCGAAAAGCCACTCTAATTTCTGTGTTGACGTGAACAATAGAAATTCCGTTTTTAATTCCTTGTCGCACCTCTTCGTCTACAATTCCAGATCCGCCATGTAAAACTAACTGAACTTGAGTATTTTCAGCAATTTTTTTGACTAAATTTGAATCAATGTGTGGATTACCAGATTTAACCATGCCGTGAATATTTCCAATTGATGGAGCTAAAACATCAACTCCCGTTTTTTCCACAAAAATTTTAGCATCCTCAACGCTCGTAGTCGTCATTTCAACATCCTCAGGAATTTCATCTAAAAGTTTTGAAGAAGCACCTAAATAACCTAACTCACCCTCTATTAAAATATCCTTTCCAGTTTTCTGAGAAAATTCTCGAGCAAAATCAACTGTCTTTTTGGTAAGCTCAACATTTTCATCAAAAGAAAATTTAGATCCATCTATCATTGCTCCATCAAATCCTGCTTCGACTACTTCTTTCACGCTTTCGAAAGAATGTGTGTGATCGGAATTTAAAAATATTGGATAATTAAATTCCTCACGAATGCTTTTAACGATTGCTGTAATTTGTTTTGTTCCAACAAATTTTCTCTCGCCCTCAGAAACTCCAATGATAACTGGCTGATTTAATTCTTTAGCTGCTCGAAAAATTGCCCAAACTGCTTCTAAATTGGAGACATTGAAATGTCCAATGGCAATGTTTTTTTCTCGTGCTTCTTGCACACATTCTCGCAATGTTTTCATTATTTTATTTTTTAATTATTAAATTTAATTTGAATTTATCATTTTTTCTTGAACACTCATTTTTACACCTTTTTCAAAAGAAGAATCCAATAAAATTTCTAGACTTTCAATAACTATATCCGACATAGAATAAAATATATCTTCACAAAAATTATCCAGATTTTCAACTTCATGTAATTTTCTAGCTTGCTTAGAATCATCTTCATAAGGATTAAGAGCTTTAAATTTAAGTATAGAAGCTTTTGGATTATTTACAGGTATATTTATTGTTCCAGTTGACAAAGAACCTTTATGAACTGCGTAATTTCTCCAAGAAATATCCCTACTAAAAGTCTTAATAAAATCTGAAAATTTATTTAAAACTGTTTTGAATTTTATTTCTATACCAGTAGAATTCCCTTGATTTAATTCATGATAAAAACTCACAAGATTGATTCTTTTTGTATTTTTTCCTAAACTTTTTCCTACTATAAAAACCAATAAATCCAATGTTGTTTTAGCACTTATTAATAAAGCCTCGTACTCATATTGTATTGGTTCATAAGGTGAGCCAACTACTCCTATAGCTTTTTCAAATCCTGGAATAGCAATCTTTACTAATTCCGAACCTATTTTAATTGCTTTCTTTTCTGCAGATTTAAGTTGTTGAAGATGATAAAAAGTTGCATTTAATTTATCAAATAAATCACTTATCTGCTTTTTTAATTCTTCTTTATTTTTCCATTTATATTTATCAAGTATCTCACTTTCTTTATTATCTATAATATTCGAATAATTTGTCTGCGTAGGCCATGTATAAGCTGGCCAATAAATTCTCCTTGAGACATACATATCAATTTGATCTTTTTGCATATTTTTAATTATTATAAAATTCCCTACAATTATATCACCATTCTACAAAATAAAAAAACTGCCCTAAACGGACAGTTTTTTAAAGTTTCTATATTGAACTAGCAATTTGTACATTCTCATCTTCAACTACCTCAAAAGCCAAAACCTGATTGTAATAAATTTGAACATCACTAATCCATTTGTTTGCAGCAGCCTGACCACCTGTAGTAGCACAACTAGAACCACATTTCCAAATAACTATCTTAGCTGGAGTATCTCGCTTAGTTTCATAAACAAAATAACTAATTCTCTTCGCAATTGTTTCCACCGCCTCTTCACGAGAACCGAAACACGCATGACCCAAAGCTTGCCCTCGACTACCAGAAGTTTTATAACCCCAATAATTGAAACAATCTTGACCATCCTTACTTGGAGAACGCTTACCCCAATTACTTTCCTTTTTACCAATTCCCACAATCAACGCAGCAACTTTTTGATCTTGCTTAGCAATTTCATCAGCCATTTCTACCATCGGATGGCCCTCAAGCATAACCGCTAATTTTTCTGTAAGTACACGTTGCTTTTCTTTTTCTTCAGCTTCTTTGATAAGTTGTTCTTCTCTCTCTTCAGCCTCTCTAATTTTTTCTTCAGCTTCATCGATAATATCCTGAATAATATCTTCTGGATTTTTATCTAAAATTCCACTAAAATCAATTTGACTATCAATTTCTTTTTCTTCAGTCTCTTTCGCGAAAACACTTTGTTCTCTTGAAAATGGACTATTTATCAAAAAGAAATTAACAAAGATAAACATTAACAATATTAAATAACTACTTCCCTTAACTACTTTCTTCTTATCTTCTGAAAACTTTTGCAGTAGTGAATTATTCACTTTACGCGCCTCTGCAATTAGACGCTTGGCCGGTGACGGCTCTTCATTAATAATCATATAATTTAGCATTAAAACTAAAAACGTACTTTATAAAAATACGTAAGCCTTACTATATCATATTCACATAATTTGTCAAGCCCTAATTCGACAATTTTGTCAACTTATGATTTTTGCCAAAAATTAACTAAAATAATCATACTTCTCTACTTTTTTAAGATAAACAAAAACTCCAAAAATCCTTATTTTAAGCGGTTTTCAGGACTTTTTTCTAAAGAATAATTTATTATATTTTAAACAAACTAAAAAATATTTTTTGTAATAAATTTAAAAGTCTAAGAACCTGTCTAAAATCTTTTATACGAAATTTATGATTTCTCTAAAAATATCAAAAAAACTCAAGACCGAATCGCTTCCATCGGATTAACTTTAGATGCAATTTTCGCAGGATAAATTCCAAAGACTAAGCCGGCTACAAGAGAAAAAATTCCCGAAACTAAAATCGCTCGCAAAGGAATGGAAAAATCAATATCAAAACCTTTTGTATTAATCGCAAAAAATAAAATCCATAAAAAAACTGAACAAATAATTACACCCACTACAGCCCCCAAAAATGACACAACAATTGACTCTGCAATAAATTGATTTAAAATATCATTTTCCCGAGCCCCTAATGCTTTGCGAATACCAATCTCCTGTCCACGCTCTTCAACAGAAACTAACATAATATTCATGATTCCCACACCACCCACAATCAAAGAAATCGTCGCCAACGCTACCAAAAGAATATTCAAACTATCAAAAATAACACCTATGATTTCTAAAGATTCCTGCATGGAAATTGCCGAAAAATCATCGTAAATTGGTTTATTTATATCATGACGCAAACGCAAAATATTACGAATGTCCTCAGTTGTACGGTCAATTTTTTCCACATCATTAACTTTCACCATAATGTACTGCACATGATCAATTCCCATAATCTTTTTCTGCAAAGTTGTGTATGGAATGTAAACCATCTCATCAAAATTAAATCCAAAAATCGATCCTCGCTCTTCAAGTACTCCGACGACTCTGTAAGTTGTTCCACCTAATTTTACTTTTTTTCCCACTGGATTTATTTCACCAAAAAAAGATTTTGCCACTTCTGAACCTAAAATTAAAACTTGAGCGGATGTTTCTTCTTCTGTTTGGGTAAAAAATCTGCCACCGGCTAATTTGACCGCTTTGTCCACCACGGGAGCTGTATAACTTGAACCTAATAAAACTGCGTAATCTAACTCACTTTCATATTTTAATAAGCTTTGACTGGTGATTCCTATATTGTAAGCTTTGACATTTGGTAATTTTGCGATTGCTTCGGCGTCTTTTTCTGTTAAGGTTGTGATTTGTGCGCCCATCGCCATACTGGAAAAGTTATCGACTGAGACATGTTCTTTTTCTGGCAGTGATACTTCTACTTGAATAATGTCGGAGCCGAAACTTTCTACTTCAGCGAAAACGTAGCCTTTTATGTTTTCTCCTAATGTTAAAACACTCATTATGGCGAATACGCTAATAATGATTCCAAGCAAGGTTAGAATAGTTCTCCCTGTGTGAGCGAATATGCTTTTTAGTGATATTTTAATTATTTGGATGAAATTCATTTTGATAACAAATTTATTTATTTTCTATTAATTTTAAGATCCATTCTTTATTTTCTTCTTCCGCATTAAAACAATAAGGAATTAGTTGAATACTACATTGATAAATTTCATCTTTATTTTTGAAATAAAATTCAAAACCATTAAAAACATACTCGAAAGAATCTTTATCAAGCTGTATAAATTCTTTTTCCTTTTCGGTAGCATCCATATCAGACGAAGCACTAAACCATATTTTTTCTTTTGATAAATCAGTAAAAGCAGTCAATCTGGAATCATATAAAAATAAATTTTCATTATCTATAGAAAAACCGCTGCCTAAAATTTCAAAATTTTCTAAGTCAGTTGTAATAAGTTCATTACGAAAATAAGCACCATTTTTATCAGTATGATAAACAGGCGTATATGAACCAGCTGTATTAATATTAGTTAAAACATCTAAATCACGACTTAAATAATTAAAATAATGATCTTGGCTATAAAACCTACTCTCGTCTTTGCTTACTTCTTCTATTTCAAATTCTTCTTCATCTATAATTTCAGGAGTAAACCATCTATATATTATTACTTTTTGTTCACCTTTTCGATTTTTTCGTAACACATAAACATTATCTTTATCTTTGTAGATATAAGTTTTTTCTTCCTCTGGATAACCTTTTTCATTTATTTTATCAACTAAAGCTAAAGAATTTTTATCAAAAACAAAATCAAATTCTTTATAAAAGTTTCTGTCCTTAATATTTTTTAAATCATTATCAATATTATTTGCAAGTAAATTATCTGTATAAATATTTAAATCATTATCAAATTTTCCTTTTTCATTACAAAAATAAAAAATTAATCCAATTAAAATCAAAACAAAAACTACTATAACTCCAATTATCTTTTTCGACATATTTTTATTATTTAATAATTAATTATGAAAATCTAAAATACCAAAAATCTATATTCTACAAATACAATCCTATTCATGCCTCAAAGCCTCCATCGGACTAATTTTCGAAGCCTTCAACGCAGGATACAACCCAAACACAATCCCAATCGCCAACGAAATACCAATTGCTAATAAAATCGTTTGACCATCAATCACCACACTCCACACCAATTCATAATATTTAGCCACTTCCGCCACCAAATAAATCACAATAATTCCCAAAATCACGCCCAAAACACCACCAATCAAAGCAATTGCAATCGACTCCACTAAAAATTGAGAAACAATATCCCGAGACCTCGCCCCAAAACTCATCCGCAAACCAATTTCCCGAATCCTTTTATGCAAAGTAATAAACATAATATTCATCACCCCAATTCCACCCACTACCAAAGAAATTGCCGCTACCGCTGTGAGAAAAAATTTCATAATGTCAGTAATATTATTCAACATATCAAGAAATGAAGTAGCATTTTTAACCGAAAAATCAGGAACTTCATCATCAGCAATATTATGTCTAGATTTCAATAATTCCTCAACATCAAATTTAGTTTTAGCTAAATTTACATCACTGTCAACTTTTAATCGAATAAAGTTAATATAATTAATTCCCAACAATTGTTTCTGAGCAGTTTCCAGTGGAATATAAATCGTCTCATCAGGATTTCCTGCCAATGAAGCTCCTTTTCTTTTCAAAACTCCTACCACTTTGAAAACATTATTGTCAATACGAATTTTCTTGCCCTGAGGATCTTGATTGTCAAAAAGACTATTTGCAATATCCGAACCCAAAACCGCTACTCTAGCATTTTTATCATTTCCTAAGTCGGAAAAAAATCGCCCTTTTTCAACAGAAGTATTTTCAACATTAATCATGTCTGGAGAAACACCTTGAAAATTATGCGTAGCCGTATAATCAGGATAGCTCACTTTAGCACTTCCCGTAACATAACCCGACGCATATTCCATGTGAGGAATATTATCAGAATTTTCAATAGCCTCAAGATCACTATTCTTCAATGTTGTTATGATAATGCCCAAAACAGCCGCAGGAGGACCATCCTCTTCTGAAGAACCTGGAAAAACCCCAATTAAATTTGAACCTACCGAACGAATCTGATCTAAAATTAAATTCTGGGCACTCGTCCCCACACTCAAAACAATAATCACCGCCGCCACACCAATCACAATTCCAAGAATAGTCAAAAACATTCTCATTTTTGCAATCATGAAATTTTGAATCGCCATTTTTAAAGCCAGAAAAATTTGCCTCATTTAATTAATTTTGGATTTTTAAATATTTATCTAAAACACTTAATATCTCATCTGATAATTTTTCCGTAATTTTTTCTTCGTCTGGATACTCACAAAAATATAAATAAATTTCTTTTTCATCTTTATTTAAGATAACTTTCCACTTCATAACTAAACCATCAAGACAATTTAATTGATCATATTTATCCTTTAATTCAAAAAAATTAATATTTTGTATTTTATTTATTATTTCATCTCTATCCTCTTTTGTAATCAAAAAATTTTTGTCTAATTTTGCATATTCTGGATAATCTCTAAAATAATGAACTTCTAAATTATTTATAGTTAACTTATGAGCTGTAGATCCATATTTTCCCGATTGAAAAAAATTCAATTCAAAAGACTCCTTATTAAAATAATCCTTTGTATTCTCATTAAAATGTGAGTCATCTTCAAAAATATTTAAATTTTCTTTTTTATTCCAAAAATACAAAAACAAACTACATACAATTAAAACTATTATAATTATTTTTTTAAACATATCTTTAATCAAAAATATTAAATTTTTTACTTCAACAATCCATTTTCATTTTTTGCGATAATCCTTTTAATCACCTTTTCGTCCTCTTCAATCAAACCGTCCCTAACATGTAAAATCCGAGTGGCATGTTTAGCTGTATTCTCCTCATGAGTAACCAAAATAATAGTCTTACCCTTATTGTTCAAATCTTGCAAAGTCTCCATAACTTGCAATCCAGATTTCGAATCTAAATTCCCCGTCGGCTCATCCGCAAAAATTATTTCAGGGTCATTCACCAATGCCCGAGCAATCGCCACTCGCTGCTTTTCTCCACCTGAAAGTTGCCGTGCTAAATAATCTATTCGATGCAACATCCCAACATTTTTTAAAGTTTTTTCTATTTTGTCTTTATGCTTTGTTTTCGAAAGTAAATTTTTAAAATTAAATTTTTCTTTTTTGTTATCGTAAAAATTGTAGAGAAGTGGAATTTCTACATTTTCGTAAACACTCACTCGAGAAAGTAAATTGAACGCCTGAAATACAAATCCTATTTTTTGATTACGAATTTGGGCTAAAGCATCATCTTCGAATTGACTGGCATCTTTTCCGTCAAATAAATATTTTCCTGCAGTTGGTCGATCTAAAAATGATAATAAATGCATCAAAGTTGATTTTCCGCTTCCGCTCGGACCCATGATGGCTACGAATTCGCCTGAATGGATATCGCAAGAGACTCCTCGCAATGCGAAGGTTTTTGTTTCTACTGTGATGAAGGTTTTTTCTAAATTTTTACAAGATATGATTGGCTTTTGCATTTTTATTATTTAAATATCATTATTCACTTTCAATAGGTAACCCAATTTTATGTAGAGGTAAATATTCAAAATAATAATAACAATTTGAATCAATAATATAATTTAAAACATCTCTATATTTTTCATTTTTAAACCAATCACTTAAAACATAAATATATTCAACTTCATAATTTAATTCTGAAAAAAGTTTTTTATATTGTTTTCTCTTAAAATCACAAGTTTGTAATTTTT
>JAGLWU010000045.1 GCA_023133275.1 Candidatus Moraniibacteriota bacterium
GAGAGAGTTGGGGGGGCAGTGTCATTGATTAAACTATTTAAATTTAATCTTTTTCCAGAAACGGTTTTCCCTGATAAGGAAGGAAGCGAATCTCCAGAATTAACGACTAAACTTTTTATTTCGCTTAAACTTTTTGCAGGAAATTGTTTAATTGCGAGAGCAGTAGCTCCAACTACATACGGAGCAGCGTAAGAAGTTCCTGATCCAGAAGTATAAAGTGTATCACCAGAAACGCTAGCACTAAAAATACCTGATCCAGGTGCAGCTAAATCAACAGAGATAATACCATAATTAGAAAAACTAGTCAGGATATCATCGTCATCAGTAGCAGTTACACAAATAATATTAGCAGAAGTATAATCGCAAGGAGCAAATTCTATTACATCAATATCATCTCCAATTAAATCAGCTCCTCCATTTCCAGCCGCCGCCACAAAAATTCCTGGAAAAGCATCAATAGCGTCTTTTTCAAGGGAGGAAGCTCCACCGCCAAAGCTGGCATTTATAACTTTAGCACCATTATTTTTTGCAAAATTTATAGCTTTAATTTCGGTGAAAATATCTAGTCCAAAACGTAAAGGCATTATTTTTATTTTATTGTATCTGCTCATTCCACTCACACCCTTTGAATTATTAGATTCTCCAGCGATGACTCCAGAAATAAAAGTTCCGTGTCCATGCTCGTCCATCGGATCATTATCACCATTTTCAAAATCCCAACCGTGATTTGGACAGCCTCCAGAAATTGGATTATTATTTTCATCATTACATCCTGCTGAGCCATCCCACATATTATTAGCCAAATCTTCATGAGTATAACGTGCTCCAGTGTCAATAACAGCCACAATAATTTCATTTCCCACAATTTCAACGTTCCAAGCCTCGAAAGCATCAATGTCAGCGTCAGTAGTGCCACCAGTTTGACCAATATTATTTAGCCCCCATTGACTGTTCAAATTAGTATCATTAGGTGTGTAAGTTAAATCTCTCGTGTAATTAGGCTCCACATATTCTACATTTGAATCTTTTTCTAATTCAGTAATTAATTCCTCTGTGGTTTTACTTTTTGATTTCAAGAGTTTTATATTCATTTTAGTAATTTCTCCTGCTGATTCTAACTCTTTATTTTTTTCAAGTTCTTTCGCTAATTTTTTATCCTCATTTTTATTTAAATCAATTTTTTCTTTTTTATATTTAACAATTACTTGATTTTCTTTATATTTTTCTTTTTTTAGTGTAGGTAATAGTTCTTTTTTTAAATCTTCGATAATTTCAACATTTTCTTCACTTCCAAAACTCACCAAGGGAATAATGATGAAAATTCCTAATAATAAAATTAGAGATAGTTTTTTTATTTTACTCATGTTTTTTTATTTTAATTTAATTTTTTAATAATTTCTTATATTTTTATAAAAACAAATCTATATTAAAACTGATTATCGATTATGTCTTCGGTAATTCTATTTTTACATTGTTTAAAAATATTGCCATCTTCAATTTTTTGACATTTTTCAAAATTCGTTTCAGTGATTGCTTGATCTCGCCAACAATAATCTTTTTTTAAATCAGAAAATTCCTCGCAATTTTCAGTTTGACTTTCTTGATCACTACTTTCATCTGTTTCAGATTCAGAATCATTTGTTGAATTTTCAGCTGAACTTAATCCACAGACTTGTTTACAGTAATTTATTTTATTAATTTCTTCATAATTTGTACATTCATCATTACAATCGTCGAGAGAAATTTTAAATTGGCTTTCTCGTTCAGACTCGGAATTATCTTCATTTTCTGTGGGTTTTTCATTTTGTTCTGGCGGGGTAATTTCAGTATTGATTGGCGGTCTGTTTTTTAACTTTTCTAATTCAGTTTTTTCATTATTTTCTTCCATTAAAATTATTTCGTCTTTATTAAAATTTCTAGTGTAAAATATTGTTCCAACGTAATATAAAAAATATACAGCAAGCAATGTCGCTACTATTTTGATAATTATTTTAAATAAAGAATCTCTTTTTTTCATATGTTTATTTATAAATTATAAACCTGTCATGGTTTTTTCTACTTGAATATCAATCAACTTATTATTTTCATCAAATTCAAAATTAGCATAAATTCTTATTTCTGAATTTCCACCACTAAGAAAAACAGGATAATCTCCTATATTTGCTTCAAAAACATTTTCAACATCTTTAAATAATGCTTTGCCATTGTATAAAGAAGTTTCATATTTTTGTATAAATCTATACTCATCTTCTTTCATTACTTTTTTTGTTTCATGATAACTTGTCCCCAAAGGAATTTTTTTAAGTAAATATCTTTCTATTTCAAATTCAGATCTTCGCAATGGATTAACAATTCTTGGAATAAAAAATACTGATAAAATTATAACAATTATTAATAAAAATATAATTTTCTTTTTAGTCATTTTCATAAGTTATTTTTTAATTTTATGTATCAAAAGCCCGTGCGACGAACACAATTTTATTTTATAAAAAAGGTTCACACTTACTTTAACTTTTGCAAAAACTATTAATTTAATTATACCACACATTTGATTTTGAAATGCTTTCGTTTTATACTTAAAGAGTAGCAAATTAAAAGGTGAAAATTTTACAAAGTTTAAATAAAATAAATCTTAAAAATATGTCAGAAAAAATTGATATTTCGATTGTTGTGCCACTTTATAATGAAGAGGGGAATGTTCTTAATTTGCACAAGAAAATATTGGACGCTTGCAATCCGCTTGGTGAAACTTTCGAAATTATTTTTGTGGATGATGGTTCTAGTGATAAAACTGTTGAAGAATGTAAACAATGTTCACCTTTAACTTTTATTCAATTGCGGAAAAATTTTGGGCAGACGGCAGCTTTTGATGCAGGTTTCAAGCAAGCTCGAGGGGACAAAATTATTACAATGGATGGTGATTTGCAAAATGATCCAGCAGACATTCCTAAACTTTTGGAAAAAATGAGGGAAGGTTTTGATGTTGTGTCAGGTTGGCGATTTGATCGAAAAGATTCTTTCAGCAAAAAGTTTTTTTCTCGGACGGCGGATAAATTGCGGAAAATTCTTTTGAAAGATTCTATTCATGATTCAGGCTGTAGTTTGAAAGTTTATTCAGCAGACGCTTTAAAAACGATTGATTTGTTTGGTGAGATGCATCGATTTATTCCTGCACTTTTGGAGTCAGATGGTTACACGGTGGGGGAGGTTAAGGTTTCTCATTATGCTCGTACGGTTGGTGTTACAAAATATAATTGGAAGCGGAGTGTAAAGGGTTTTGTGGATATGATAATGATTTGGTTTTGGCGGAAATATGCGTCTCGTCCTTTGCATTTTTTTGGTGGCGGTGGAATTATTTTTATTTTTTCTGGTTCTGCAATTTTATTTTGGATGGCGGTGGAGAAGATTTTTTACAATGCTTCGATTTCAGAGAGGATTTGGCCATTGATGGGGGTTTTCTTGATTATGTTGGGCGTTCAATTTTTTGTGTTTGGGTTTTTGGCGGATATTACGATTAAGAATTATTATAAATCAAGGGAGAGGATGAATTATTCTATAAAAGTGGTTGAGATGATTGGATAATTTTTCCAAATTTTAAAAACTTTTTAGAAATCTCTCAGACCTGTCATTCCGGAAAATATATTTTCTTTTTAACTGTAGCAAATCAGGTATGTCTGTTTTCTACAAAAAATAATTTATTTGGAATTTATACTTTAAGTTTGAAGAATTTTTTAGGACGACAGTAAATTTGGAAGATGAAATATTTGTAGGGGTTTAAAATTTTAAACCCTGTTTTTTTAAAAAACAAAATATTCTCCTAGGATTTTTAAATTTTTAGTTTGAGATTTTATGTTTTCAAAAAGTTCTAATTTTTCACTAATTTTTCCTTCGAAATTTAAGTAAAAAATGTAATCGTATCGTTTTTCGCCAGTTGGTCGGGAAACGATTTTTGTTAAATTTATTTCTTTTTTTGCGAAAATTTCTAAAACGGAAAATAGGGAAGAGGGTTTGTCGGCGTGAAAAGTGAAAGCCAAGGCGGTTTCGTATTTTTTTTGTGAAAGGCTTTGTTCTACAATGTTTAAAATATTGTTTTTTTCTGAAAATTCTTGCTTAAAATTTTCGAGATTGCTACGTCGTTGCTCCGTTCCTCCTCGCAATGACGATGAATTTTGCAATGATACATTTTCGATTAAAACGAAAAATGTTTGGTTGTTTTTTGAGCTTTCAATATTTTCGGCTAGAATTTCTAAATTGAAAAATTCGCCTGCTTCTTTTGGACCGACGGCTAAATAATTTTTGTCATTTTTTTTGGCAATGTAACGGATGGCTTCGGCGGTGGAGGTCATTTCTATTTTTTCGGCATTGGGAAAATTTTTATTGAGAAATTTTTTTGCTTGTGAAAGTGGTTGGGGATGCGAAAATATTTTGGTGATGTTTTTGTAATTTTTTTCATCGACTTTTTTTGTTCCGCAAAGAGCGAGGTGAATTGGTTGCCAATGTCCTGCTAAAATTTTGAAATCTTGTTGGTAAATTGCGTCTAAAACTTCTGTAACATCTCCTTGAATGCTATTTTCGAGGGGGACGACGGCGAGATGTTGGGGATTTTCTTTGAGTGTTTTAATTATTTGGGAAAAGTTTTTTAGGAGTATTTTTGGGCGTTGGTTTTTTGTTTTGGGGATGATTTTTTGGAAGTGGGGGATTTGGAGGTCGGAATAGGTTAGTTTTGGACCGAGGGCAATGATTGTTGGTGTTTGGTTTTTCATGTTTTTGTGGATGGTTTGTTATTTTTTTAGGATAGTTGAGTTTTCGTAGTTTGTAAAGTTTTTTTTGGGAATAAAAAAATACTCAAAATCCACATATTTATAATGGATTTCGAGTATTGAATAACACTTGCTACCACGTTATTGGTTGCGACGTTGCGTTTTGTGTTCGGGGGGGGGTAGACTGCTGCTGTGTATTATTTGCATTTTGTTGACGATCAGTTTTTAACTGAGTAGCAGTTTTTTCTCCAACATAATGTTTAACAGCTTCTGTAGAAATATACCCTTTTTCAACCATCTGTTGTTGTTCTATGCTTTTTGCCATTGCTTCTCGATATAATCGATCAGCTTCACTCTCAGCATTAACAACAGAAGTGAATAAAAAAGCACTGCTTAAAATGATGCAAATAATATTTATTTTCTTTAACATTTTTTCCTCTTGATTTCAAATGCAAGTTCTTGTTTCAGGTTTCTCGACCATTCGAGAATTAAACCCAACTAAATTAATTATTCAAAAATAACAAACTCAGTTGGGCGGGTAATTCACAAAAAATTACCTATAAATGTACAAATAAACTTTTTCAAAAAAATTTTCCTTTTTCAGAAAAAATTCAAGAAGTTACCAGTTCAAATAATCCTAGCACACGGTTTATTTCTTGTCAACCCCTGCGGTGGAATAGTGGTTTTTAAGTTTAAAAAAACCCAACTAAATTCACTATTTTAAAAACTAAAATAATAGATTTAGTTGGGCGGGCAAACATCTCAGATTATTTTGAAATGTTTGCCCTTACTTATTTGCTTTCAAGGAAGTGATCTGTACGCCTCCCATTTTTTTCGTATTGTAGCTTTAGTGCAAGTTTCACAGAAATGAGGCATGTTTAATAAGTATCTTCTTTTTTTGCACTCTTTATCACAATGAGTTTTTCTTTCTTTCTTTCTCTTTGCCATTTTTACACCTCTTTTTTAAGTTTATCTTTAAGTTACCAAAACAGACTTAAAACAAAATCAATTCAAGAAACCCAAAGATAAAACAAAACACAAGACAAATCACAACACAAATAAAAGAACATTTCCCTTTGATTTCAAAAGAAAAATTGCAGATAATTAAAATTCCCTACAATAAATTCTCTTCAATCCCAAAAAATCCATAATTTCAACCAATCAAACTATTATATAATAAAAACAGATCTTGTCAACCTAGTTTTCAAAAAAACCAAAAAAGAAACATAATTAACTTTACATCTCAACAAAATCAAATCACTTTAAACCAATAAATTTATCAATTAGGATTATTCACATTAATAATTTTCACAAAGTTTTTCGGACGGTTATCAATAAAAATTTCCCACTCAGGAGTATTAAAATATTTCTCAGAATAATAAGTAGTTTTTGTGAACCAATGATTTTTTTCAGCAGTAATTGGAGTAGGTTTTTTAATAATCGAGCCACGGCGAGTGAGAATTAAATAATCAACATCTGTGTGATTAAAATAAATTTCCCGAGACGCAATACATTTTCCAACAAAAAATTGACAAACGCCAGAACGATCCATCCAAACAACTAAATTTTCCGCGTCAGGTAAACTATTCAAATACTGAGCTGCTTCGTAAAAACCATAACCCCAAGCATCAGTAACCACAAATTTTTTCGGTAATAAAGAATTTGTGTAATTAAAGAAAAAAGGTTTTATTTTGTAAAGCGAAATTGCGTGAGTGAAAATTATTGTAATTATTAAAATGGAATAAAGTTTTTTTCTTTTCGTGAACAGAGAGTTATGATACTTTGTTGAAATAAATAACTTTAATTTTTCCAAAATAATTAAACTACCAATGGCAGTGAGGACGGCGAAAAGAGGGTAGAGCATGACACTGTAACGAACATTCACAAAAACGTTAGAAAGCAAAGCACCGAGAAAAAAAATGAACGGCATTAGAATTATAAAATACAAAATTGATTCGTTGCTATTTTTATAATTTTTTGTTTTGTTAAAAATAAGCAGAAAGGAAGTAATTAAAGTTACGATAATTACTATTGGATGAAGTGAAAAAATAAAATTTTGAGCTTGAACTAAAAGAGCTTTTGCATAAAAAATCGGCAGGGCATCATTTTCAAATTGTGGAAAATTTACTTTACCTTTTTCACGAGAAACTTCTTTTAAATTATCCAAACTAAAAACAGAAGCATTTGTCCAAGCGTTCAAAAAAGAAATTGCAAAAACAAGAATTAAAATTACGGTAATTGTTTTTAAAATGACTGAAAAAGTTTTTTTGAATTGTTTAAATAAATTTGTAAAAAGTGGTGGCAGGAAAATGAAAAGAAAAGTGAAAATCGTGAAAGAAAAAATTGCCATTCGGAAAGTTAAATATTTTCCTTTTGATAAAATTAGATATTTTTTTATGTGCAAAATATCAATAAAAATGTCGGTGAGCGGTGCGAGGACAGGTGAATAAATTGTTCCGTAAAGAAAATGTTTTGGCGTTTGGATTACAGCAGGCATTAAAATTGAAAAAATTATCCAAGAAATAAATGCAATTAAAGTGAAACTGATTATGTAATTTAAATTTGAATTTTTTGTAAAAATTGAAAAAAAGTTTTTAAATTTATTTGACAAAGTTTTGTTAATTTTTGAAATTATTTTACAAGTGAAATTAATAATTATTTGTAAATATTTTTTAACAAATGGAAGTTGTATTTTTGTTTCTTTTTGACTTTCCTTTTCGCTTTTATTTTCAAAAATTTGGTAAAAAATGAAAATGATCGGGTAAAAAATAAAAAGTAAATTAGCGGTGTATTTGCTGAGCAAAGAAAATCCTGTGAAAATTCCCGTGAGAACGATAAACTTTTTTTGTTCAGTTTTTAATAAAGCGAAAAAGGAAAAAATAGCGGCGGCGGAGAAACTCCAAAGTAGTGAATCGGGATTTGGGATTTGACTCATTCCGATCAAAATTGGATTTAGTCCGATCAGTAAAATTGCAATTGACGCAACTTTCAGTCCAAGAGATTTTTTTAGTAACCAAAAGAAAATCGGCAACATTATTAATGCGTTGAAAAGTAAAATCGGTAGGCGAAATCCTAAATTTATTTTTTCCGTTTGTTCGGTGTTGTAGAGGACGTACATGTTGCGATTTTTGATTTTGTCGTCAGGACTTTTTTGTGTTGAGAAAATGTATTGGCTTTCTCGTTCGTAATCTCGGTGTAAATGTGGGTCGGGAATGAAAGGTAAACTCATTCCTGAAAGTAGGGCGACAGTTACTCCGGGTTTGTCGTTAATGCGAGTTTTTTTCCAATTGTTTTCTTGAAATCCTTCTTTAATTCCAGTGTAATATCCTTTGACTCGATCGTATTTCCAAAAGTGTTCGTCAATGGTTTCAAATTTTGTGATGTGGTAAAGCCCGAAGCTAGTGAAGAATGTTATTGCGATGAGTAGGGGAATTATTTTTTTTAGTTTATTTTTGGTATTTTTCATATTGAAAATATATTAGGGATTGTTATTTTTTTATGTTACAATTATAGTATAGCATAGTTAGTTTTAACTTTTTTAAAATAAAAAATTATGAGGGAACGTGAAAATATGCCTGTGCCAGTAACAGCACATTCTGAAAAAAGTGTGCCAGTAGTAGATGATAATTATGATGATGTTATTATTGAAGGGGAATATGATGAAATTACAGGTGAAAATGAAGTGGATAAAGCAATGGTTCCTGTTGAAGAAGGGAATTCTGATGTTGTTACTGGGGGGGGCGAAAGTGTTGAAAGTGAAGTTACTACAACAAATAAACAATTAGTAGCAACTGTTGAAAAATTGACAAGAGAGCTGGAACAACTGAAAAATAAAAATGTTGAATCTGAAGCTGAAGTCAGACAAATAGAGCATAAGCCTGAAAAATCTGAAACAAAACAAATAGAATATAAACCAGAAAAACTCGAAAAAGTAACAACTTTAGAGCAATTAAATGAGGCTCGGCAAAAATATGCTGAAGAAATTGCAAAAAGTAGGTCAATGAAAAGTAGGGCTAAGAAATTAGTTGCAAAATTAGGAATTAAAAGATTTGATCAATCAAATGATGATGAGGTTCTATTAGTAGAATCTGCTAAAATTAATTATGGCAAAACTCTTGAAGATTATAAAAAAGCAGTTAAAGAAAAAATTAATGATGCTGAAAATATAGAAGACCAAAAGAATATTTTACTAGAAAATACTGAAATTTTAGCAAAAGAGGGAATTCAGTTGGATGAAGATATTGTAAATAAAAGAGCAGAGCGTTTGGGAATGTTGGGTAAATTTGGAGAGAAACTTCATGGTGTTACAAAATGGTGGAATGGTTTAGGAAAGAAAGGTTGGATTAAGGGTAAAATTCCAAGAATGCTTATTGGTGGCGGAGCTGTTGCTTTAGCAGGGGTAGGTATTAAGGGTTTATTTGCTGGTGCGGCTGGAATGGGTACGTATGATGCTTTAAAAACTGAACATGATGAAGCTGATGAGAAAAAGGTTCAGAGTTCTTTTGATAGTCTTATGAAAGAAAAAGGTATCAGTGCTGATGATTCTGAATTTATAGAAATGATGAAAACAGAAGTTTTAGAAAAGTATGATCTAAAAACTGTTGAAAGTGAAAGAGTACGTAAAGAAAAAGAGAGAAGAAATCGAGTTATAGCTGGAGCTACGGTTTTTGCAGGAACATTGGCATGGGGTAAATTGTTTTCAGATTATGGAGGGAATATTAAGGATTATGTTGGTGAAAAAGTGGGTGTGGCAAAAGACTTTTATGGAGATATACTTAGTGGAGATGAGGTTACTGGTAATGGTGTTTCGCAAGGGGTTGAAGTTGTAGATGTAACTCATGTCGGGGAAAATTTACCACTAGATGATAATTTAGCAAATGAAGAAGCAATTGCTCCAGAAATACATGAGGTTAAAGTGAATGTTGAAAAAGGGGATAACCTTTGGAAAATTATTGAAGATAAATTAGATGGTAGTGGAAAATTTAAAGGTATGAATGAAGCACAAAAAATTCATTTTATAGATGATTTAAAAGATGATTTCGCTAATATGTCAGGAGCACAGAGAACAGAAATTGGATTTAAACGACCTGATGATATAGGATTTATCGTTCCAAATCAAGAACTTGATTTGTCATCAGTCTTAGGGAATGATTCTATAATAGAACAAGCTCGAGTAGATGCACTAGGTCTTTCTGAAGGACAAATATCTTCTATTGAAGATAATTTAGCTGGAGGTACTGGAAATGTGCCATCGGAAAATTCAATTATTCAGCCTAGATTTGTAATGGAGAATACTCCAGAAAGTCCGATAGGAGATATGCCTGAAATGGAAAATATTACAAATGAAAATCAAATTGTAAATGATGGTTTATTTGGAGGTAGAGGTCTTACTTTTAGTGAAGTTTCAGTGGCAGAAAATATTGGTTTAGCTCCCAATGAATATGATTATTTGAAAGAATTTAAAATTGGAGATCTTAGGGATGGATTGAGTAGCAATAAAACAGAAAATCCTTTTGGAAGTGCTGAATTTATTAAAATTGTAAACGAAACATATAACAAAGATATGAATCCGTTTAAAATTGGCTTTTCAGATTTAAATAAAATGGGAGTAAAGGATTTCATTAATACTTATTTAACTCCAAAAGGTTAAAAATTTTTTAAAAATAATTAAATTAAAAATAAAAAATATGAATGAAAATAACCAAACGCAAGCTAGCGTAAAAGACATACAACAACAAATCGCTAAAAAATTCGGATTCGAAAAGCTAGAAGATAAAACTCAACAGGAATTAATAAACAAAATGTCAGAATCCGTTGTAAAAAGAGTAATAGTAGACGCTTACGAACAACTAAATGACACAGACAGAGATGCTCTTGCAGATTTAATGGATGAAAATAATCCACCAGCGCCAGATGCAGTTGATAGTTTTTTAAATGAAAAATTAGAAGATTATGGTGCAGTAATAAAAAATGCAATAGATGATTTAGAAAAACATATGGGACAAGCTTTAGAAGGGGTGGCAAAATAAAATTTACAATCCAAAAAAAATAAGTTTATCTTTTTTCAAAATTCAATCTGAGATTAATCTCAGATTGAATTTTTTTTAATAAAGTTTTTTTGAAAATCCTAAATAGTCAATTCATCATGCGAAATTGCTCTCAAATACCAATCACCATCAATCTCAATAAAAATCAAACGTAAGCTCTGCCAATCCATTCCCGCTTCCGTAAGTTCAGGATCAAAACCAGAAAAATAATACTCAACAATAATAGAATTAGGGAAAAAATCTTGAGCGTTATTTTTAATTTTACCAGAACTTAAATTTTCATTGTAAGAAATTTTTTCAGCATTAAAATAATCTTGATCGTAAATAAAATCCTCATAATAATTTGCAAAAGTCATTTTAATCTCGCCAGCAGAAATTCCGTTATATTCTCCCCAAATATATTTAGTAGAATCATTTAAAATATTCTTAATTTCAGTTTGAGAAAAAGATAAATTTTTTTTATTTAAATTTGCATACGGCGAAAAAGTCAAATTATTTTCAGGATGCGTTAAATTTGCTACAGTTTCAAAATCTTTATTTTTAATAGCAATGATAGTTTTACTAGCTTTATTTTTAATTATTTTTTCAGCTTCGGCAGGGGATAATGCGATTGTTTCATTTTTATTTTCAACATTAATTTTTTCTTCTTCAACAATTTTATTTCCAATAATTTCTGTTTCACTTTCAATATTTTCTTTATTTTTTTCTTCAATTTCTTTTTCAAAATTTTCTACTTTTATAAATTCAGTATTTTTTTGTTCCTGAAAAAAAGAGAAGATCACAATCCCTATAAAAAATAATATTAAATTAAAAATAATTAATTTTTTTATAAAGTTATTTTTTTTATTTTTATTTAAGTTATTTATTTTTTGCTCAGTTTTAATTTGCTCAGTTTCTCGTGGGGTATTTCTGATGTCCATGTTACGCATAATTGTATATTTTAAGAATTTTTTATTTCAGTTTTATTTTAACATAATTTGTAGGGAACGCACATGTGCGTTTTCTACATTAGATTGAATCTTGTTTTAAAGCTTGACCGAGTGCTGATTTTTGATATAATGATGGGGTATTAATTAAATTAAAAAGTAAAATTATGAATACAAAAATTACGCCACTTGGTGAGAATGTTTTGATTAAGCCTGTTGAAGTTGCGACTAAAACTGAGTCGGGTATTTTTATTCCGGATTCTGTGTCTGCTGAAAAGCCACAACAGGGTACGGTTGAGGCGGTGGGGGATAGTGAGAAGATTGGGGTTAAAAAGGGGCAAGTTGTGATTTATAAGAAGTTTGGTGGTGAGGAGATTAAGGTTGGGGATGATGAGTTTGTTGTTGTGAAGTTGGATGAGATTATTGCGGTGATTGGGTAGTTTTTTTGTTATGTTTTGAATTTTAAAGCCGAGTTTTTGGGACTCGGTTTTTTGTTTTTTGGGGAATTGTGCTGCTACATTCAACAAAATAACGCAA
>JAGLWU010000046.1 GCA_023133275.1 Candidatus Moraniibacteriota bacterium
GGGGCTTCGGGGTTTGAATTCGGGCAATTTTATTATTTATGTACAAAGATATTGCTATTTCTATATTTGAGTAGCAATACCCTTTTTTTAACGTCTCGTTGTGTATTTTTGAATAGACCGCAAAGTGCATATTATTTGCACCTCGCGGTTATTTTTTTATAAAAAACTTTTAATCTTATATATTATAGCCCGTGCGGCGAACACTTTTATTATTTTTATAAATTTTACAAATTATATAAAAACAAAATTATATTTAAAAATTTTATTTGACAAAAAACTTGAAAAATGTTAAGGTAAAGAATCAAATTTTTAAATATAATTTTTTTATGAAGAAAGTAGTGAAAAAAACAAGTGGAGGAGTAGCTAATAAAAAATCAAAAAATAAAGCTGAAAAACAATTTAGTGATTTTGATTTATTTCTTTTTATGATTTTAACTGCTCTGATAGGCGGATCAGTCGTAACTTTTGTAAAAATATCTTTGGAGGCAGTGCCAATTTTTACTGCAATTTTCTTTATATTTTTAATAGTTTATTTAATAACATCGCCAATAGCTGGTAAAAGCAAAAAAATTGGGAAGAAGCAATTTAATGATAATTTCTTCTCATCTTTTTTGATTGTAGTTAATTTGATAGTTCTTTTTTTCGCATTATCATACACAACAGTATCAGTGGCAATTTTAATTTATGCAGCAGCACCTCTGATTATAGCTTTATATTCAAAAATTATTTTTAATCGAAAATTGATTTGTAAGCAAAAAATGGGATTGGTGATTGGTGGTATGGGATTATTTTTAGTTATTTTACAACCGATTATTCAGCAAAATGTTGGTGATTTGGCTAATTTTTCAACTATAATTAAAGGAAATATTTTAGCTTTATTATCAGCAACTTTTTTTGCGCTTTATATTCTTTCTCAACAAAAGCAGAAGAAAAAATCGGTAACGTCAATTTCAATAATTTTTTATTCTTCATTGATGGCAATGGCAATTTCTTTTTTGCCGATGGTGTTGGTTGATTTTCAAAACTTTAATTTTATTTCGAATGTTGAATTTAAGCATTTTGGTTCAATATTATATTTAGGTGTTGTTGGTACAATTCTTTTTTATGTAATTTTTCAGTATTTCATAAAAGATAAACTTACGATTTCTACTTTTAATTATTTGCAATCAATTTTTGGAGTGATTTTGGCGATTGTTGTGTTTGGGGAAATTTTACCTTGGTTAGTTATTGTGGGTGCGGTTTTTATAATAATGGGTGCAATGATGGTTTCGAGAATTGGTAAAAAAATAGTTGCTAAAAGTAAAAAATCTAGTAAAACTGTAAGTGCAAAACGTAAAAGTGAATCAAGAAAGATAAAAGTTTCAGGTACAGAAAAATTGATTTCTAAATCAGGTATTTTTCTTTTATTGATTATTGCAGGTGCTACAGCAGGATCAATTACAACTGCTGCTAAAGTAGCTATGAGTTCAGGCTTGGCTCCGCTTGCGTTATTATTTTTGAGATATCTTATTGCTTTTACTTTTATGTTGCCAATTATAGTTAAAAGAAATGAATTAAGTGTAAAAGATTTTAAAAATAATTTCTTGCCATCTTTTTTAGCAGTGATGAATCCAGTAGTTTTATTTTACGCACTATCATACACAACAGCGTCGGTGGCAATTTTAGTTTATGCAGCAGGTCCATTGTTTATGGCTTTGTATTACAAATTTTTCTGTAGCACAAAGTTAACTAAAAATCAATTAATTGGATTGTCAGTTGGTTTTTCTGGAGTTGCTTTAATTATGTTCCAACCTATCACTAATAATGGTGTCGGTAGCATTGCGGGTAATTTGATGGTTTTGGTTTCGACATTGTTTTTTGTTTCTTACACAATTTTTGCTGGAAAGCAACAAGCTAAAAAAGTAGCATCTCCATATTCTTTAGTTTTCTATTCTTCTGTAATTGCAATGATAATTTCTATTTTTCCATTGATTAATAATATTGGAAGTGTAGATCTTGGTTTTAAACAAATTACGGCGATTGTTTGGTTAGGTCTTGTGAGTACAGTTATCTTCTTTATTCTTTTCCAATACATTGTTAAAAAAGAAGGTGTGTTAGTTGCTTCGGTGTATGCTTATTTGCAGGCGGCTTTGGGTGCAATTATTGGTATTGTGGTTCTTAAAGAATCAATGACTGTGTTAATTATTTTGGGTGTTATTTTGACTTTTGTTGGTGCAAAAATTGTTACGCAGAAAGTTAAGGAAAAAAAGACGAAGAAAAAACCGAGAAAAAAAGCTAAAAAGAAAGTAGAGAAAAAAGTGCAAGAAAAAGAAATTGAAAAAGTTGAAGATAAAACTTTTGAGGTTGTTGCGAAAGAGAATAAAAGTGAGGATTTGAATGAGGGGGATGTGATTAAGGTTAAAATTGTGAGAGATGATGAGAAATAGTTTTTGAGAATTGTTTTTACTTTTTAAATCCAATCTGGGTAACTAGGTTGGATTTTTGTTTTGGGGTATTTTTATTTTTTAAAATTATACTTGACTTCTTCTTCTTCTGATAGGTTTAAGTATCGAGAGGAAGTAGGATAACCTTGCTTTTTTATTCGATTAAATTGTACTTTGAGGAGAGATAGTTATGAACGCAATTATTACAATTATAGACCGTTTTTGTAATCGTTCACATCTTAGTCGGATTACGGAAGTTGCTTTTTATGGGGCATCAATCGTTTCTTCAGCAGGATTAGCGATTGCTGCGGGCGTCAGTCCTCTGGCGATTTTCTTCGGACGTTTTTCAGTTTCTTTTGTTGCATTATGGCGGAATAACTGGAAGGGCTTGACCTGGAAAATTTTTTGGATTTGTCTGCCGTTAGCAGTGGCATATGCATTCAACCCGTTTCTTTTGTTTTTTGGAATAAAGATGATGGGTGCGGAAGGTTCAGCTTTCGGAGCACTAGGATTTGCTTTGATGGCTATAGTTATATCCATCGGGATTAGAAACTTCGGAGCAATCAATCCGCTGAGTACGAGGGGATTTATGAACCTCGCGGGATTTTTCCTGGTCTTATTTAAGGTCTTCGATTCTCTTCGCAATTTCTTTGCCGGAAGTATCGGAACTGAAGATGTAATAGGGATGTTTTTTATCATCCTTGGTGTTCTTTCATTTTGCTGGTACTCTGTCAAATTACCAACAGTTATTGGTAAAGAGGTCGATGGGGTAGAACTAGGTGTGGATTCTGTGGTATTTGTAGCTTCAATTGTCTCGGTAGTTTTAGTCGGGGCATTTTGGTTTGTTCCGCAACTTTTGGTTGGGGGATATACAGATGTCGAGTTTATGACCCTAATTACTTTCATTGCAGTTTCGTTGTGGCAGGCTATTGTCTGTACAATAAGATTTCAGCGTCGTTTTGCTGAGGCTAGAGATGATCGAAATTGCGGTGTAATTAGAACTTCGGCTTTTGGTATGTTGATGCCAGCCGTCGGAATTCTTTTGTCGTTTGTGTTAGGAGCCTTTTCAGGCGTGAACTTTGTAATTATGATTGCATTATTTGTGGTTGTTGGAATTTTCGTTTCGTCGAAAGAATTTGACGAAGCGTAAAGTTTTTTGGTCAATCTTAACATGGAGAAAAATCCCTCAGAGCGACGTTCGCTCGGGGGATTTTTAAATTTACATTGCCAAAAAGGATTACTCTTGCTAAAATTAAAAATGAAACAATTCCCATTTTAAAAAATAATGAAAAAAATAATTAACAAAAATTCAAGAAAAAAACCTTTATACATTTACGGCAATAACTTATCGTCGAGGATTTTATTTTAAGATTTTTATAAACTGAAAGTTTTAAGTTTTTTCGTGGGGGATTCTTCACTTCTTTATTTTTTCTAAAGAAAAAATAAATCCGTTCAGAATG
>JAGLWU010000047.1 GCA_023133275.1 Candidatus Moraniibacteriota bacterium
ATATCTATACTTAATTAGCAATACCTTAATTTTATAGTTTCCTAGATTCTGGATAATTTTTTAAATTTTTCTGCGAAAAACTTAAAAAATTTCCGGAATAACAAAAAAGAATGGCAAGTCATACTCTTACAGGAACGAATTTTACAACCTATTTTAAAACATTTTCAAAAACTATAAATTTCAAAAATCAAAATTTTCTATCCTTTAAAAATTTATCAACAATTTCCCTGACCTCATCCGCACTATCAACCTCCATCAACTTCGCCCGTAAATCTGATGCACCATCGAAACCAGAAATGTAAGCTTTATAATGCTTTTTCATTATGTAAAAATTCTTAATTCCTTTGAAAGTTTTTTCGTAAAGATCAGTGTGCTTAATCATGGTTTTCAATTTCTCCTCTAAACTAATTTCTAAAACAGGATCATTAAATAACCACGGATTACCGAAAATCCCTCGTCCAATCATCACACCATCACAACCAATTTCCTCAACTTTCTGTCGAGCTTCCAAAACTGTTTTCACATCACCATTTCCTAGTAAAATAATTTCAGGATTCAATTCATTTTTCATTTCAACAATTTCTGACATCAATTCCCAATGGGCATCCGCTAAAGACATTTCTTTTCTTGTTCTCAAATGAATGGTCAAAGCCGCTAAATTTTTAATTTTAAGCAAAAAAGGAATCCACTCATCAATTTCATTTTTGTTAAAACCAATTCTAGTTTTTAAACTAACTGGAATTTTACCTGCGCCCTCAATTGTCGCTTGTACAATTTCTTTGGTTAATTCTGGATTTTGAATCAAAGCTGAACCCGCACCTTGTTTAATAATATTTTTTTCTGGACAACCTGTGTTTATATCGATTCCGTCAAAACCTAATTCAACGCAAAGTTGTGCCGCTTTTTTAAAATTTTCTGGATTATTTCCAAAAAGTTGTGCGACAATTGGTCGATCTTTTCCGTCAAACCAAAGTAAATGTTCGAGTTTTTTTCTTCCTTCTGGATGATTTATTCCGTCAACGCTAACAAATTCTGTAAAATAAACCACGTCTAAATTACTTCTTTCAGCAATTATTTTCCGAAAAACTGAATCGGTTACGTCATACATCGGCGCCAACGCAAATATCGGTTTTTTTAGTTTTTTCCAGAAATTCATTTTATAAACTTAAAAAACTTCTAAATTATAAAAAATACCTAAAATTGATCATCAAACTTACCAAAACTCATAATTTCAATTCACTATTTATTTTAAATCTCTTCAGAGTATATTTCTTATTTAAAACTTTATTCCCTAATCCTCAACATACCAAGCGATACCTTCATGCTTCCAAATATCATCAGGATAATTATTAATTACATTGTTTTTTTCTGCTTCTGAAGCTGTGTAAAAATGATGTTTGTATTCTTTACTCCAAAATCTGTAAACTGGTTTTGTATCTGTTTGCTCTGATTTATAAGTATAATATGCTATACCTTCATACTTCCAAACATCATCAGGATAATTATTGATTACATTGTTTTTTTCTGCTTCTGAGGCTGTGTAAAAATGTCCTTTGTAACGACTTGACCAAAAGCGATATACTGGAACTGATTCTGATACTTGTGTGTTAAATACTTGATATGCTATTCCTTCATACCTCCATACATCATCATCATAATTATTAATCACTTGATCTCTTTCTGTTTCTGAAGCTGTGTAGAAATGTCCCTTGTAACGACTTGACCAAAAGCGATAGAGAGAAACTGTATCATCACAACTAAACAAATCACCATAAAAACCACTATTACTATACTTAGTAAAGTAAGAAGCGCCATTATCACCCGTCAAAAAAACATCATAAGAAGAATTAACAAAAACATCCTCTACATTTTCATTACCACTTCCACCAAAAGTTTTTGTCCATGCGTAGGAACCGTCAGAGTTGTATTTAGAAAGGAAAATATCCCAATTACCATTTGAAGTATGATTGTCTGTTCCTGAATTAGCATTAAAATCTATTGTATACCAAAATTGACCCCCTAAAAATATTTCACCTGCTGAATTTATAGATAAGCCTTTTTCTAAATCATCCCCACTTCCGCCAAAAGTTTTTGTCCAAGCGTAGGAACCGTCAGAGTTGTATTTAGAAAGGAAAATGTCTCCACTATAACCTATTATACCTCCGCCATTTGAGGTATGATTATCTGTTCCTGAGTTAGCGTCAAAATCTACTGTTTCCCTAAAAGTTCCTGATATAATTATTTCTCCAGTAGGGTTATCTAAAACTAAATTTAAACCGTAATCATCCCCACTTCCGCCAAAAGTTTTTGTCCAAGCGTAGGAACCGTCAGAGTTGTATTTAGAAAAGAAAACATCAGAAGATCCGCCATTTGAAGTGTAATTATCTGTTCCTGAGTTAGCGTCAAAGTCTACTGTTCCTTTAAAATCTCCTGTAATAAAAATATTACCAAAATTATCTACGAAAACATCCTTTCCCCTATCATCTCCACTTCCACCAAAAGTTTTTGTCCAAGCGTAGGAACCGTCAGAGTTGTATTTAGAAAGGAAAATATCCCTCTTACTACCATTTGAAGTGTAATTATCTGTTCCTGAGTTAGCGTCAAAGTCTACTGTTCCTTTAAAACTTCCTGTTACAAAAATCTCATCAGATGAATTTATTGAAATATCCCAACCCTGATCATAACTGTTTCCACCAAAAGTTTTTGTCCAAGCGTAGGAACCGTCAGAGTTGTATTTAACTATAAAAGTAGTATTGGAAACATCCTCAAAAGAACCAGTTTTTGCATCAGATACACCAATTACAAAAATACTACCTGTTAATTCACTAACAACTAATCCTCTTGCATCATTATTTATATTTTCATCAATTTCTTTTGTCCATACATAGGAGCCGTCTGAATTGTATTTTGATAAAAAGACGTCATAGTCACTTCCACCATCATAAAAATCTTCATTACTCGTGCTATCAAAATCAACATTACCAAAAAAATTTCCCAATACAAATATATTACCATCCTCATCAGAAACTATCTTTTTACCCTTCGATGAATTATTTATAGTATTCTCTAAAACATAAGTATCATAGTCTAAACAAGAAGCACTAACTTCGTTATTTTCAATAAAGAACAAATTTAACAATATCAAAACACAAAAAAACAATTTTATTTTTTTCATAAAATATTTTAACAAATTATATTACAATTATAACAATTTATCTTTAATTTATCAAATATAAATTTTAACAGAACCATATTTAATACTGATTTACAAAATAGTAGTAGCGCTAATAAGATCCCCACTCTTCGGTCTCATAACCCTAACCCCCTGTGTCGCCCGACTCAAAACAGAAATATCACCAAGCGAAATCCTAATAATCTGACCCTTCACACTCGTAATAATAATATCACTCTCCTTATCCGCCTCATTCACAATATAACCATTCACAATCTTCCCCGTCTTATCCGTAATATTCGCAGTCTTAATACCACTACCACCACGCTTCTGTACCTTATAAAATTTCAAATCAGTCCGCTTGCCCATACCATTTTCCGTAATAATCAAAAGTTGAGCATTCGCCTGTTTTTTAAACACAACATCCATGCCCACAACCCTATCATCTTTTTTAAGTTTAATTGCTCGCACACCAGCCGCAGAACGACCCATCGCTCGCACATCAGATTCTTTAAAATGAATTGCTTTACCATTTGAAGTAACTAAAACAACCTCATCCGTTCCAGTTGTCGGCTTCACCCATTTCAATTTATCATCTTTATGAAGATTAATTGCAATCAATCCAGAACGACGAACATTTTCAAAATCATCAATCTTCGTTTTTTTAACCACACCTTGTTCCGTAGACATCAATAAAAACTTAACATCATCTTCTTTATTGAAAGGTACAACCTCTGTAACTTCTTCATTTTGAGCAAGTTGCAAGAAATTTACCACAGCATTCCCTTTCGCCGTTCGAGTACTTTCTGGAATTTCATAAGCCTTAATTTGATACACTTTTCCTAAATTTGTGAAAAATAATAAATTATCATGAGTTGTAACACTCAACATATAATCAACACTAAAATTATCTCTCGCCTTTGCTCCGACAACACCTTTCCCGCCACGTTTTTGCACTTTATAAACATCTGGTGCCATGCGTTTAATGTAGCCATCATTTGTAATAGTGATAATCGCCTCTTCATTTGGTACTAAATCTTCTTGTTTGAAATCTTTAATTCCGCCAGCAATCACTCGAGTTTTTCGAGGATCACCATATTTTTCAGTCAATTCTACAAGATCATTTTTCACAATATTTAAAATTTTCTTTTCACTTTTCAAAATCGCTTCTAATTTTTTAATCAAAGCTAATTTTTCCTTCAATTCATCTTCAATCTTTTCCCTTTCCAGTCCAGCCAATGTCTGCAAACGCATTTCCAAAATTGCCGTTGTCTGCACATCAGTAAATTTAAATTTCTTCATCAAATTCTGATGAGCTAATTCACGAGTTTTTGATCCTCTAATTGTTTTAATAACCTCATCAATATGATCCAAAGCCTTTTTTAATCCCTCTAAAATATGTGCTCGCTCTGTTGCTTTATCCAAATCAAATTGTGTATAACGTCTAACAACTTCTCGTCGATGAATAATGTAATGTTCTAAAATTTCCTTCAAATTCAAAATTCGCGGTTCAATTCCATTAACTAACGCCAACATATTCACATTAAAATTTTTCTGCAAATCTGTTAAAGAATATAATTTATTTAAAAGTTTTTGCGGATAAGCTTCTCTTTTCAATTCAATTACAATTCTCACACCATCTTTATTCGACTCATCACGCAAAGCCTTGATCCCTTGAATTTTTTTGTCCTTAACTAAGTTCGCAATCTTCTCAATTAAAGTCGCTTTATTAGTTTGATAAGTTACCTCTGTAACAATAATCGAAAATTGCCCTGCTTTAGATTCAACAATTTCTGCTTTAGCTCGCATCGCAATTTTTCCTTTCCCAGTTGCATAAGCCTCACGAATATCTTTTTTATTGTAAATAACTCCACCCGTTGGAAAATCTGGACCTTTCACAAATTTCATCAAATCATCAACATCCGCTTTTGGATTATCAATCAAATGAGTAATTGCCCCTGAAAGTTCATTAAGATTATGTGGAGGAATATTAGTCGCCATACCAACCGCAATACCCATCGTTCCATTTAAAAGAAGTTGAGGAAGTTTAGCTGGCAAAACAGTCGGCTCTTTGTGCATCCCATCAAAGTTCGGTTTAAAATCAACCGTATTTTTATCAATGTCAAAAAGCATTTCCTCAGCAATCTTCTGTAATTTAGCTTCGGTATAACGATACGCCGCTGGATTATCCCCATCCATAGAACCAAAGTTTCCCTGTCCCCAAATCAACGGATAACGCAAAGAAAAATCCTGAGCCATACGAACCATAGAATAATAAACTGCTGTATCACCATGTGGATGATATTTACCAAGAACCTCACCAACTACCGTCGCACTTTTTCGAAACTTTGCTGACGGCTTCAATCCTGTTTTCCACATTGAATAAAGAATACGTCGATGTACTGGTTTCAATCCATCACGAACATCTGGTAATGCACGAGAAATAATCACACTCATCGCGTATTCCAAATATGATTTTTCCATTTCCTCAGTAATTGATCGAGGATTAATTACTGCTAAACTTTTTTCTTCAGTTTTTTCTATTGCTTTTTTCTGACTCATAATGTAATTTGTTAACTTTAATTTTATTCTAATAAAAAATCTTAACTTTTAAAAAATAATAGTGCTCGCCGCACGAGCTTTTCAACATTCAACATTTTTCGAAATTCTGAAACATTCCTTGTCATTTTACCTGTCATTCTGAATGAAGTAATTTTGTTAAACAAAATTACGCAATGAAGAATCCCCAAAAAAATTACAAAACTCTAAAATTAAAATATCAGAAAAACTTACTGGGATTCCTCACTCTTCCGAGCTTCTTCCAATAATTCATCAATCGAATTATTTTCATTTTCAACATTATTAAAATTATCTACTGTTCCTTGTGTGCTTTCTAAAATGTCAAATTGATTCTTTGTATCACTGATATTTTCAAACTTATCGGAATTAACAAAATTGACTTTAATTGAAACAAACCAGATGATCATTACTGCCACCATGCAAATTGAAACCATTCCCCAAGTATATCGTAACCGAATATGTTCTGGCTTCTGTCTAATTTCTTCTATTTTTTTTTCGATGTTTAACATAATTTTGTTTTTATTTTAACGGCTTACCATTTAAATAAATCTCAATCAAACTTACTTTTTTAAATCTTTTATAAATTTCATCATCAACTTCAAACGAAATCTTTTTTAATTCACCTTGATATTTACAATCAACACATTTATCCTCCAAAAAGAAAAATATTGAGCTACTCTGAATATCAACTTCCTTTAAATCTACTTTCAAGCCTAATGGTTCAATAGTATAAAAAATAATTTTATTATTATCAAACTGAATTGAACCTTTTAATTTTTCCAACTCATCAAAACAACTCTCTTCATCTAAACTACAAATAATTTCCACATTCACGCTGCTTTTAATATCATTTTCTAAATTTTTATTAAAAATAAAAAAATAAAAAATGTTAAATAGTAACACACAAAATAAAATTAATGACAATTTCCACTTCAAAGACAAATTTTTAAACCAATCTAAAACTTTTTTCATAAACTAAATTTATTTCTTAAATCGTAATTCCTAAATCTTAAATCTAAATTCCCTACGAAACATTCAACTTCACAACCTCCATCACCCTATTTTCAATATCCTTTTTTTTAATCACCAATTTATCCTCACCCTTCTTCGGACAATTTCCAATATTCGAACAAAAATCACTCTCATCCCGCAATTCCTTAAATTTTTTCAAACCCTTCAAATTATATTGCATCGGAATAATAACTTTCGGTTCAACTTTTCTCGCAATCGTCTCCGCCGTTTTACCATCAATTCCCGCCAAATCACCAATCGGCAAAAACAAAATATCCGCTCCAATAATTAAATCAAAAACCTTCTCACTCGGTTCAGACCCAATCGCTCCCAAATGCACAACTTTCATGCCCTCCACATCTAAAGAAAAAACAACCGTATTTCCCCTGTCTTCGCCACCCCTCGGATCAGCTGACGTATCCATGCCGATAATATTCACGCCCTTCGCCGCATATTCACCTGGAGTATCAAGAACCAAAGGCTCGCCTCGAAAAGAATCTGATTCATTAAACATTTCATCATCGTGAGACAAAAGAACAATGTCAGCATTAGATTGAGGCGGTCGCAAACCAGTATTCTTACCATAAGGTGAAAAAAATATGACCACATCTTCACTGCCTCGCCCTTCGGTTTTAGCTGTTATTTTAAAACAAGACAATCCATAATAATTAATATGCATAAAAAAATTTATTTAACAAATATTTATATAATTTAACCAAAAAATCAGTAAACAAGCCAAAAAGACACTTTTAAATCTTTAATGACCTGCAATAATAATACCATGCAAAAACTTTATTGTCGAGGCAATTTTCAGAAAAATAATAGTGCTCGCCGCACGGGCTTTTGAACAAGGGGTTATGACCCCTTGTTCAAATTCTAAAAGTTTTCTGTCATTCTGAACGAAATAAATTTATCTCAGATAAATTCATGAAGTGAAGAATCCCCTACAGAAAATCACGAAACTTTTAAATTACTAAAGTGTCAGAAAAATTTATTTTTTACCAAAAAACAATTCCGAAATAACTTGTATTCTCAACAAAAGGATCGCCCACCAACCTGCCTGAATTCGTATTATGTAAAACTTCCAAATTATAAATTCCCAAACGATCCAAAGTTTTCAAAAAAATAACCAAAGACTGCGGAGAATCAACATAATCATTATTGAAAGTGAGTAATTTTTCGTAATTTCTATTTTTTATCGCTTGAAAAGAAATTTCATCATTTTCCTCTGCCTCGCTACTCGTCAAATAATGCGAAAAATCCACCGAAACTATAATCGCCACCGAATCATCTTGAGACAATTTATATAATTCTTCTGAAATATCATCAATTTCTTCTTTTGTTATTCTCTGACTAATAATTAAAGGAATCGCTTGAACTTCTGGAGAATAATGTGAAATAAAAGGAATCAACCCACTAATCGAATGTTCGTTTTCTAAAATTTTCTGATTAATATTAACGTAATCTTTTTTTGCTAAAAAATTAATAGTTTCAATATCAGGAAAAACTTTTTGAAAAGGCGTTTCCCAAACATAATCGCTAGTCGTAATAACAGTTGAACCTTTTTCATAATGATCTGGACCAATTATAATTACTTTTTTAATTTCCGGTTTCAAAACCTCGTGAAGTGTGTCTGCAATAATATGACTAGCCAACAAATGATGCGGAACAATAACGCCTTTAATATTTTCTTGAACTTTCTCATTTTTATCCACATCCCCAACTCCATAATCAAATAATTGCTGATCGAAAAACAAACACTCATGAGTACCTGCAATTTGTTTACTCACATTTATTTTTTCAGAATTAGTTTTCTCAATTTGAATGCTAAAAAAGATAAACAAAATCAAAAAAATTAAAATACTAAACAACAAAAAAAACTTCCATTTATTTTTAAATAATTTCAAAATATTAAATTTAAATTTTAAACTTATCCCTCACCAACATGAAAACCCCGTAAGCAATAATAGTCAACGAAAATAGAATAATTATAATATCCCGACCATTCTTAAAAAACTTTTCAAATTTAGATTCTGTCGAAACTGTTGATTTTTGAGTTAAATCTTCTTGTTGAGATCCTGAACTAATTTCTAAATTTTGAACATTGGTTCGAGCGTAAACTTCTGGATTATACATCATTTCAGCCACTGCTGGCGGATCAATGAAAATTCCACTACCAATTGCTTTAGCTTTATAACTGAAAGTTAAAGTCTCTGCATTAATATATTCTCGATGAAAAATAATTCCATTTTCGGTATATTCTCGCTGAGCATAATCATAATTATTTTCCTTACTTTCAGAAACCGCATTTTTCAAATTTTGATTCACAGGAATTAAACCTGCTGGCAATTTATCCTCCACCACTAAATATGCACTTTCTTCACTCAAGCCACTCACTTTTATTTCCACATCAACAATGTCGCCCCTACCGATTTTTCCCGTTTGATTTTTGTTTTTGTAAATTTTTTCAATAGAAATATTATTATTCATAGCCTGTGCATTTCTGTCCGTCCTAAATTCTTTTTTAATTAAAGTAATGTAAACATCATCATCACTTTGCACTTTCAAATTAGAATTTTCTTTTTTAATATTTTCAACTGAAATTGGTAAATTAATGAAAGGATTTTTAAAATTTAATGTTTCAGTTGCAATTTTTTCATCATTTAAATAAACTTGAACTTTTTTATTAACATTTAAATCACTTTCATACTTTTCAGAATATTCCGTCAAAGCTTGAACAACTTTCGAAGTAGCAAATGTACTACTCCAATATCTTTTCTTCCTCGAATCTACTAAATATTTAACAATGTCATCAATCTCTTCTTTTTCCACATCCGCCATCAAAAACGCTCGCAAACCTAAAGCTGTTGATCCATTTTGCGATCCAAACCGATTATAACTTCCTTTCTGCCAAAATCGATGACCGCCCTCTTCCTGAAGAAGTGTTTTAAGTATTCTCACTCCATTAGTTTCTGAATCAGTATAACCATTTCGAATATTTGTCATTACACCCAAAGCAATCATATCTGGATCAAGTGCCGGAGAAATTTCAATAATATTATTTTTTTGTTTAAAAAGTGCTTGTCCATAAGTTACCACGATTTTTCTTTCCAATTTTGCCATATCAGATTCAGGTCGCCTAGCCTGATTATAATTGTAATTTTGAAAATAATCTCTAATTTTATAAATAATTTTTTCATCAATTTCAACGCCAACTTCACGAGCCTCTAATAAACTTTCCGCCACGTAAATTGAAATGAATGGCGAAGAACCCGATTCTCCACTCCACCAACCCCAACCGCCATCAGAATTTTGCAACTCAATTAAACGCTTCACTCCTTCATCTAAAATTAAATCAACATCATTTTCCTGATTAGCTTTGTAAAAAATTTCTGGATTTTGCTTCACTTTCAAAGCTGCCATAAAACGACTTGTTGTCTGCTCCACACATCCATAAGGATAGTCTAAAAGATATTCAACTGCACTCGGCAAAGAACCTAATAACGTCGCTGAAACTTCCACATTTATTTTTGTCTGATCATTAAAAGCATCTTCGTTAATTTTCAAATTTATTTCTTCATTAATTTTATGTGTTGATGAACTTTTTTCTAAAAATCCAAATTTTTCAATTGAAACTTTTTTAGTAACTCTGTCGCCCATCAAATCCTCATCCATCGATTCTAAAGAAAAAGTCAACTGAGTATCCTTCTCTTCTTTAGGATAAATAGCAAAAGTTATTTCTTTCGTTTCGCCACTTTCAATTTCAATCTCTTGTAAATTATTTTTCACTTCCCCTCCATCAAACTCAATTGTTGCCTGAAAATTTCTTTTTTTGCCTGAAAAATTTTGAGCCTCCACTGTAACGACCACTTCATCCTTTGTGTAAAAAATATTTGGCAAATGTGGACGCAAAATTACTGGTTGCGAAACTATAATTTCGTGTTTAGCATCACCAACTTTCGTATCTTCAGTTACACCCAACGCGGAAAATACCCAAGTCGTTAAATCGTCGGGCAATTTAAAAGAAACTTCTGCTTCGCCATTTTTATCAGTTACAATTTTCGGATTCCAATAAGCTGTATCTTTAAAAATAGATCTTCCTACGCCGCCACCTTTTCCATTATGAACCCACATTTCATTCACAAAATAGGAATGTTTATTTTCAATTTCTAAATTATAAACCATCGTTTTTTCTTTCCGCCATTCCATCGCTTTAATTAAAATTTCTTTATTTTCCTGATTAATTAAAATGTCTCCAATCTGAATTTGGTCAACCCGTTTCCAATTATTTTTCGTCCAAACAATATGATTTCCCGTAACTTTCAAATTATTATTAATGATAAAATATCCATCCACTTCAACTTTATGTTCTTTAATTACTTTTGCTTTAACTAATTTTTCATTATCTTCACCTTCTCGAGTTAAAATATAATCTCCGACTTTTATTTCTTCAATATTTTTAGTTGAATTATCAGACATTAAAACTTGCGATCCTGCTTTGAAACAACCACCTTTTTCAGTTGCATTGATTGACAATCCTTTTAGAGAATGCGAAAAATTCGTCCCTCCATATCGATAACTCCAAAAAGCTTTAAAAATATTTTGATTGGACGCTCCAGTCAATTCAAATAAAGCTTTGTCGATTGTCCATAAAGTTACATCTGCTTTTTGAGATTTGCCATTTTGATCAGTTACTTTAATTTTAGCCTTCACTTCCTCTCCGGCATTGTAAAAATCTTTATCAGTTTCTATCGAAATATTTAATCGTTGCGTTTCTGCTGAGACTTTAAAATCAGTTGAATCTCTGTCAATTTTATCATTAGAAAAAGTAGCCACTTCCACATTAGCCTCTGGCATATGTTCATCTAAAACTTCAAAATCAACTTTTGCCGAATTTCCATTTAACGAAACAATTTGATACTCGTGAATAAAATTACGTTGTACAGAAAATAAAATGTCTCTATCTGGAATTTCAGAAGAAATCTCAACTGAAACATTTTCACTTAATTCATAATTTTCCTTATCCACCGTTAAACTTATTCCCTGTGATCCACGTCCATTGTACGAATAATTTTTATCAGAAACCCAAACACTAAAATCTTTAATAATCTCATTTCCTCGAGAATCAACGCCTATAATTTTAAATTCATGACGACCTGAAGTCTGAGGACTAAAACGTAACTTAACTTTTCCTTGAGAATCTGTCGCTATTTCAAAACCATCTAAAATTTCTTCCTTGCGTTTATAATCGTAATGAGATTTATCTCTTCTCGTATCAACTAACTCTTTTTCCCACCAAGTTCTTTTTGGAAGAATTTTTAGTTTTTTATTTCCCAATTCAAAATCTGAATTTGAATTTGAGTCTAAATTTATTGAATCTGAACTTTCTTTATTTTCTTTAAGAATTAAATCAAGCTCAATCTCCTCACCTACATGAAAACCATATTTATAATTTTCTCGGTAAATATTATATTCTCCAGCAAAAACTAAAATATTTTTTTGTGCCACAACATTTTCGCCAGTCGTTGACGCATAATTTAACTCGATAGAATAAATTTTATTTTTTCCACCCTTTCCCTTTACATCTGTATCAAAGGAAGCTTGAGCTAAACCACCACCATCTAAAATTGCCGTTCCAGATTTAATTTCATTCCCGTGATAACCGTAATTAAAATAGTTCGTCTGATTTGCAGAGTAAAAAGTATAATTATAAGCATCTCGTTCCTTAATGCTATATTTAACTTCCATTTCACTTAAGGATTGCCCTGAAAAATATTTTCCTTCAATATTAAAATTTACTTGAGATTTATTAATTAGTTCATTTTTTTCAACCTCCATTTCCAAAGTGTATTCTGGCTTACGATAATGCTCTACTTGAAAATAAACTTCACTAGAATTACTATTCCACCAATAACCATCTTCCTCTTTTTCTGTACCAACTTTTTCAATAATTAATCTGTACTCGCCACCTATTTTTGCATCCTCAGGAAGTTGAAATTCTCCGTCAAAAGTCCCATAAGAATTAGCAGTAAAAACTTTTTCACTAATTACTTCCTGATCATCTCCCCAACCATTCACCACTTTCGCTCGCCAAGATCCGGACGGAATTAAAAAATTAATATCGTTATCATCACGCAAAACCGCTTTAAAATATAAAGTGTCCTCTGGTTTATACAAAGTCCTATCCGTAAAAACAAAATATTTATTAACTAAAAAATTTCCAGCAAAAGAATAATTTCCACCATAACCAAGTTGTCTCATCGAAACTGGTACAAAAGCCAAATCATCACCCTCGCCCACAATCGCTACGTCATATTGACTAGAAATTGGAACTGTTGCAATTCCTTCGCTATTCGTAACCGCATCTTTTTGTATAGAAACACTTTGCTTCAAATTGTAAAAAATAATATTTTGATTGGAGGCTTTTCTTTTTGTATCAAAATTTTGCGTCCAAATTAAAATCTCATTATTTCCCTCCTTAACTATCGCTCCAACATTTGAACGAATCACAAAAGAATAAATTTCTAATTCACCCACATGAGCATAAATCAAACGCACGCCAATACTGCTTTCATAAGGAACTTCAAAATTATCCTCCCATTTTGTTTGAAAAGTTGCAACTTTTTTTCTATCCTTTAAAGAAACACTGTGATTAATTTGCTTATTTTCATTGTCATAAGTCAGAAATTCTAAAACCTCCTGCATATTCGCCTCATAAACATCAATGGAAATTTCACTTTCTTCAAGATTCCTGCCTTGCACATTAATGACTGGAGCCTCCTGCGAGGAAAAAGAAATTAATCCATTTCGTTGATATTGATTTGTTCCACTTAAATACAAAGATGGTTTTGGTTTATTAGCTACATCAATATTTGCATTAACATTTTTTTGAAATGATGAATTGAAAAATAAAACACTTGAAAATAGAGCCATTATCAACGCAAAGAAAAAAATTTTCATAAATCTTATTTTAAATATTTTAAATAAATTATATTTATTTTTATTATAACACTAAAATTATACTTAAAACAAAAAATTCAATAATTTTTGTGCTCGCCGCACGGGCTATGTATGACACACAAAATTTAAAGAAACTAACCTTAATCATTTTAATTAAAAAAATTTTAAAAACCCTTGTGTTTAACGAATAATAAAGGTATATTAATTATAGCATTTATATGTATGACACACAAAATTTAAAGAAACTAACCTTAATCATTTTAATTAAAAAAATTTTAAAAACCCTTGTGTTTAACGAATAATAAAGGTATATTAATTATAGCATTTAAAAGAATAATCTGATATATTTTTTAAGTTTTTTTATATCATCATCCAGTCAAACTGAATGTAAACTTTGAAAAAAATTATTTTATTTTTCGCAGAAATTAATAAAATAATTCGTTCAGAATTTTAGAAAAAACCAATCAACTTTAAATTTAATTTAAATATCTAAACACTATAATTTTATGAAAACACCACTTTCAAGAAGAATATTTTTTTATACACTGGCTTGCTCTTGCATTATAATTACAACAGCAGTCATGTTATCAGTTTTTGGTTATCGATTCGATTTTGTGAGAACAATTTGGCTGCATCATGGATCATTAACAGTGAAATCAAATCCTCAAGACGTTCAAATAAAAGTTAATGGAAAAACACCGAAAAGTTGGCGATTGAAAATAATTAATGATTCTTATCAAATTAATGGATTGCCTTATGGAAATCATGATGTTGAAATTATAGCTGATGGTTTTAAGTCATGGACAAAAAGTGTTTCTATTCACAGTGGGATTTCTACGGAATTGTGGAATGTTTTACTTGTTCGAGAAAATTATGAACGTACGTCATTTAATGTTCAAAATATAGATAATTTTTTTCCAGCTCCTGAAGAATTCGTTTTTGCGTACACGAGTCAAAAAAATTCTAAACTTGAAATTAATATAATTAACACGGAAGATAACGAAATCCAGAACCAAATCGTTTTAGAAAATACAAAATTTACTACTAATAAATATGAAAACATCGAATGGTCTCCAGCCAGCTCATCGATTATTATTCCCGTTATCCGTCAAATTGAAAACAAAGAAGAGAATGGTAAAACAATGATAGAAGCTGAACTTGATGGAGATTTAGAAAATGAAAATTTTACAAACACAAATGTTACTGAAGAATTTAAAGATTATGTTATTTTTAATTTAAAAACAGACAGTTATTTCTATTTGTCAGAAAAAATATTGATCGAAGAAAATACTGAAAATTTGATGGAAATGGAAAATGAAAATTCTGAAAATGTTGACGCAGAGAAATTGAAAAAAACAATTTCAGCCGTCCGCTGGCATCCAAAAGATAAAGAATCAATATATTTTTTGTCAGATGAAAAACTTTATTTAACTTCTTTCGATTTAAAAAATAGCATTGCCCTGAAACGTGAAGAAATTTATCCAAAAACTTTAGCTTACGATTTTGCAGATGATGGAATTTATATTTTAAACAAAGATAATCAGTTGCTTTACGACGACAATTTTAAAGCGACAAAATTAAAAGAAATTATTGAATTTAAAGTTGATGAAAATAAAAATACTCAATATAGATTAATTTCTTACGATAAAAATAGAGTTGTTTTACTAAATAATCAAACTGGCGATTGCTATCTGTATAATAAAGGTGAGAAAGGTATTTATTCTGTAAAATTAGGCACTGGAATTATTGGTGTTCATTTTTCTAATGATGGTAAAAAATTGGTTTATTATTCTAATTCAGAAATATTTGTTTATTTTACTCGTATTTGGGAGGATCAGCCAAATCGAGAGGAGAATGAAACTAAGCTGATTACTCGCTCCTCTAAAAAGATTAGTAATGTTCACTTTTCTAAAGATTATGAACATGTGATTTTTTCATCTGGAAATGAAATTAAAATTATTGAAATGGATACTCGAGGAAAAAGTAATCCTCAAACCATCACTTCTTTTAATGTTACTAGCACTAAAATAATTAGCGATCACCGTAATAATGTTTTATTCTTTATTGATAAAAATACTTCTAAAATAAATAGTTTATTTCAAATTAATTTTCCTGAAGAAAATCCTTTGTTTTAAGCAAATTAAAAATATTCAATTCACCAAAAAATAACAAGCTATCAAAAATTAATCTGATAGTTTTTTATTGCAATTAAAATAATTTATTCTGCCTATTTTGAGGAATTACTGAAGAAAAACAGGCTATGCTTAAAAACGTGATAAGCTAAACTCTCCGTTCAAAGAGTTGTCTAAAGGACTGAAAAAACGTAACTGTTGCCCGGGTAGGATTCGAACCTACGCATGACGGGATCAAAACCCGCTGCCTTACCGCTTGGCTACCGGGCATTATTTAAAATAATGCCATCACAAATTTCACAAAAACTATTTCACAACCGCACCTCCCATCAACTGAGTCGCATGAGAAAGTAAATCTGAAACTTTTGAATCTTTCGAATTATTCAATTCTTCCGAATTCTGTTCAATCTCATCATTTCCAGCAATCACAACATTTATTTTTAAAGGCGACCTAAAAATTGTACCAATTGACTGCTCAATTGTCAATCTATTTGAATTCTGCATTAATTTATCTTTATGAAAAACATATTTAACTTGTATATTTAAAATATTTTCCTTGCCCTGAAAAATCTCACATTGGGAAAGAAGAATCGACAAAGTAGGATTCTCTTCAGCAATTTCAGAAATCACTTTTTTCCAATTTTCTGTAATTTTTTTAGTATCAAAATTTTTAAACAAATCTTTTGCATCATCAGAATTTAATTTATTTTTAATATTATCCTCAGATTTAATTTCAACATTTTCCTGAACTTTTTCAATTTCTTGAAAATTATTAATTTTATCATTTTTATCAATATTATTCTCAACAACAGTTTTTTGAACTGAATTATTTTGTCTAACTTCTTTTTTTATTTGCTTTGAAGATTGAGAAGATTGACTTGAAGTTTGTGGTGAAATATTTTTTGAATTAGCTGAATTTTTATTAGAAACATCATTTTTTTTCGCCACACAAATATTAACCGCTACAATTTCAAGAGGAAGTTGAGGAATAGTCGCACTTCGAATTTTATTTGCAGCCTCGACACATTCTTCAATCATCTGAACAACTTTTTCCGCAGAAACTTTTTGAGCAATTTTTTGCAATTCTTCTATTTCCGAACTGGTCAAAACTAACAAAGATTGCAAATTATCTGAAGAATTATTGAGAGACAAAAATAAAAGTGAACGCAATTTAATAATCAAAGAATTTGCAAACGTCTCCAAATTATAGCCACTTTTTACCACTTCGTTAATAGACTGAATCGCTTGCTCAACATCGGAATTTGCAAAAGCATTAATAACATCAAAAATATTTCGAGAAGTAGTTGTTCCTAAAATTTCCGAAACCTCCTCAACAGTAATATTTTTATCTTCCAAAGAGATCACTTGGGAAAATAAACTTTCCGCATCACGCATTCCTCCATTCGCTGATACTGCAATCATTTCCAATGCCTCCTGTTCAATTTTAACTTTTTCTGTTTTAGATATTTGTGAAAGTTTTTCAATAATATCTTTAATTTCAATCCGAGAAAAATCAAATCGCTGGCATCGAGAAATAATCGTTTCTGGAACTTTGTGAATTTCAGTTGTCGCTAAAATAAAAATAACATGCTCAGGCGGTTCTTCCAGAGTTTTCAAAAGTGCATTGAAAGCACTTTTGGATAGCATGTGAACCTCGTCAATAATATAAACTTTGAAAGGCATTTCAATCGGAGCGAGGGCGACTGAATCTTTTAATTCTCGAATATTATCTACTCCTGTGTGAGAAGCTGCATCAATTTCAATAATGTCTAAAGCAGTTCCACCATTTTCTAATCTTTGGCAAACTTCTGGTTTGGCTGGTGTAAAATTTTCTCTTTCTGTGCAATTTACTGCTGTGGCTAAAAGTCGGGCTACTGTTGTTTTTCCTGTTCCTCGTGGGCCTGTGAATAGGTAAGCGTGTCCAATGCGGTTTTTTTTAACTGCATTGGTTAGTGTTTTAACGACGTGTTCTTGTCCAAAGACTTTTTGGAATGTGTTTGGTCGATATGTTCTGTAAAGTGTTTTTGACATAAATAAATTAATCCTCAAATTTAAAACTTTCTATTGATTTTAAGAAAAATGGCTTTATTTTAGAATAATCATCTGAATCAGAACTACATTCAATCGAATAAATTGCATTTTCTTTATAAGAAATAAAGTACAACATATTCATTTCAATTTTTTCATCTAAAAATTGTAGTACTGCAAATATCTCAAGCTTATAAGCTAATTGTCCATCAATTTTTATCTCACTTTTATTCATTACTTTTACATCAGAAAAACCACCTTCTTTTATTCCACTAACAATAGTATCGACAAATTCTTCTAAAGTCATAATATCTTTAACAGAAGAAAACCCCACAGCTTTTTCAATTAAATTAAATTGATCTACACTAATATTTATTTCATTATTTTCAAAACTTGCCTCTTGAACTACATCACCATCTCCATTTTTAATTTCCCAATTTTCTGGAAAATCAATGCTAAAACCATATTCGTTATTTTCATAAAAATTATCATTCATCTCTATTTTTTTGTTATTTTCTAAATTTGAAACTTTATTATCTTCAATCTTCTTATTTTTAACTTCTTCTTTATCAACTTTATTTTCTTTATTTGAATCATTGTTTTCAATTTGTTCATTTCCACATCCACTAAAAATAATAACAAATAAAATTAATAAAATTAAATATTTTTTCATAAAATTATATTAACAAATTAAATAAAATTCTAATTCCCTATTCCAATCCAATAATCTCATTCGCCAAAGCCTTATAAGCCCTCGCACCGCTATTAAAACCATCAAACAAAGAAATAGACTGCCCAAAACTCGGAGCCTCCGCCAAACGCACATTCCTCGGAATAATACTATCAAAAACCTTCCCCGGAAAATGCTGTCTCATCTCCCTCACAACCTGCCGAGCCAAACGATTCCGCTTATCGTACAACGTAACCACCGAACCCATAATCCCCAAATTAGGTTGCAAATTATCCTTAACTAAATTAATCGTCTCCAAAAGCTGACCAAGACCCTCCAAGGCATAATATTCCGCCTGAACAGGAATAATAACCGAATCCGAAGCCACTAAACCATTTATCGTCAAAAGACCTAAACTCGGCGGAGAATCAATAATAATGTAATCATAATCAGTCCGTACTTGTCTCAAAACATCGTAAAGTCGGTATTCCCTATTTTCCATTTCCACTAAATCAATATTCGCTCCGGCCAAATCTGCTGTAGCTGGAATTATGTCAAAACCCTTTTCTTTAGTTTCCACGATAGAATCTTTGACACTTAAATTGCCAATCATCGCTGAATATAAACTATTCTTAACTGTCCGTGGATCTATTCCTAATCCTGAAGTAGCATTTCCTTGCGGATCTAAATCTACCAACAAAACAAACTTCCCTGCTTGAGAAAGATAACTGGAAACGTTGACTGAACTAGTGGTTTTTCCGACGCCACCTTTTTGATTGATAAATGATATTATTTTTGCCATAGAATTATTATAGCAGATTGACATTAACTTTGCTATACGTTAGGATGTAATTATTAATATTCATGTACACGCAAGTCATTCTGAACGAAATAAATTTTTTATAAAAAAATTTATGAAGTAAAGAATCTCAGTAAGTTTTTCTGATACTTGAATTATAAAAAATATTAAATAAAAGCCTCGGTGGCGGAATTGGTAGACGCGTTGGACTCAAAATCCAATTGTGGCAACACAGTGAGAGTTCGAGTCTCTCCCGAGGCACAATAAAAAATAACTTAAAAAAAGTGAAATGGATTTAATTTTTAACCTAATTGCATGTCATTTTATAGGTGATTTTGCTTTACAAAGTAATTTTCTAGCAAACAACAAGGGCAAATCTTGGGAAATAAATTTTTACCACGCAATCACATACACTTCAACATTCATATTATTCAGCGATATTTCCCTCACTTTTTATAGTTTAATATTTTTTAGCCATTTAATAATAGATCCGCTTAAAGCTAAATACGGAATAATTAAAACTATATATACAGATCAAATACTACATATTGTAATACTAGTTATTGGGTATTATTTTTTTGTATAGTAAAAAATTTTCTTTACAAAACATAATTATCATTCCATATCCTTTTTTGAAAAATAAACCCTATCTCCTCGCTGAACATTCCCCGCAATAATCTTTTTAGCCAAAAAATCAAAAAGATCATCCTGAATATAACGAATTAATGATTTTGCTCCAAAAACCTGATCAAAGCCACGTTCAATAATTTCCTCAACCACTCCTCCACCAAATACAATTTCAATGTGTCTTTCGTCTTTAAAACTTTTAGAAAAATCCTCAAGTAAAATTTCAACAATTCTAAAAATCTCTCTTTCATTTAATGGTTGAAAAATTATCACATCATCAAAGTGGGTAGTAAATTCTGGATGAAAAACTCCTTCTTTCACAATATTATCAACAATCTCTTTTTTAGCATTATTTAAATTAACCTTATCATTGAACAATTCTCTGATCTGCAAAGTTCCTGCGTTAGAAGTAGCAACAATAATCATATTATTAAAATTCAATTGTTGTCCAAAAACATTAACTACAAAACCTCTATTTAAAATCTGTAGAAAAATATCTAAAACTTCAGAATTAGCTTTTTCAATTTCATCAAAAAGCAACAAAGAATAAGGTTGTTCATTAACAATATTTGCTAAAATTCCCTGCTGATTTAAGTTTTTAGATCCTATCAATTTATCTAAAGCATTTTCTTCTTGAAATTCGTTCATATCAATTTGAATAATTTTATTTTCATCACCAAAATATTGCTCTGCTAAAATTTTGATGGTTTCCATTTTCCCCACGCCAACTGGACCTAAAAATAAGAAACTTCCAACTAATCTATGAGGACTATTCATATTATTCCTCATTCGTCTCACAGCTGACGCCAAAGAATTAATCGCCAAATCCTGCCCAACTACTCGTTTATGAAAACTATCCTCCAATGAAAATAATTTCTCCTTCTTCTCCTGAGAAACTTGATTGACTGACATGCTTATTTTTTTACTCGTAAAAATGTTGACTATTTCTTCAGTAATAAATCCTCGAGAACCTTCTTTTTCCCAAAAGTTCAAAATTTCATTAGCTAAATTAATTGCTCGCAAAGGCAGAGGATTTTGACTCGCATAATATTCTGAATTAATAATTATCTGCCTCAAAGCCTGAAAAGTAAAAGGCGTATGTTTATCGCCATAAAAATAGTTAAACAAAACTTGTAATGTTTCTTCTTCATCCATCTCACCAATCTGAATTACTTCAAAATTATTCATCAAAGTTTTATCAATATTAATTTTTTCATTAAAAGCATCTTCAGTTGTAACACCGACAATTCGAACTGTTGTAAGCGGGGCATATTTATTAATAAATTTCGTGAATGAAAAATTATTTCCATCTTTCTCTAAATATTTTTCAAAATTTTTAATGACTAAAATCACATTACCCGCATAAGCAGCTTCTTGAAAAAGATTGTCAATAAAATTTTCAAGATTAATTCCTAAATTTTCCACTTCAGAAACTGCTTCATCAAAATAACACATGAGTACCCGACTGTTCATAAAATCAGTTTTATCATATTCACCACTACGAATCCTGCGTGCAAATTCATACATTAACATTCTCCTTCCTGAACCAGGACTGCCTGCAATAATAACATTATTCTCTTTTTTTCGATCAAGAATTGTTTCTAAAAGATTCATCTCTTCTTGATATCCCACGAAAGGAAATTTAGAATAAGAACTATCATCAAACTTAGTTAAATCTTGAGAAAATTTATCTAATTTAACTGTATGACCAAAATGCCAACGCAAACCGATCGGTCTAATTTTTGCTAAATTTCCTTTAGAAAAGAAATGCTTTTTATCTTCACGTTCTAATTGCCTGTCAATTTCCCACACAATGGTTTTCTCACATTCCTCCACCGTTACACCTAATTTATTTAGAAACTTCTTAAAATTTTCAAAACTACCCAAAACTTTTTTAGGCACAACCTCCTTTTTTACACCCAATCTTTCATATATTCGGTAAAACCAATCTAATTTATTAAGCTGAGCGACATTCATCCGACGATAACGAACATGATCAAAAATCTTAAATCTGTTGTAGGCTATAATTAAAAATAATGTTTGAAAAAATAAAACACCTAATCCTATGTAAAATAAATTCGAAAAACTAAAAACTAAAGCTGCCACAAATATCCCTGGAAAAGCAAAATAGAAAAAAATAATAACTAAACTGATTACAAAAGTTACTATAAAAAAAGTTAAGCCTATCGTTAAAATAATAATTCTCACAAAAAATCCAACAAACCTAGAAAATAAACTTCCAAAGAATTTTTGAATCGAACGAAAAAAACTAAGGTTTTGCCAATATTTCAATGAAACATCTTTGTGCCATGGATAAAATAACGTTTGCGATAAAAGTTTTATTGAAAAAAAACGTAGGATAAATTCAAGTAAATTCGCAAGTGCCTGAAAAAGACATTTTAAACCATCGGAATAATACCACGTTAAAAAATTTTTCTTATGCATTTTATTTTTAAATTTTATTTTTATTCTTTTCTTATTTTAACATAAAAATAGCTTTGAGACATTTTTTTATCAATGAATTACTAAGTGTTTTTAAAAAGTGCTCGTCGCACGGGCTTTTTGGGTTTAAAATTTTAAACCTCTACAGATTTTTAAATCTTCTAGACATGTCATTCTGGAAGACATGATTTATTCAAGCGCGGAGCGATTGAATACAAATTAGTCTATCTGGAATCTATACCTTAAGATTTATGCAAAAAAACTTAAAGAAACTTTTTTTAATTCATAAATCTTAATTCTAAAAATCTATTCACTACTTTCACTACTTGAATTCAACAATTTAAAGCCC
>JAGLWU010000048.1 GCA_023133275.1 Candidatus Moraniibacteriota bacterium
TTTTTCAATATATTTTTTATATTCTGCAAAAGTGGTTGCTCCAATAATTTGCACTGAGCCTCTCGCCAAAGCAGGTTTTAAAATATTAGCTGCATCTAAACTTCCACCAGTATTTCCTGTACCAACAATAGTATGAATTTCATCAATAAAAAGAATAATATCTGGTCGAGCCTCCGCTTCACTGATAATATTTTTCAAACGTTGCTCAAATTCACCCCGAAAACTAGTTCCCGCTACTAAAAGAGCAAGGTCTAACATAAAAACTTTTTTGCCATATAAATTATTTGGAGCATCTGGAGTATTTGCCAATCGAGTAATATATTCAACTAAAGCCGTTTTACCAACACCTGCCTCACCCACTAAAATAGGATTATTCTTATTTTTTCTTCCTAAAATTGAAATTATTCTTTCAATCTCATTTTTCCGCCCAATAAAAGGTTGTTTATTTTCATCATCATTTAAATTGATACAAAAATTTTCTAAAACACTATCTTGACTAGATTCTAAATCATTTGACGCTAGAGTTAGAGAATTTATACCCATCGGAGCCATTGCATTAGCATTTTCAAACATCTCTGAATTGAAATTATCTTTTTTATCGCTTTTATTTTTTCTTAAATTTTTAGCACTGCTCAATATTTTTTTTATTTTCTGATTTTCCAAATCTAATAAAATATAAGTAAAATGTTCTGTTCCAACATAAGGATACCCAAATCCATTTGCTAAAACATAAGCGTCTGTAATTATTTTTTTTAAAATAGATGATGGTTTTGATTTAAAACTTTTCTTTTTTGTTTCAATTTTTGAAAAAATTACTTTTTCGAAATTTTCTTTTTTTAATCCTATGTTTTTTAAAATATTATTACCAACACTGCCTTTTTCTAGAAATACTCCGTAAAGTAAATGTTCTGGATTAGTTTCTTTTTTTCCATCTGAGCGAGCGATTACTTCTGCTTTAGAAAGACTGTTTTTAGCGTGATCGGTTAATTTATCAATGATTGTTGACATTTTTTGATTCATAAATTTAATTAAGTTTAAATGTTTTTAGTTTACTAGGTATTATGTCTTGATTTTAACATATAGTCAAGAAAATTTTTAATAAATTAATTCAGAAAGTCTAATAAAAATTAATGAGATTGCCACATTTTTCTTAATCACATTCACAATAATGTAGACTTATTTGAGAATATTTTTTATTATGATATTTTTCTAATAATTTAACTAAATGTTTATTTTGTAATCAAAAAACTTAACAAAATAACTATCTAAAAGATTAATTTAAGATAATTAAGTTATTTAATTTATAACTAATTTAACCCTTTTATCCACAATCAAAAACATTGAAAACCCTTATTTTAAAGCATTTCAAGACTTTGAAATAAACTTATCCACAGTATCCACAACTTATCAACAATATATAAACATTCACTTTATTAAATTAAATGCTATACTATATTAATTCACACTAAAATTAAGATTAAATTTATGCAAGATAATCAAGAAATATGGAAAGTTGCTCTAGGAGTCATAGAATTATCTATATCCAAAGCTAATTTTAACACTTGGTTTAAATACACATCCATCATTTCTATTGAAGACAATCACGTTATTATTGGTGTTCCAAATGGTTTTGCAAAAGAATGGCTAGAAAATAAATACCAATCTTATATTTTATCCTCTTTAAAAACAATTATTCCTGATGTAAATAGTCTTAGTTGTATTATCTCCAGTTCTAGCGAAAAAAACGAGACTTCTAATATTCCCACCCAAACAATTCCAAATTCAACAAAAAATTACACTGCAATCAAAAAACAAGTAGTTAATCCTACCGTAAATAATCGAATTCAACTTAATAGCCGATATAATTTTGATAGTTTTATTGTTGGTGAAAACAATGAACTTGCCAAAGCTGCTTGTCATGCCGTTTGTGAAAATTTAGGAAAAATCTATAATCCTTTATTCATTTATGGAAAAGTTGGATTAGGTAAAACTCATTTATTACAATCAATTGGTAATTGCATTAGAGATAAATATCCTGAGAAAAAAATTATTTACACCACTTCAGAAATATTCACAGGAGAGTTAATTGAATCCATTAAAACCAATAAAGCCGCTGAATTCAAAAAAGAGTACCAAAAAACTGATCTTTTGATTATTGATGATGTCCAATTTCTTTCAGGGAAAGAAAAAACTCAACAGGAATTTTTTCACATTTTTAATGCTTTATATCAAAAAAATAAGCAAATTGTTATTTCTAGTGATCGTCCACCAAAATCAATCAGTACTCTTGAAGAACGTTTACGCTCTCGATTTGAAGGAGGGATGATCGCTGATGTGAGCGAACCAGATTTAGAAACTAGAATAGCTATTTTACGTACTAAAACATTAGAAAAAGAATTTTATATTAGTGATGAAATTTTAAGATTTATTGCAAAAAATATCAAAAATAACGTTCGTGAATTAGAGGGTGCTTTAAATCGAATTGTAGCTATTTGCGATTTATACAAAAGAGAGCCTACAATTGAGTCAGTTACTGGAATATTATCAGAAATAATCGATAGTAATAAAAAAACTGGAATTCAAAATAAAGATATTATTAATATAATTTTAGAATTTTTTGAAGTAACTGAAGAAGACCTTATGAGTAAAAGTAGAAAAAAAGAAATTTCTTTACCGAGGCAAATTGCTATGTATTTATTCAGAACTGAATTGAAATTATCTTATCCAGGAATTGGTAAATATTTTGGCGGACGTGATCATACCACAGTATTACATGCTTATGAAAAAATTAATAAAAATTTAAATACTGATGAAAAGTTAAAGAGAGATATTGATTATTTACAGGAAAAGTTATATACAGTTGTTTAAAAGATGTGGATAAGTTAGTTAAATGTTGTGAATAATTAATGTGGATAAGTTAGTTAATTTGTTGATAAATATCATTTTATTCAAAAAGTCCTCAAGTTCAACACAGTATTTAAATAGACTGTTGTTAAGTAGAGTACGTTTATTTCCCTTATTTTCTAACTTTATCAGACTTATCAACTTTTCCACAGTTTAATAGTAATAATAGATTTAATTATATAAAGATACTAATATGATAATTACATGCACTTACGAAAATTTTAGAGAAGCACTTTTATTTATAGAATCAGCTACTGGTAAGAATTCTAGTTTGTCGATCATAAATAATATTTTAATTGAGGCTACAGAAAATCAATTACATTTTTCAGCCACTAATTTAGAAATAGGGGTAATTAAAAAAATTCAAGCTAAAATAGAACAGGAAGGAAGTATTGTTGTTCCAATAAATCTTCTATTAAATTTTCTAACTGCTTTGAGAGGTGAAGAGAATATTTATTTAGAATTGAAGGAAAATCAATTAATTTTGAAAAGTGGAATACATACAACACAAATTAATAGTTACAGTGCAAAAGATTTTCCAATTATCCCTCAAAGTACGGAAAGAAATTTTTTGAAATTTAATTTGAATAATTTTAAGAAAATAATTTCTAAAGTTTTTCCTTTTACAAGTAGTTTAGAAACTAGGCAAGAATTAACAGGTGTTTTATTTAAAATTGAAAATGAAAATATTTACACAGTTGCCACAGATAGTTTTAGATTAGGTGAAAATGTTATTCCTGTCGCTGATTTAATAAATGAAGAAAGTGAAATTAAATTAAATGAAGATAATTTTATAATTTTACCAAAGCAAATTTGTTTGTATATAAATAAAATTAGTGATAGTTATAAAAATGTAAATTGTTGTATAGAAAATAATCATCTTTTCATTGAATGTGAAGATTTAAATATTACCGCTAAACTTATTGATGGGAATTATCCGGATTACAAGCAAATTATTCCTCAAGGATCACTCACTTCGCTAACGGTAAAAAAAGATGAATTTATAGAAGCTTTGAAAGTAACTACTGTTTTTGTTGGTAAAGATAATAAAGAGATATTTTTTGAAATAAATGATAAAAAAATGAAAATTACTACTAAACAACAGGAAACTGGAAGTAGTACCACAGAATTATCTATTTCAATGGAAGGTGAAAATCAAGAAATTGCTCTTAATCCGAATTATGTTTTGGAGGGTGTTAGAAAAATAGAGGAAAGTGAGATTTCTATTTTTATTAATAATAAAATGACTCCAGTTATTTTTAAGGGTGTAGACGGCGGTGAAGTGAATGAGAAGTTTACTTATCTAGTTATGCCAGTTAAAAGTGTTTCTTGATGTGTTTTTGAGCGTCTGGTGGGGCGTTATGGGAATTGAACAAGGGGTTATAACCTCTTGTTGAAAAAGCAGTGAAGATAATTAAATTTATATCTAAAAACCATGAAAAAAACATCATCCAATAAAAATTTACACAAGGCAAATAAAGCTAAAAAAGACGAGTTTTACACGCAACTTTCTGACATTGAAAGGGAATTGGGGCATTACAAAGAAAGTTTGAAAGGAAAAATTGTTTTTTGTAATTGTGATGATCCTGAAGAAAGTAATTTTTGGCATTATTTTGCGGAGAATTTTGAATTTCTTGGGTTAAAAAAACTGGTGTCTACGCATTTTGAAAAAGATAAGCCTTCATATAAACTGGAGATTCAACATGATGTAAATAAGGATGGAAAGAAAAATAAATTAGATACGATTAAAACTCCGTTGAAACAGAATGGTGATTTTCGGAGCGATGAGTGTGTGGAGATTTTGAAAGAGGCTGATGTGGTGGTGACGAATCCGCCGTTTTCGTTGTTTCGCGAATATGTTGCTCAATTGATTGAGTTTGATAAAAAGTTTGT
>JAGLWU010000049.1 GCA_023133275.1 Candidatus Moraniibacteriota bacterium
GGCTTTAAATTGTTGAATTCAAGTGTTTTATTTTAAAACATTCTCTAATTTTCTTTTTATATTTTCTGAAATTATTTCCGTAAAAATGCAATTAATCATAGCTTTCCATAAAAAAATTTAATTTTTAGTCAAATCCCACTTCAAATAAGCTTCTATAAAATCATTCAACTCTCCCTCTAAAACTTTATCAACATTTGCCGTTTCAAATTTAGTGCGATGATCTTTAACCATTTTATACGGATGCAAAACATAACTACGAATTTGACTGCCCCATTCCGCACTTTGAACTTCTCCCCTCAATTTTAATTTCTCTTTCTTTTTTTCCTCTAAAAATCTCTGGTGTAATTTAGCTTTTAAAATTATCATTGCCTTTTCTTTATTTTGCAATTGCGATCTCTCGTTTTGACATTGAGCCACCAAACTAGTTGGAAGATGAGTAATCCGAACTGCACTATCCGTCGTATTCACACTCTGACCACCTGCCCCCGACGAACGAAAAGTATCAATTCGTAAATCTTCTGTTTTAATTTGAAATTCCAAATCATCTTCTACCACTGGCAAAACCTCCACTCGTGCAAAAGAAGTTTGTCGTAAATTGTCGGAATTAAAAGGAGAGAGACGTACCAGCCGATGAACACCCATCTCCGATCGCAAATTTCCGTAAGTCCAATGTCCCGCAATTTCAATGGTAACATTTTTAATTCCCGCTTCTGCTCCAGCTGTTTTGTCAATAATATTAGCTTTAAAATTATTCTGTTCCGCCCAACGCAAATACATTCGCAAAAGCATTTCCGCCCAATCTTGTGCATCATCTCCTCCTGCTCCTGCGTAAATTGAAATGATCACGTCTGAAGAATCGTATTCACCAGAAAAAAATGTGTGAAACTCCAACTCATCCGTTTCTTTTTGTAAATTTTTTAATTGAGAAGAAATTTGTTGCCACTCTTTTTTATCTTTTTCATCAATAATTTCATTTAATTCAATTATTTCTGTAATTTCTGATTTTAAATTTTCTATTTTTTTTACTTCACTTTTCAAATCTTCTAATTTTTTTATTACTTTAGATGCTGAATTGTGATCATTCCAAAAACCTTCTTGAAAACTTTCTTTTTCTAAATCTTTTAATTTATTTTTTTTATTTTCAATGTCAAAGAGAGTCCCACAAATGTAGGATTTTATTTTTTAACTCTTCGGCTTGTTTTACTATTTCTTGCATATTTATATTATAAATCTAAAAAATATCTTGCCCTCCTAGACATTACAATGTAATGTCTCTACTTGTCTAAAAATCTAATTGTCTAATTGTCTGAACCTTGAGCCATTCATCAGAATTGAACTGATGACCTACGCGTTACGAGTGCGTCGCTCTACCAACTGAGCTAGAATGGCAATTTTATTAAAAATTTTACTTTTTTATTATAACACAAGTGTTTGTAAAAATTGCACTTGACATAATAATAATAATGTATGATACAAAGTCATAGTCAAAAATTTGATTGTGATTAGTTTTTTAAAAAGTTAAAGAATTAGAGTTTTTTGAACTGACAAAACCATACTTTCAACATAATCGGAGGAAAATAAAGATGACTGATAATCGCTACCACAAAGAAGCTATACTTAGTTTCATTGAAAAACAGGAAGATGAAATCTCTCTCAAAGATATCCTAAAAACTTTTGGTGAAACACCAGTTTTAATGGAACGAACAGGCAGAAGTCTCGATGAACTTTGTAATGAAAAAAAAACTCGAAAAAAGGGGACGTGGTGTAAATATGACCTATTTCAAATTACCATAATGTTTAATACTGTGGACTTCTCAGATCGCATTCGAGAAGTCCCAGCAAATAAAAATTTTAAACCAACAAACTTTGAAATTTTTTAAGCTGAAATTTTAAAAAGTCATCCGCAAAGATAACTTTTTATTTTTCAAAAATTCTTAAAATAATATCAAAAGATTATAATCAATTCAATTAACCGCTTTTTTCAACATCGCACCCATTCCCTCATAAGTCGGCACACCATCAATTCTCTCACCATCAACAAAATAAACAGGCACACTTGTAAATCCATAATCCATGATCTCTTTATTCATTTCCTTGATCTGACTCTCATATTTTTTATTAGACAAACATTCACCAAATTTAGCCTTATCAAGTCTCAAATTAACCGCATAATTTGTTAAAACATTTGTTAAATCACCCTCAAATGTCTGCCAAGCACTTTGTCTCGCAAAAATCGTATCAGAATAAGCATCGAATTTATCCTGCTCATCCGCACAAAATACCGCCATTGAAACATTCATCAACTTTTCATCCTCAACATCAGTAAATATTTTGTAAGTAAATTTAGCCTTATTTTTATATTCAACTTCCAATTTATCTAAAATAGGATTAGCAATCGCACACTCCTCGCAACCAAAATCTGTAACCGCAATTACAGAAACTTTAGCATCCTCGCTCCCCACCATAAACCCTTTTTCATCCGTCATTTCACCCAACTGTTCACCAATCGGAAATCCTAACTGAGCCGTTTGCAAAACATATTCACCATTTTCCTCAGTAAATAATTCTTCTGCTCGATTATAAAAATCAGTTTTAGTAATATTGTCATCAAACACAAAAGCAGGAATATATTTTAAATCCACATTAGATTCATCTTTTTTAACATCTATTTTTTTAACTTCAAGTGTAGGAATTTGAATTTTTAAAAAAGAAATAACATCTTCATCCACACAATTTTCACAATCCTCTGAAGAAAAAACTTCCACTATAACTTTAGGTTCAGTTTGCAATGTCCAAGTCTCACCTTCAAATTCAATAACTTGCTCATTATCAAAAATATCTTTAGAAATTTTGTCGCTTTTAAATCTATTGAAAAAACTAAACGCCATAATTCCAGCCACGACAGACGCTATGATAACCATCGCCAAAACTACTGTTAAAATTTTATTTACTGGATTTTTTTTAATTTTTTCTCTTTTAAATTTACCAAAATCTTTCTTATCTTTTTTTTTCTCTGTAACAATTTTTTCATCAACATCTTCCACCTCTTCTGATTCATTTTCATCCGTTTGTTCTTCATTTTCACTTTCATCTTCATCAATTATTTTTTCTTTTTCAAAATATTTATCATTCCCTAAATCTTCTTCCGTTTTAATCTCTTTATTTTTTATACAAAGACTACACGTTCCATCATCACAACAAGATTTTTCTTCCTTAATTTCGTGATCTTTATCATTTGTTTTTTTCTTACTCATAAAAATTACATATTAATTAAATTATTAATTTTTATTTTATAATATATTATTAAACAAAATAAATCAAGCTTTTTGTCAAAATTAAAATTTTAAATAATCTTAAATTAAAGAAATACAAAAAATTATTTTTTACAAAACATCTAAAGTCTTTAAAAAACTTTCAAATGTACCAACTGTTTTTTCTGCTTGTTCTTTTGTAATCGCAACATTATCATTTCTAATAATTTCATTTCGTAACTGATGTGCTTCATTAACTGCGTCTAAATGAGAAAAAAAATTTTGCGGAATTTGAGAAAGTCTTTCAGAAAAATTGTCTCCATTGTAGCCCGCCACTTCTAAAGATTTTTCAACAATGTGATCAGCTTCCAAAACTGCTAATTTATACTCATTATCTTTTCCAGTTTTTAATCTGTTTTTAATTAAATTCCATTCTTTTTGTTTTTTCTTTTTGGATATTGGGATATTTGTTCCTTTAAATTGTTCCCGCAAACGTTTTCTTACGTCGCCTAAATAAACTAAAAGAATTATGTCGACCAATAAGATTGTTATGTATAAGATTAGTATTATTTTAATCACGAGGAAAAATGTGCTATCGGTGAATATTTGATACCAAACGCTTGTTTTTTCTCCGATGGTTGTGATTATTGAAGTTATGTCATTCATAGTTTTAATGTTACCATTTTATTTTTTTTCTTAAGGGATCTGTTATTTTTAGAATTATTAGACTCACAATAACCAAGGGTATATAATAGAAAATTGAACCTATAACTATAAAAGGTAAAATTAAAAGTTCTCTCAAATTAAGCAATAGAAGAGAATGAAAAATCATTTGTACGGGCAAAATAAGACCAACAAATAAAGCACAAATAAATATATTATATTTTTTATTTCTCTTTTTATATGCATAAATAAATGCAACAACTCCAGCTAATAAAATTGTAGTGGTAATAGATAAAATAAAAGCTCCATAATATGTAAAAAATCCATAAATTGATTTAAAAAATCCAATTCTACTAAAACCTCCAAATAAAATAAAAATGAAACTAATCAAAATAATCATCAAAAAAGGAATTAAAATCAATCCAAAAAAATATTCTACTTTTTCTTTTGTGATTTTCATAAATTTAATTTAAAAATTAATTCTCAGTTTGAACAAGGGGTCATGACCCCTTGTTCATAAAAAACTAAACATTCTGCTCAAAAGTATAACTCGCATTCAAAACACCCTCTTCATCAAACCACTTCCCAATAATCTGACCACCAACCGGCAAATCCACACCCTCATCCTCCACCGTACCAATCGGAAAAGAAATCGCAGGCACTCCCGCTAAATTCATCGGCACAGTATAAATATCGGACAAATACATTTTCATCGGATCATTCGTTTTCGCTCCAATTTTAAACGCAACTTCAGGTGTAGTCGGCGTAAAAATATAATGCACCTTTTCAAAAGCATCACTAAAATCATCTTTAATTAATTGACGAACTTTTTGAGCTTTTTTATAATAAGCATCATAATAACCGCTTGATAAAACATAAGTCCCTAAAACTATTCTCCGACGAACTTCTGCTCCAAATCCTTTTCCTCGGGTTTTAAAATATAAATCATGCAAATTAGGATAATTGTTAATTGGGGAATAACGAATACCATCAAAACGGGCTAAATTAGAACTTGCTTCAGCGGGCATAATAATATAGTAACAAGGCAAAGCATAAGAAGTGGAAGGCAAACTAACTTCTTTAATTGTCGCTCCTTGGGATTTAATTTTTTTAATCACTTCTTCAATAGTTTTCTTGATTTTATCATCTAATCCTTCTTGAAAATATTCTTTGGGTAAACCAAAAACTGTATTCTGTATTCTGTAT
>JAGLWU010000005.1 GCA_023133275.1 Candidatus Moraniibacteriota bacterium
ATTAGTGAAGTTTCAGAAAAACTTACTGGAATTCTTCATTACGTAAAATTTTACCAAAAGCAACCAACTACCCTTCAAGAACTGACGGGGTATTTTTTAGAGTAGTGTCAGTTATTGAACTATACCTTTTCACATTTTTTTTCACCCTCTTTCTTTTATTTTTATTTTCAAAATAAATAAACATTAAATAAACTCTAAAACAATGTAATGTCTCTAATAATCTATCCAACAACAACCTTAACCGGACGCATAATCTTTTCTTTAATTTTATAACCTTTCCGCACAATTTTAACAACTTTCTCTTTTTTAGAATTATTCCCCTCAGATTCATCATCACTTTTCACAGCTTCCATTATTTCAGCATTAAATTCATCACCAATCTCAACCTCCATTTCCGTAACATCATTATCCTCAAAAACCTTATACATTTGCTTTTGAATGTACATAATCCCAGTTACCCAAGGATTTTCCTGATCACTTTCAGGAATGTGTTCAGTCGCCGAATGAAAATTATCCAACACTGGCAACATTTCATTAATAATTTTCTCAGACGCATACTGATTAAATTCTCGCTCTCGCTCCAATGCCCGCTTTTTATAATTATCAAAGTCCGCCAAAGTCCTGTGCCAACCAGACAAAGCCTCTTCTCGCTCCAAATAATTTTTAGCCGCCAACAAAGATTCTTTTTTCTCACCCTCAAATCCCTCATCAGAAAAAGCCTTCACCGCTTCATCAAAAGATAACCATTCAAAACTTTCGTGTTCTTCCTCGTTTAATTTAACTTCATCATTTTCACCAGAATATTTCACAATAAATCTAAGAGCTTTAATTTTATTAAATTTTTCATGATCTCTCGGAAATTCTTTTGCTTTCAAAATCGATTCAATTGTAACTTCTGTCAATCCTGTCTCCTCTTTAATTTCTCGCAACAAAGCCTCTTCAAAACTCTCACCCTCACGCATGTATCCACCAACTAAATCGTATGCACCTTTATTAAATTCTTCTTCATTAGATCTTTTTAAAATTAAAGCCTCTTTTTTTTGATTAACGATAACTGCTTTAATATTAATCATCGAATTTAAAAATTTTTCCCCTCCATCTTTTTCATCTTCAAATTCTGAATTTGAATTCTGTTTCATTCTAATTTGAGCTTTCTCAACTACTCGTTTCAACCATTCTTTACAATCGCCATTTTTTAAATTTTCAATCTCATCAAAATTCATCCATTTAAAATCTGAATGTTCATTGTTATCTTCAAGTTTAATTTTTCCAAAATTATATTTTGCCAAATATCCAACTTTAACATTCGTAAATTCGCCTTTCCATTTTCTCAACTCAACAGAAATCTCATCTAAAATCTCAAAGTCAACAGAATTTCCAATCTCTTCCGCAACTTCTCTTTTCAAAGATTCAATTTGACTTTCATCATTTTCATCAAAATGTCCACCCGGTAAATCCCACAAATCATCTTTTGTAGTTTTAACCAAAAGTACTTCACTTTTTTCATTTACTAAAATTATTTTCTGAGCAAGTGAAAAATCTTTTTTTACACTGTCATA
>JAGLWU010000050.1 GCA_023133275.1 Candidatus Moraniibacteriota bacterium
TGTTCACTTTTCTGATTTATTTTTTGGTCTTTTTGATGAAGTTGCTCATTTTTTTCATCAACAACTTTCTTTTCACTTCTTAAACTTGTTTGAAACTTAAATAATTTGTTTTTAGATAACTTTAAATCATTAACTAGCCTGTCTACCTGAGATTGCTTTAAAGAACATTCTTTAAGTAGAGACTTTTCAGATTTTTCCTGATTTATTTTTTGATTTTTTAAAATATTTTTTGAAAATTCAAAGTCTTCCATAATCAAACTACTCATTGCAACATCATTAAAATTATCATCATTTTTTAAAGAATTGTCTTTAAAATCTTTTTTACCAAACATATGTAAACTGTTATTATTAGAAAAATATTTTAAATTAAATTTATTTGCTATAACATCTAATGTTTTTTTTGAATAAAAAGAAACATGTTGACCTGTTTCTGGAGTAAAATACCACCAATCATCACTTTTTTTAAATTCTTGATTGTTGTGTAATTCAGTTGAAAATAATATATTATCTGAATATTTAAACATTTGCTCAATCTCTTTTAGAGGCTTTTCTAAATGTTCAAAAACTTCAAAAGCTGTTACAAGTTCAAATTTGTTATTTTTCCCGATATCCTCTAAATCATAATTTTGAGCAAAAATATTATCACAATATTTATCTTCTCTATAAAAATCAAATCCTTTATCTCTCATTAAACGAACAAATAAACCATAACCATCTGCATAATCTAAAAATTTTGCATTATAATTAAAATTACTCTTTATTATTTTTTCTATAATATTAGAAAAACTTATATTTCTAGAAACCAGCCCTATATCTAAATCAGTAATTGCATTATTATAAGCCTCATCTAACCAAAAAGGCTCCTCAGTTTGAATAAATTCACAATTTGGACATTTATAATACTTCACTTGATGTTTATTTAACACCAAGCTTGAAAATAAAAAATCCGACTTGTTACCACAAATATTACAATTCATATATTAAATATCATTTATCTAATTACCTAAAAAACAATCTTTACATTCCCGCATTATCTAATGAAAATCCTTATTAAATTAACTGGAAATGTTATCAATTTATATGGTTTTTTAATTGAACGAAAAAATAATCCCCCTAGTTGAAATGATTTTGAGCTTTGCAAATTAGAAATTATTTCTTCTTTTTGAGCTACTTGATTATCTCTTGTATTTATTATAGCATCTCTTTTTTGAACCTCTTGATCTTTTTGATTTATTGCAATATCTTTTTGCTGAACCTCTTGTTTTAAAATTAAATTCTTTTCATTCAATTCTTTTTTAAAACTTTCTAAACCTTCTTTTAAATTTATTCCGTAAATATATTGATAAATAAAATCTATAGCTTCCCAATTAAATTCTACTTTTTTAGGATGAATAATTTCTTTTATGTCATAAGTTTGTAAATTTGAAAGTGGATCCTCATTATTTTTAGTATGGAGAGCATCATTACCAAAACCTATATTTGAAATTAAATTTTTACTAGGATTTATACAAAAACCTTCCTTTTCCACAATTCTAAAAGCCCATTGATATGCCCAACTTGCCCAACCCCAACAATGCTGAATTTTAGTAAAATAATAACTTGCTCCATTATAAGAATAGGAAAAAACTGATTTCCAGAAATATGCCACACACTTTTATTGTCTTTATAATAATCAAGTAGCTCTTCACAAAAATTAAAAAAAGATTGGCTAGGTAAACAATCATCTTCTAAAATAATTCCATCCTTTTCATTTTTAAAAAACCAAGAAATAGCTCCTGAAACAGATCTTCGACAACCTAAATTTTTATCTCTAAATAAAGTTTTGACTTCACAATCCCAATTAATATTATTCAAAACATAATCTCTAATTTTTTTAACTTTCTTTTTTTCTTCTTCATTCCTGCCTTCATCCGAAGCCAAATAGAACCTAGGAGGCTTTGCCTTTTGAATTTCCGCAAAAACTCTTTGAACTGTATCTATTCTATTGAAAATTAAAAATAATACTGCTTTTTTCATTTTCTAGCATTTTTAAAAATTAATGTTCTTTTAGTTCTTGCCACAATTCCATAACCTAATCCATTCAAAAAACCATACATATCAGTATCACCAAATTTTACTATATCTTTATCAACTAAAGTTAGTTCCTCTATCAATAGAAAATCAGGCTTGTATTTGTTCCAATCTAAAGATTTTAAAACACCAAGCTCTAAGCCTTCAATATCAATATTTATAAAATCTATTTTTTGATTTTTTGGCAAATATTTTTCTAAAAGACTATTTACACTCATTGTTTTTACTTTTTTCTCACCAATCATCTTCCAACCCTGTTTAACTCTTTTTTCACTAATTTTCTTATCAAAAGAATTTAAAGCACCCTCCTCAAAACAATAAAAAGTTAAATCTTTTCCATCAGTAGAAACTCCTATTTCAACATTAACATCCCCAGATCTAAATTCGTCAAATTCATTCATTGACCCAGGAGTAGCATCAACATTAATTCCCCGCCATCCTTTTTCATAAAAATATTGAGTATTAGAAAAACGAAAAGGATGAAAAGCTCCAATATCAACATAAAAGCCCCTGAAGTCAGGCTTTGTCTCATAAAAAGCCGCTAACACAACATCTTCGCCGTCCTGAGAATAACATCTTTTTTCGAATTCATTGATGTTTTTCTCCAATGATACTCGACTTAGTTCATTTTTAATTTTATGTAAATTATTTGATAAATTCACCAAATCATTATTTAATATCTCTTTATATTTTTTATCTTCTTCAATGCTTTTTGATATGTTAGTTAATGTAGAATTTGATTTCACAACATCATTACTTAAATTATCAATCTTATCAGAAATAATTTTTGAGCGATAGATAAAATTTTTAATATTCATATTTTAATTATTTATTTAAATTTAATTTTTATAATTCTCCAAAAACCACACATAAGTCTTCTCAATCCCCTTTCTCAACCCTGTCTCATGCTTCCAACCTAAATCACGCAATTTAGAAACATCAAGTAATTTCCTAGGAGTCCCATCTGGTTTTGAAATATCATTAACAATCTTGCCCTTAAACCCAACAATATCTTTAATTAATAAAGCAAGATCTTTAATAGCAAGATCTTCTCCTGTACCAATATTCACAATCTCACCTTCATCATAATTATTCATCAAATAAACACAAGCATCCGCCATGTCATCCACAAACAAAAATTCCCTCATCGGTGAACCACTTCCCCACATCACAACTTCAGACTCATTATTAATTTTAGCATCATGAAACTTTTTTAACAAGGCAGGCAGAACATGTGAAGTCTCCAAATCAAAATTATCATTTATTCCATAAAGATTTGTCGGCATTACAGAAATAAATTTAGTACCATATTGTTTATTATATGACTGACACATTTTAATCCCTGCAATTTTTGCGACAGCATAAGCTTCATTAGTTTTCTCTAATGGTCCAGTCAATAAAAATTCCTCTTTGATCGGTTGCGGACACTCTCTAGGATAAATACAAGAACTACCTAAAAAAATTAATTTTTTAACATTGTTCAAGTAAGCATTATGAATAACATTATTTTGAACCTGTAAATTTTGAAAAATAAAATCTGCTGGATAAGTATTATTTGCATGAATACCCCCAACTTTAGCCGCAGCTAAAAAGACATATTCAGGTTTTTCTATGGAAAAAAATTCTTCAACTGCACTTGAATCTAAAAGATCTAATCCATCTCTATTTTTACAAATCAAATTAGAATAATCTTCTTTCTGAAGTTGTCTTAAAATAGCTGAACCTACAAGTCCGTTATGCCCAGCCACAAAAATTTTAGAATCTTTTTTCATTTTATTATTTAGAATTTATTTATATAAGTATATTTTAACAAAACATCTCTACATATCTTCTTTTTTCAAATCGTGCTCCATCATAATTTTAACTAATTCTTTAAATTTAGTTTTAGGTGTCCACTTTAATTTTCTTTTAGCCTTACTAGGATCTCCTAAAAGCAACTCCACTTCAGCTGGACGATAATATCGCGGATCTATTTTAATAATTATTTTTTTAGTATTTTTATCTATTCCTATTTCTTTCTCTTTTTTATATTTCCACTGAAGATCTATACCCGCTATTTTACAAGCCTCTTCCACAAATTCTCTTACAGAATGAGTCTCGCCAGTAGCCAAAACAAAATCATCAGGTTTTTTTTGTTGCAACATTAACCACATGCCTTCAACATAATCCTTTGCGTAGCCCCAATCTCTTTTTGAATCCAAATTTCCAAGATACAAACAATCTTGTTTACCAGCCAATATACGAGATAGAGCAATTGTTATTTTTCTAGTTACAAATGTTTCTCCTCGACGTGGCGATTCATGGTTAAATAAAATTCCATTGCAAGCATAAATTCCATAGCTTTCACAATAATTCACCGTAATCCAATAAGAATACAGTTTAGCACATGCGTAAGGAGAACGTGGGTAGAATGGAGTAGTTTCTTTTTGAATAGGCTCTTGAATTAACCCATATAATTCACTTGTGGAAGCTTGATAAAATTTTGTTTTAATTTTTGAATCTTTTATAGCATCTAGTAATCTTAATGTTCCAACTCCAGTTACATCAGCAGTATATTCAGGATTATCAAAACTAACTCCAACATGACTTTGAGCTGCTAAATTATATATTTCATCAGGTTTAATTTTTTCAATGAGTCGAGAAATACTTGAACTGTCTGAAAGATCTCCATGATGTAAAAATAATTTTACATCGTTGACGTGAGGATCTTGATATAAATGATCAATTCTTCCAGTGTTAAAAGAACTAGATCTCCGGATCATTCCATGAACTTCATAATTTTTTTCTAAAAGAAGTTCGGTTAAATAGGCACCATCTTGTCCAGTGATTCCAGTTATTAAAGCTGTCTTTTTTTTCATAACTTATTTTTATTTAGATGACTTACTAATAATGATTTCTCCCCGCCACAAGTGAATGGGAGTATCTCAAAAAATTTATTCGCTTCACATTACCTAACTCTTAGTTTCCCCACAAGTAGCGAATAAATCTTAAGAAATTTAAAATTATACATTCACAATCCGTTCATATTCTTTCATAACTTCATCAGGATCCCCAACAGCCATAACTTTACCTCCATCTAAAACCATAGCATTATCACAATTTACCCTAATGACCTCAGGACTATGATTGACTAAAACAATGGTCTTACCTTGCTTTTTAAAATTCTCAAAAACATCTAAACATTTATCTTTAAAACGCATATCCCCAACAGCCATAACTTCATCCATCAAAAGAATTTCCCTATCAGCATGAATCGCCACTGAGAAAGCTAATCGCCCTTTCATCCCAGAAGAATAATTTTTTACTTTTTGATCAATAAATCTGCCGATTTCTGAAAATTCCAAAATATGATCAAATTTTTCCTTAATTTCTTTTTGATTAAGTCCTAAAATAGTTGCGTTCAAAAAAATATTATCCCTACCAGAAAGTTCTGGATTAAATCCTATTCCTAATTCTAAAAAAGGAGATATTTTTCCATCAATATTAACCTCTCCCTCGTCTACTCTATATACACCTGATAATATTTTTAACAAAGTAGATTTACCAGAACCATTTCTTCCAATAATGCCAAATGTTTCACCTTTTTTAACTTTGAAGGAAACGTCATCTAACGCCTTAAATTCTTCATAAGTTTTTTTAGAAAAAATATTTACAAAAATACTTCTCATGGTATCTATCTTCTCATGAGGAATTTTAAATTTTTTACTCACATTTTTAACTTCAATAGCAATATCTCTTTTCATAAAATAAAAATTTAATTTAACAATCTCAACTACCTAATTAATGTAATATTTTTTAATTTAATATTCAAACTTTTACTGATAAAATTAATATTAAAAGTTTTCGGCAATTCCTTTCGATGTCTTTTTATAAACAAAAATACTAATTATAAAAATCAACAACAATAATACAATAAAAAAATTAATTTGCCAAAGATCGGGAAAATGGTCATTAATTAAAGACTCCTTTGTAAAATGAACAATAAATGCCAGCGGATTAGCTAATAATAACTGTTGCATATTTTCAGTCATCGTTTTTAAAGGATAAACGATAGGAGTTGCATAAAAAAGCATTTGAGTAACTACACCCCAAATCATGGCGAGATCTCTAAATCTAATAAATAAAGATGCTGTCAAAAAAGAAAAAGATACTATAATTACATAAATTAAAAAAGAGAAAAATAAAAACATCATGACTGCACCAAAACTAGGAACTAGACCTTTCCAAATAAAGAATACGACCACAATGATTAAACTCATTAAATAAGTCAAAACAGAATGTATTGTAGAAGATAAAATTATTGTCCACTTTGGCACATAAGTTTTTGTAATTAACTGAGATTTAGAAAGTAGAGATTTCATTCCAGAAGATGTTCCTTCACTAAAAAAAGTAAACATCATTATTCCAACAATTAACTGTAACGAATAAAAAGGCTCCCCACCGCCTCGAGCAAAAATAGAAGAAAACACGAAATTCAAAACCGCAAACATTGCAAGTGGCTGAAGAAGTGCCCAAACATAACCCAATACAGATCCGTGATACCGTAACTTAAAATCAGTCTTCGCCAAAACCCAAATAAGCTCTTTATAATTTTCATGTTGTTTTAAAAATTGAAACATTCTAGGAAAAAATTAAAAAAAATAAATATCCAAAACAATAATATTATTCTAACACATTATCTATAATATTTCCAATAAAAAAAGCAGAGAGGTGATCTCTGCTTTTTTGAAAATGATAATTCAAAACTAATTGTTTGTTATTTCATAGAATTTATCATTGCTTCTAATTCAGCTTGTTCTTCAGGAGTCATTCCTTTCATGTTTTCATATTCATATGTCTCCATTTCTTTTTTTATTTCTTCCATTGCTTCTTCATTAACTGATGGTAATCCCATAAGTTGACCCATCATCATTTCTAAATTGTTGAAAAAATCAGCAGTTCCCTCATTATCTTCCATCGCTTTTGTAAACTCTTCAATTGACTTTGAGTTTTCTGGAATTTCAACTGGTTCAACTTTATCATTCAGCTTCATATCATAAACTTCAATTTCAAGAATTATTCCATTTTTCACAATTGAATAAAGTTCTTCATTTCCTGATTTAATTTCATCAAGAATTTCATTTGGAACGTTATATTTAATCTTTTCTTTGTAACCATAATAATCATTAGTTCCTGGTTCTAAATATAAAGTATATTCCATTATTTCAACCGCATCATTAAATGCAACACTTCCGTCCATCCCCTCACTAAACCCTTCTTCAAAATCTTCTTTAATTTCAGATTTATTTTCATTAAAATCAGTTATTACTTCATCAAAATCTTCACCGAATTCCTCTTTTGTTAACACCTCATACATCAACATTTCATCTTTAACAAGAATTCCCGCTTGTGGCGTAATTCTACTAAACCAATCATAAAAATCATTTTTTACAAAGCTGTGCAAAGTTTGGTCATTTAATAGCATATCGATACTATCAAACGAATTTTCACCAAAATTTTTCATCTTCTCCTCAAATTTACTTGAATCTAAATCAATCTCAACAACTCTAACTTTTTTTGTAACTTCATTATTTTCCTTACCAAACTCAACATTTTTTACCCCGCCAACTTCTAATTTATCATAAATACCGTAGCCGTTTTTCATCAACTGACGACCCGTTTCATCAGAGATAATTTTAGAAAATTTAGTTTCAGTCAATTCAGTAATTAATTTTGCCATTTCATTCAAAGCCTCTTTTTGCTCACCATACAATTCAAATTCTGGCGTAGAATACCAATCATCTAACCCAAAAGAAACATTCATTCCCTCAAGATTAAATTTCATTTCATCTGTTTTAAAATAAGCCTTTTCATTATCAATTGCACCCATAGCAGATATGTTTGAAGACATGTCCTGATAATCTTCCGAAATTTTACTCAACTCTGCATTAATATTCAAATTAATATCTCCAGACATTTTTTGATCTTTCAAAGAAATATTTCCAGCAAAATCTCCGCTAGCATTTAGAGAATCTTTAAATTCTTCATTTTCCGGATAAACTTTGAAGTTACTTTTCATAGAAACCGCTTCAAACTTTAAATTGCTATCTTTAATTTTATCCCAAGAATTTTCAAAACTTTCCTCATCGGAAACATCAATATGAGAAATTAAATTTGACAAACCTTTATCTCTATTTATAGAAGCATCAGTTTTCATAGCAACTTTGTGCATTCCAAATAAGTCTAAAGCTCTTCCTAAAGTCGTCCGTGAATTAAACGGGATTAGCATTAGCCCGATCAAAACTACAACAATCACAACCCCACCCATTAAATTTTTAGAATTATTTGATTTTAATTCTTTATTCATATTTCCTTCTTTTTTCACAGAAGCTGAATTTATGGCTTGTTCTTTTTTTGCCGAATCATCTGATGATTCACTTGTTAATTTCTTTTCTTCATTCATAATTTAAGATTTAACTAATTATTAATAATATTTAAGATTAATTTATTTTTAATCTAATCTTTTAAATATAACATAAAATCTGAAAAATGAAAATAAGTTATTTCTTTGGAATTGAAATTGAAAAAATTAAAATTTCTTGCAAATCTTGTGGCTACATTCAACAAAATAACGCAAC
>JAGLWU010000051.1 GCA_023133275.1 Candidatus Moraniibacteriota bacterium
GGCTTTAAATTGTTGAATTCAAGAACTAGCAATCCGTAATCAGTAACTAGTTTTTCAATTGATTGTTTGTTGATTTTATTAAACCGTTTATTAATTTTGCTACTTCGTTGGCTAATTCTCCCAATTTTTTACAATCTTCATTATTGATATATTTTAAATCTCTAGCAATTAAAAGAAAATTTTGTACTTCAGCGGCAGAACCTCTGGCTTGATAATAAAATCTAACTTTGTCTTTAAAATGAAATCTGGCAAATCCCTCAGCAATATTTGCTGTGATTGAAGTTGACGCTCTTTGTATTTGACTTGTTACGCCATCTTTTTCTTTTTCTGGAAAAGTTTCGGTTATTTTATAAATGCCCAAAACTAATTCATGACCTTTTTTCCAAACAATTAAATCATAAAAATTCCTAATAATATTACTCATTCTAGTTACAAGTTACTGATTACCAGTTACTACTTTATTCTGGAGCAATCAAAACACTAAATCCTTCTGGAGACCTTTTAATAGCATCTTCAATTTTAAAACGTGCTTCTGTAATAGATTTAATAAATTTTTCAAGATTCTCCCTCCCTAAATCCATGTGAGCTTTTTCTCGTCCTCGCAAAATAACATCAATCTTAACTTTATTTCCTTTGGTTAAAAATTTTTCAGCTTGCTTCTTTTTAAAATTTAAATCATGCTCGCCTGTACGAAGACCGATTCTCACACCTTTAGTATCAACTTTTTTCTGTTGACTTTTATTCTGTCGGTATTGCTTAGTCTGATTGTACTGAAATTTTCCATAATCAAGAATCTTACACACAGGCGGATTAGCTTTAGGCGAAACTTCAACTAAATCCAATCCAACACTTTCTGCTAAAGCTCTCGCCTCAGAGGTAGCTGTTTCTCCTTTATGATCTCCATTGTGATCAATTAAAAAAATTGGATCAGCAAAAATACGCTCATTTGATCGCATTTGTGGTATTTTAACTGTCTTCTTAGGTTTTCGTCTAAAACGTCTTCTCATTATATTAGTAATTAGTAATTAGTAATTAGTAACTAGTAAATTCTAAATCAATAAACTCTAGTTACTGATTATGGATTACTAGTTACTGAAATTGTGGAGATGGTGGGAATTGCACCCACGTCCAAATTTGTACGCTCCGGCAAATTTCTACACGCTTATTACATTTTTAGTCGATGCAAATCAACAGTTTCAATAAATAATTATAAAATATACAAAACATTATTTATCTAGTTCCTGAATTTAATCTAAAGTTTTGGAACAAAAAAATTAGACTGCCCTCATAATATGACATTGATTTAACCTATGAGATATTAGTTAGTCAATGGCTCTTGTCTTAAAAATTAAGCAAAAGACGGTGCAAAAGCTGGAGTAAAAGCTTGCGCGATTACTGCTTTTGCTGATTTTACTAAGTTTGCACTTATAAAAAGTTGATCAGTAGTTTTACGGGATACTTGATCATAGCCCGACGTGCTTATTGACGAATGACAAACTGTCGAAGCTTGACACCCCCATTTTTTAATGTGCTGATGTGATTAATTGTATCACATCTATTAAATATTCTTTTGAGACTTTAATGATCTCACGAAATAATAAAATGGTTATTCCGGAAAATCTTTTATTTTTGAAAAAAATCAAAAATTTATCCAGAATCTTAAACTTTTAAAGTGTTTAAATAAACTTAAAATTAAATGTTGCTCAGAAAACTTAAATAAATTTTCTAAAACGTTGCAATGCAACATTTCTACAAAAAATAAAATTTACATCCTATTTCTCAAAGCTCGACCGATTTTTACTTTACTTTCACGATCAGCGATAGATTTTCTTTTATCGTACTTCTTTTTTCCCTTTGCCAATGCAAATTCTAATTTAATTAATCTTCCCTTAATATAAACACGAATCGGCACCAATGTCAAGCCTTCAACTGTCTTTTTTCCAATGATAGATTTTAGTTCGCTCTTTTTGAGGAGTAGTTTTCGGGATCTAGTTGGGTCGTATTCAATGGAAGTTGAGGTGAATTTGTAGAGGGGAATGAGGGCATTAGTGAGATAAGCTTCGTTATTTTTTATGGTTACGAATGATCCTTTTAGGCTCATATGTCCTGCTTTGGTGGATTTTACTTCGTGTCCGAGCAAGACTAAGCCTGCCTCGTATTTATTGAGGAGTTCGTAATCGTATCTGGCTCTTCGGTTTATTGCTAGATTGCTCATTGTGTTGATTATAGCATAAAAAATTAACTTTCAAAGAATTTTTATTTTAAGCGGAATTTTTGGGCTTGACATAATAATAATAATGTATGTTTAGTTGTTACGATATGAGATTAATTAATTTCTGTTGTAATAATGTTCTTTAAGATATTTTCATTTTTTCTTCTGGCTTATTGTCTTTAGTTTCGTAATTTAGAAAGTTAAATCTAGTTTTTTATGTTTCGAAACTAAAACCAAAAAATGGAGAAAAAAATGGCAAAATTAATGGTATTTAGATGTTGTTTACTTTTTTTAGTAGTTGTTTCAATATTTTTAAATAGGAGTTCATCAATGAGTTCAGAAAACGAAAGTCCAACTATAAAAGACAAAGTATATTTTGCAAAAATGTTGCCAATGGTTAAAAAAGAGTTTACAGAAAAAGCAAATGCTTTACCTGCTGCTGAATTTTTCCGTGATCATGGAGATTTTATTACTAGATCAATAGGTAAACCTATTGATCTACAAAAAGCTCCTAATGAAGAAACTAGGTTAAAAAGTAGACTGACCAATACTGATCATCGGGGAAAATTAATACAGGCCTCAACATATTATCTCAGAGCCGCTAAATTTTACGGATTTCTTAATAAGTGGAATTCTTTTTATAAATCCGAAGACTTTTTTGAGAATGAAATTTACTGTTTAAGGAGAGCAAATGAAGTGTTAGAAAAAGCGAAACAATATCGTTAAACAAAACAACGGCACGAACTTGAAGAGTTCTGCCGTTTTTTATTTACTTGAATTTCAAAAGCCCGTGCGGCTAGCACAAAAATTTTCAAGAAACAAACTTTTGTGCTAAAATTGAGTTTATATGGCAAGAAAAAACAAAAACAAAGATTATGCAGGAGATGGCGAAGAATTTATCTCTTTAAATTTAAGCAGTGGTGCAAAAAGAAGCATCGCCGCTATTTTTCTATTTTTACTCGCCCTAATTTTCGCTTTAGGCTTTTTTAACTTAGCAGGAATTGCTGGAGAAAAACTAACTCATTTAGTCGGCTACATTTTCGGCTGGGGAAAATACCTCTCACCAATCGTTTTCGTAATGGCAGGAATAGTTTTATTAAGAAAAAATTCCACCATTCTTTACGTAACCAAAATAATTGGAGTGGTTGTAACTTTTTTCAGCATTTTAGCTTTATTACATTTACTCCCATTTGAACATGAAAATTTCGTTGAAGTCGCAAAAGAAGGAAAAGGTGGTGGTTACATTGGCTATTTAATTGCTCATATAGCTGTAATTACCGTAGATAAAATTGTTGGAACCTTCCTATTATTAGCAACAACTTTAATTGGAATAATTATCACTTACAATTTATCATTTTCTGATATTCAGAAAAAAATCCCGAGAGAGCAAAGTAATAAATTTTTAGGATTATTTAAACAAAGAAAAAAGAAAGTTAAAAAAGTTGCGGAGAAAGAAGAGGAAAATAATGAAGAGTATGAATACGAGGAAGAAATAGATGAGGAAGACGAAACTGAATATTTTGATGAAGAAACTGAAGTTAAAGAAAAAAAAGTTATTTCAAAGTTGAAAAAGAAAGAGAAAAAAACTGAAAACATTCCTCAAGATGAATTTGGCGGAGATGAAGATTTTGATGATACTGATTTTGGTAATAATAAAATTGTAGAAAAAGAAAACTTTACTGACGAACCTGAAGTCGTTGAAATTGAAAAAGATGTTATTTACGAAGAAGATAATTTGAAAGAAGTTGAAAATTTTAAAAAAGAGCCTGTTTTCAATGAAAGTCAAGCAAAAATTAATCGAAGAAGTAAAAAATGGAAATTTCCACCAATTAATTTATTAGAAAAAAGTCAGGGAAAAGCAAAAGGTGGCGACGTGAATAATAATGCAAATGTCATTAAAGAAACACTTTCTAATTTTGGAATTAATGTTGAATTGCATGACATTGTAACTGGACCGACTGTAACTCGATATAGTTTTCGACCGCCGAGTGGAGTGAAATTAACTAAAATAACTTCTTTGAATGCTGATCTTGCTTTAGCTCTAGCTGCACATCCAATTAGAATTGAAGCTCCGATTCCTGGAAAATCTTTAGTGGGAATTGAGGTACCGAATAAATCGACTGTAGCTGTGAGAATGCAGGAATTAGTGAAAAGTCAACAATTTAAAAATCAAGGTGACACACTTCCATTAGCACTCGGAAAAGATGTAAATGGAGAATTTATAATTGCTGATTTAGCGAAAATGCCTCATCTTTTAGTAGCGGGAGCAACTGGTGCAGGAAAATCTGTAACAATTAACAGTATTTTAATTTCTTTGCTTTATAAAAATTCACCAGAGGATTTGAAAATGATTTTAGTTGATCCAAAACGAGTGGAACTTTCTTTGTATAATGGAATTCCGCATTTACTTGCTGATGTAATTGTTGATAATGATAAGGTGTTAAATGCTTTGAAATGGGCAATTTCTGAAATGGAACGGCGTTATAAATTATTGCAGGAAACCGGCTCTCGAGATATTAATTCATATAATGTGAAAAGGAAAGATGGAGAAATGCGAACTTTTTCCGATTCTGAAACTGGAAAACAAATGACTGAGGAAATGGAAAACTTGCCAATGATTGTAATCGTAATGGATGAGTTGGCAGATTTGATGGCGTCTCACGGGAAAGAAGTTGAAGGTGCAATCGTCCGTTTGGCTCAAATGTCTCGAGCGATTGGAATTCATTTAATCGTTTCAACTCAGCGACCAAGTGTTGAAGTTATTACTGGCTTGATTAAAGCGAACTTACCGACACGAATTGCTTTGCGAGTAGCGACGGGAATTGATTCACGAACTATTATTGATAGTTTAGGAGCAGAAAAGTTAGTTGGTTATGGTGATATGCTTTTCGTTGCACCAAATAGTGTCAGTGCTCAAAGATTGCAAGGTGTTTTTATTGAAGAGCATGAAGTGAAAAAAGTGGTTGACTTTATTAAAAATCAGAATTTTGATACTGATGAAAACGAATTGGAGTTTGAAAATAGTGATGGTGTGAAAGTTACTAATCCTGCAGGAATTTCTTCAGTTAATTTTGATAATGTGAATAATAAAAGCAGTGGCGGAAGTGATGCGGAAAATGATGAACCCTTGTATGAAGAAGCTAAAGAGTTAGTTATTAAAGCGAAAAAAGCATCGACTTCTTACATTCAAAGAAGGTTGCGAGTGGGTTACGCTCGAGCAGCTAGAATTATTGATATTTTAGAGGAGAATGGTGTAGTTGGTCCGCCAGATGGTTCTAAGCCGAGAAAGATCTTGGTTGGTGATAATAGTAGTAAAGATGGTATGAATTATGAAAATCCTGAAGATGATCAGATGAAAAGGGATAAGTGGCAGGCGTAATCTTTACGTCATTGTAATGTAGGAGTTGCAAATTTTAGTAGCAATATCTTTGAAAACTTTGAATATAATTTTTTAGGATGACAAAATTAGAAGTTTCGTCCAAAATAAAAAACTATCAAACTAATGATAGTTTTTTATTGTTATAAATATTCCAAATTATTTGAAATATTTAATTACTAGGATAAGAATTAAAATTTCTAATTCTTATCCTAATTTACAGTACAAACTCGTCAGTCTTACCTGTCATTATATCCATATTGAGTTCAGTCTCAACTCCTCTTCGGAACAAGGTCTTATACAACAAAGATCCCCCCCCAGCACCTTAAAATCAGTTTCTTTTATAGAGAGCCACCCCGGTATCTTGCTCTCTGGTAACAACTCCAACAAATTTTAACGAGATTTCCTGTCCAATATCTTGTTCATGTTGGGTTGAAATATAGCCATAAAACCAACCAGATATTTCCTTGTTGATGACCAAATACTTAAAAAGAAACCCTTTATTGGACTGACAGCACTTTTCGATTGCTTCTACTAATTCTTGGAAACAAACGAGATCACCCTTCTGGCTCTTTGAACCATAAACATTCATTCTTTCAGATACTAATTTACGATCTGGGCTATTTCTTTTAATTGATAAGTAAACAGACATAAGTTCTCCTCTTAGTTTTGGTTAACTAAATATAAAATGAACTATAATTACAACTTTAAATAATATCACAAAATAAAAATCTTGTCAAGCCCAACTTTTCCTGTTATAATCAAATATAATCACAACATTAACCAACCCACAGAAAAATAAGCAAAGAAAAAAATATGAATGACAAAGGATTCAATCGAGCAAAAATAGATTCACTCACATTAGGAGAACGCCTAGCTAAACTAAGAGAAAACCAAGAGTTGACCGTGGAAGAATTAGCCAAAAAAATAAAAATTAAACCACTTTACATAAAATCCTTCGAATCCGGCAACTACCAATTTCTCCCAACCAAAGTTTATGCCAGAGGATTTATCAGTGCCTATGCAAGACATTTCAATGTTTCAGAAAAAAAATTATTTAAACTCTTCGATCGAGAATACAGAATCTATAAAAATATTCATAAAAAAGATGAATCTCCAGTTGAAGATATTACTCGCCTACCCGCATTGCCAAAAATAATATTAACTTCCAAAACAATTATATTTTTAGCTGTAACTTCAGTTATTATTTTAGCTTCTTTATACTTATTCTTCGGATTTCAACAATTCGTTTCATCACCTTGGTTGAGAATTGAAGAGCCTGCCAGTGAAACAATGACTAAAGAACAAACAGTAATCATAAAAGGCACCACAAAAAATGACGCTCGAGTTTTTATCAATGATCAGCTTGTGCAAGTAGATTTAAGTGGTAATTTCAATGATCAAGTAGGTTTATTACCGGGTTTAAATAAAATTACAATCAAAAGTATTAATCAATTTGATAAGGAAAGTGTTGAAATTATAACTGTTGACGCTCAATATAGTGAAGTGGCTCCAACAGATTATTCAGAAAGTAATGTTGAAAATAAAATCTCATTGAAAATTAAGGCAACTGAAAAAACTATTTTAGTTAAAATTGTGGCTGATAATATTTTAATTTATAATGATGCTTTAAAAATAGATGAGGAAAAAGAGTTTTTTGCTGAAGAGAAAATTGAAGTTTCGTCGAATGATGGGAAAAATACTTTGATAAATTTTAATGATAGTGAAGAATTTTCTAGTTTGAGTGATAAAAATAAAGCTGTTGAAAATATTGTTTTTGAAAAAGAGAAAGTTTTAGATAAAAGTAAAGCTGTTGAAATTGAAGACGATGAAAGTGATGAATAATAAATGTAGCAAATGATCTGTAGGGGTTTGCCACTGGCAAACCCGAAAAATTTATAAATTTTTGTAATGACGAGAAACAAAGGTTCACCCTCGGGTCGACCCGAGGGTGAACCTTGAATCTTAATATGCTCAAAATGACAAAAGGTTTGCAAAGGTAGTGCTTTGTGCCTACTCATGACATAAATGAAAAGTTTTACGCTAGGGCAATCACTCCTACAGAATTCTTGAATTTAAAAAGTCCGTGCGGCGAGCACAGAAAGAAATTTAAAAAAATGCAAAAAAGTAGAAAATATACTACCATAATTAAAGTTTTGTAAATTAAAATTTAATAATTATTTGAAAAAATATGACGAAAAAAACAACAAAAAAAGAAGAGAAAGACACACAAAAAATAGATTCTGTTCTCGACGAAATTAGTTCTAAATTTGGAGACGGAATGATTATGAAACTTGGAGAAGTTAAAAGAACAGATGTCGCAACAATTCCAACGGGTTCAATTTCTTTGGATTTGGCTTTAGGAATCGGCGGAGTTCCACGAGGGAGAGTGATTGAAATTTATGGTCCAGAGTCTTCAGGAAAGACAACTTTAGCTTTGCACATTTCAGCCAACGCTCAAAAAGACGGGGGAACGGTAGCTTTTGTTGATGCGGAACATGCTTTGGATCCGGAATATGCGAAAAATATTGGTGTTGACATTAATGAATTGTTGGTTTCTCAACCTGATGCTGGAGAACAGGCTTTGGATATTGTGGAAACATTGGTTCGTTCTGATGCTGTTGATGTAGTAGTGATTGATTCTGTAGCGGCTTTGACTCCTCAAGCAGAAATTGATGGCGACATGGGAGATCATCACATTGGACGACAAGCAAGATTGATGAGTCAAGCGATGAGGAAGTTGACTCCGCTGATTTCTAAATCTAACTGTGTGGTTATTTTCATTAATCAAATTCGAATGAAAATTGGCGTAATGTTTGGTAGTCCTGAAACGACTAGTGGTGGTAATGCTTTGAAATTTTATAGTTCTGTTCGTTTGGATGTTCGGCGAGCGGCTCAGATTAAAAAAGGTGATGCGATTGTTGGAAATAGAACGAAAGTTAAGGTTGTGAAAAATAAGGTTGCTCCTCCGTTTAAAATTGCTGAGTTTGATATTATGTACGGTGAGGGGATTTCTTTGGCGGGTGATGTTTTGGATGTTGGTGTGGAGTTTGGGATTATTGGTAAAAAGGGTCATTCTTATAGTTATGGTGAGGAGAAATTGGGTGTTGGTCGGGAGAAGGCGAAGATGACTTTGAGGGAAAATGATGAAATGATGAAAGAAATTATGGGGAAGATTCATGAGGTTGTGAATAATCCTGTGGAAGAGGTTGAGGAAGAAAAAGTTGAAGAAAAGAAATAGATTTTTTGAAAAACACTTGTCTTTATGGCGAGTGTTTTCGTGTAATTCTTAAATTAAATATTTTATGAAAAAAATAATTATTTGTTTTACTATTATTTTTATAACAGCTTGTAACTCTAATAATTCTACAAACTTAGATAGTAGCAATTTTTCTAGTAGTGCAGAAAAAATAGAAATTCTTTCAAAAGAGATAAAAATGTTTTCTGAAGTTGCAGATGCTGAATTCAGACTTTTTAATACAGATGGATTTTCAGATTCTAGAAAGTTATCAGTTCCAGCTCCACCAATTTATGACTATAAATTTGTTGTAAAATTAAATAAAAATAATCTAAACAACTGGAAAGATGATATGACGGAAGTTCAAGAAAATAATTTTAATTTTGAAACTGAATGGACGGTTGAATTGATAGAAAGAAATAAAGATGATTGGAAAGTCTCATCGAAACCAAAATATTATATTTGGAAAAATAATAGCGATGAGACTTTTGTTTATATGATAATTTACGAAAAAGAAGGGGTCATTTTTAGAAGAAGTGTTACGATTTAAAATTACTTCAAAAAAACCTCGCACCAAAGCGAGGTTTTTTATTTGTAAAATTTTAAAGTTTCTAATAAACAATAACCGGTGTCCCGACTTCAGCCCAGTTATAAACCCTCTGAGAATTACCAATGCCCAAACGCACACAACCATGCGAAACAGGAGTACCCAAATGATCTTGACCCTCCTTATAACCACCTGGCCATTCCGGAAGCTCATGAATACCATAACCACCATCCGAAGTAATCGCCATCCAATACGGCATATAAAGACCATATTTACTTGACCAAGGACGAGGAAATTTATTATAAATCTGATGAGCACCTTTCGGCGTATTCATCCCCGCTTTTCCCGAAGAAATTAAAAAAGTCCCCAATTTTTCACCATCTTCAAAAGTAGTCATAATCTGAGTCGCAAGATTAATATCAATATATTTTCCATCCTTAATTTGCGGTTGGGTAAATTTTTCCGACTGTTTAATCCTTTCTTCCAATTTATCCGACCAAGTTACTGGTTTTGGCGGAAGAGTCGAAAAGGAAGTTGAAGAAAGTTCCTCATACTGCTCATCTGAAGAATTCTGTGGTTTTGATTTTACAATTAATTTATATTCAATACCTTCTTCTAAACCTAATCCATCTTTTGGCAAAATCTCAAAAGAAGTCTTTTCGTCATTATTACGATAAACAACTTCCGCTGGAGGCTCCAAAATAAATTCAACAAAAAAACCTTCCGTAGATTTATTAAAATCAATTTTAATCGGATCTTCCATACTAATTATCACATCTTTTGTATCATTTTCTGGAGTAACAGAAACAACTTCTGGATTTTTAGCCGTTCGAAAAGAAAAAGACGCTTTCTGAATTGGTCTAAAATTAGTCGCTCGACCATCAGGAATACTTATTCTATAATTAGTATTTGCATTCCACGCTTCCGTCGGTGTCAAAATAATTTTGTCCCTTCCCTCATTAATAATAGCTTTCATTGGCGTCCGTGGCTCTAAAGAAATTTTCTTTTTGTAATATTCCTTATCAATCGCATTAGAAAAATTTATCTCAAACGATTCAGTCGGCAACATTTCTGTATGATTTTGCCTAGCTGTCGGTTTAATTAAAAATAACGTTGAACGTGTGTAAATAATTAGACCAACGTAAATAAACAGGATTGCAACAAAAATAATAACTACTTTTATTGTGATATTTTTCTTCGACATATTTTAAAATTAAATAAAAAAATTATACTTTTCAAAAAAATTGATTTAAAAATTGTGCTCGCCGCACGGGCTTTTAGGGTTTAAAATT
>JAGLWU010000052.1 GCA_023133275.1 Candidatus Moraniibacteriota bacterium
GATTCAGACAGGATTTCACCGGTCCCGCCCTACTTGAGTATAAACTCACCTATTATTTTTTCTTTTCGTGTACGGGATTATTACCCTCTGTGATCACACTTTCCAGAGTGTTCCACTAAGAAAAAATTAATTGGCCCCGATCTAATCGAGTCCGCTTACCTCGCAACCCCGCTTCTTAAAAAGAAACGGTTTAGACATCATCCGTTTTCGCTCGCCACTACTAACGGAATCTCTATTGATTTATTTTCCTCCTGGTACTAAGATGTTTCAATTCCCAGGGTTTGCTCTAAACAGTCTATATATTCAACTGTAAGTACTCATTAAAAAATGAGTGGGTTTCCCCATTCGGAAATCTCCGGATCAAAGCTTGTTTGGTAGCTCCCCGAAGCTTATCGCACCCAACTACGCCCTTCATCGCTCGCCTCAGCCAAGGCATTCACTATATGCTCTATGTAACCTCTTTCTTTTACTTAAATAGTAAAGAATTGACAATCAAGAAAAACTTGATTGAATTTTTTTGAATTCTCTAAACTTATGGTTAAAGTAAGTTTAGATTCGAATGTTGATTTTCTAAGTTTATGGTTAAAGTAAACTTAGATTTGAATAAATGAATGAAAATTGCATTAACCTATTTTTGTAGTTACATTTGAAATTTCTCTTCCGCTTACCTAAACGAAATTTTGATGTAACCATCTCATAAATTTTTAAAGTTCAATTTATGCGGAAATAATTATTTTAAAAAGTTTAAAACAAAATATTTATGCACAATAATTCAAGACGATAAAAAACAAGGACTTAACACTATCCTAGTTCCTAGTTTAACTGCTTTTTCTACGAAAGTCAAATTGGTTTCTCAAAGCAATATTACTAATATATCAGATTATAATTTTCTGTCAAGTTTTTTGATTTGTAATTTAAATTAAATTGATTATTAAAATGAATAAGTATCAAATTATTGGTTTTTTAAATAAATTTATAGGATTATTTTTAGTAATTTTTAACACTATATTTATAATCATTTTACTCGTATAGAGAGTTGGAATTAAACATCATTTCAGGGCCATTTGTTTCTAAAGCACTACTATATTCTAAATTAAATTTACTAGAAAACTGGCTGGAACTATTCTGAAATTGTTTATTTACTTCACCTAAACCATAATTGACAACATTCGAAATAGCCGTCATTGCAAATGATTCAATTAAAACTGAAAATGCTTCTGAATCACTATTAGCAATTGCATCTATTGGTAAGGTAACTCTTTTAATTTGAAGTTCAGCCACAACGCCTGACGGTAAACTCACCTTTCCATCAACGTCTACAATTGGTAAGAAACCCCCAGCTGAAGATTGAACTACTCCTTGTGCTGTAAGTTGATATTCAGCTGTTTTTTGATTTAAATAACCTTCAGTCGCAATCGCCAAACCGACAGGGGTATTAATTGGATTATTCATCATAGTTTCAAAACAATCCCAATTGCCTTGACTAAAAAGACCTTCCAGTGGATCGCATATTTCCATAATATCTACTTCCACCTGTACACCGCCTTCGATAACAACTTGTCCAATGTTAGATAAATATTGTTGATAAGAAATTTGAACACCTTCTCCACCAGTAAAATTAGCAGAAACATAATTGCCTGATGTTTGCCCTTTTAAAGTAACTGTTAAAAAATTTTCGGTTACAACTTTAGCTTGATCATGAGGACTAGTGATTAAAAATTCTCTGTAGTTTGTAATGTATTTTGGTGAATCATTGCCGCCACTAGCCAGAGAAGATTGAATGGTATTCTGAACTTGTTTAATAGCTGCCATCTTTGCTGCTGCATTAATTGCAATTCTAATTTCTATCATCATTTCTTCAGACATACGCAAGGCAACATCACTAGCCACATTTGACCAGATAGCTTTAGTGTCTTTAACACTTACATTAAATCCAAAAGTTAACAAAAAAATAAATAAAATTATTTTCTTCATAAAAAAAATTTTAAAAACTTAAAAATGAATCCTCTATTTCATATTCTTCCATAACTACATCAATGCTACCAAAAAAATCGTTTGATAATTCTAATAATCCCTGTAATTTTGTCAATGTTACTATCATAGAAACTGCATCACTTTCTGCATTCTCATATTCTTTTCCAGAATAAATAGTCCTTATGTAACATAAAATATACAATCCTCGAAAATGTATTTCGACCAAAGATTCTGGCACCTCCACATTTTTCATTTCTTCTTCAGCTTTGATAGCGTTCTCAGCTAAATCTTCAAAAAATTGAGTGTTAGTTAAGTCTGCTGAAAAACTTTTAGAATTCATCAAAACTTCTGATGCAAATTCCTCAGCTGATTTGTCGAAAAAACCATCGGGAAAATTAGTCATAAAAACATAAGAAACAGATGTAAAATATTCTATCGCATCTTCTTTTTCTTTAGCCTTTCTTTTCTTCTCAGACAACTTTTTATAATCTTGTTCTTTAATATTAAGTTCTGACAAATCAATTTCTATATTTTCAAAAGACACTGATTCACTCACAGATCCTGACACCATTTCCGAAAGATCTTCTGTAGAAATTTCATCCTCGCCTGATTCTTGTGCATCGCCTATATATTCAACCAATTCATTTGACAATTTTTGAGTAAGATTTTTATCATCTATTGTAGCTGGATCTAATTCTACCCGCATCTTTTTATCTTCAATGATTCGATCTCCCGGAGCAGGAATCAAAGGATCGTAACCACTTTCTATTTCCACGCCGTCTGAATAACCATCACCGTCTGAATCTCGATTATTCATATCCGTTCCAAAAGATTTCTCTTCACTATTACTCAATCCATCACCATCAAAATCTTCGAAAATACTCTTTTTTTCTCCATCAAAAAAACCTCTTTGATTTTCATCTTCTGCAAAAGTAAAAAAAGTCAAAGAAGATATAATTAAAATCCCTGCAATAATAAAAGTATAAAAATTAGTTTTATTTTTTTTCATAATAATTTAGAATATAAAAAATTCTCAATCTATAAAAATTATACCATATAAAAAAGTAAAACTAAACTATCCGAATTTCTTAAATTGAGACGAATATTTTTTCAAAAAGAATTGAAGTGCTCGCCGCACGGTCTTTTGAGAACAAGAGATTACAAAATAAAAAAAGTTTTCCACAAAAAACATCATGCGAGAAATAATTGCCTTATCCTATTTTGTTTTTTCTAAGACGATTGAGCCATTCCATTGTAGAATCAAAACTCATCATTTCCATTTACAACAATGGAAATTTCTGCAAAAGAAAATTTAACTGGATAACTTACTAAAGGCGTGTCATTAATAATGCTACCTGTATACGTTCAGGTAAGCCTGTGCCTGTTTAAGACTCTTGTATCGTAATTTTTTTAATTGTATTACTCATTTTTTCCTCCGTTGAGAAATATTGAAACTTATGATAGATCAATTCTGCTAGAACCCAATAATTCAATCTATTAAAAGAAGAAGTCAAGTTGCCAAAAAGAAAAATTTAGTATACTTTAAATAAAGAAGAACTAAAGAAAGCTCTTATAGTTCAATGGATAGAACAAGTCCCTCCTAAGGATTAGATCTAGGTTCGACTCCTAGTGAGAGCACAAAAAATAAATTTTCAATTTCAAATTTTAATTGAAATTATAATTTTTTAAATTTAAAAAACCTAATAATAAAAAACTAGTTACCAGTTACTGATGGCTAGTTACTAACCAAAAAATTATGTCCGAAAGAATACGAAAAGTAAATTCATTAATATTTCACGAAATTTCCACTTTAATAAATAAAGACGTTGACTTTAAAAATGGCGTATTTATCACCATCTCCAGAGTTGACACAACTCCTGACCTGCGTTACACTCAAATATTCGTTAAAGTTTTTCCGAATAAAGAAAATCATTATGCAATGAAAACACTGGAACACGAAAGAAATTCCTTGCAAAAAATTCTCCACAAAAAATTACATTTAAAAATTCTCCCTAAAATTAGCTTTCATGAAGATTTAACTGGAGAAACATTTGATGCTTTAGAAAGAATATTATTTGAAGAAGATCAATAAATATTCATAAAAAATCTATCAAAAAATAAAAACTTGCATGGAAATTTAATAAAATCACCAGAATTCAAATATTATGCAAATCACCGACCAATTTTACAAAGAATTTCACTCTCTAAATTATGTTTTAAAAAAAGCCAAAAACATACTTATCATAGCTCACTCTTTTCCCGATTCTGATGCTACAGGAAGTGCTGTGGCGTTTTCGAATTTTATTAAAAATCATTATCAAAAAGAATCAACTTTAGCTTGCTTTGATGAATTTCCTGAATTTTTAAAACCAATTTTAGGCGACATTAAATTTAATCATCCTGAAGAAATTAATTTAAAAAAGTTTGATATTGTAATCGGTTGCGACAGTGTTGAGCGTGGTATGGATAGGATAATTAATAAATTATCTGACAATTGCATTACCGTTGCTATCGATCATCATCCTGATATTAATTTAGAAGTTGACATTAAAATAATCGATCCAATTTACGCTGCTACTTGCGAAATATTATATAACTTTTTTCATTCCCTCCGTGGAAAAATTGATAAAAAAATTGCCACTGCACTTCTCACAGGAATTGTTGGGGACACGGGAGCTTTTCAACACTCAAATACTTCTGCCAACGTTTTAGCTATTTCTTCTGACTTAGTTAATGCTGGAGCCTCCATTGCAAAAATTATCGATCATTCTTTTGCCAATAAAAAAATTGACACTTTAAAATTTTGGGGCAAAGCTATCGAAAAAACTAAATTTTTCACCGAAAGTGGTCTGGCCGTTACTGCTATTACACAAGAAGATATTGATACCCAAGGATCCACACCCGAAAGCACCAGCGATATTGCCAACATTTTAACCACAATTCCAGGAATTAAAGTTGCTGTAATTATTTCGCAAATTAAACCTAATATTATAAAAGGAAGTTTACGAACTGAAAAACATGCTAATGTAAATGTTTCTAAAATTGCTCAAACTCTGGGTGGTGGTGGACATAAATTAGCCAGCGGTTTTGAAATGTCTGGTAAAATTATTATATCAAAAAATGGTGATTGGCAAATTGTTTAAAGGCGATTGCCTTTCTTAACATAAATAAAAATTTTATTCTAATGAAATTAGAAATTCATCTTTTTTAAAAAAACTTTTAAATATTTTCTACCCAACAAAACGATTAAGATTATACCTGTAATAAATAAAATTATATAAAAATATATATTTTTGGATTTGTCTGATTTATCAAAAACATCTGAGTTATCATTCGATTTTAAAATATTTTTCTCACTTATTTTACTTGCACTATTTATAGTATTTATTTTTTTAGGAACATATAAGACATTATTAATATCATTACCTAAAACAGCATTCCAATTTATCAGCTCATCATTGTTGTCGTCATTGTTGTCGTTATCATCATTGTCGTCGTCATTGTTATCGTCGTCGTCATTGTCGTCGTCATCATTGTTGTCGTCGTCATTGTTGTCGTCGTCATTGTTGTCGTCGTCATCATTGTTGTCGTCGTCGCACACATCACCAATACCATCATTATCTGAATCTATTTGGCTTGAGTTAGCATTGTTTGGACAATTATCTTCACTGTCAGTAATTCCATCATTGTCACTATCAATAATTGGACAACCAGAATTATCACTATTATTAATTACTAGATTGCCCATATTTATCACGTCTGTCCCCTCTATATAACATCTAAAATTGTATGTTCCATCACATGTTGGAGTCATTGATGCTTCATAAGTATAATTACTCCATTCGTTAAATAGCTTCCAATACTCATCTGCCCAATAAGTATTTCCTAATACATTTGGATGCACACCGTCGTTACTATAAACAATATCTGTTCTCCATCCGCAATCTGTTTTATCTTCTCCTGAAGTGTCATGAAATTCGTTCCAAATATCCACAACTTTCAAATCAGCTTTATCAGAAGCAAAATTAATTAGCCATTCATTTTGGGATTTTTGCAAATTACATTTTTCTTCTGCAGCGGCATCATCATAAGTATCTATGACATCCCATGGAGGCATAGTTGTCATATGAATAGTTGATATACCTTTTGTTTTTGCTAAATTGTAAATTTCTTCCCAACGTTGTGTATTTGTCGTTGGAATTGATCCGTTCACTCCACAAGTAACAAATAAATTATCCACTCCATCTGAAACACTATCAAGCAATTGCTCATATGTCTGTGTACATGTATTCCCTGAAACTGCATAAGTTGGAATTATTGTATCTAAAATATTAAGATTATCTGCAAAATAACCTGGCCAATCACTATAAGCATTAGACATCGAATCACCAATCACTGTATAAGTCTCATCATTTTCATGATAAGCATCAGCTAAACCAATCCAATCTGAATCATCTAAATTATATTCTATATAATGCTCTATACTTTCAGGATCATATCCTTCCACTAAAGATACTGCCCTACAGTATCCCCAAAGAGCTTCTCCATTATTAAATAAACGAGTATAAGGGTCACACCCGTCATCCTTTCCTCCATCAGTTATTACCCAACCATATGTGCTCTCTAAAGTATCATTTCTAGCATCTTCACCTGAACAATATTTAGAGCCTCCTCCATTAAAAGTTACTGTATCTTGAAGAGAAGGTAAACTAGCCCAGCCGTTTAATAACGAATCATAATTCGCAGTGGATAAGGTTACACTAGAAAACATAGTTGACATATCTGTTACACTTGAAACATCCCAACCACTTAAATCTTGATTGAAAGGAGTTGAATTAAACAAAGACCTCATATCTGTTACACTTGAAACATCCCAACTACTGACATCTTGATTGAAAGAAGTATCAAAAAAAGTAGCAAACATACTCGTTACATTTGAAGTATCCCATCCAGAAACATCTCCATTAAAAGAATCAGCACTATAAAACATGGTCCCTATATTTGTAACATTAGAAATATCCCAACCACTAATATCTCCATTGAAATTATTAGCATCTCTAAACATGGCATATAAACTTGTTGTCCCTGTTAAAATTAAATTATCTGTAGCAGTTGAGTTTAGATTTTCACATCCATAAAAATAATATCCACTATTACCTACTTTTAAATCTCCCCATTGTGAAATATTAGTGATCTTTAACCTATCGCCTGTGTTATTAAATGTAAATCCTTGAATTGCTCCAGTCATACCGATTGTATATACCCCCTCTGCAGCATATGTATGCGTTGTTTCTGCTTGATTCCAGATTGTTATTGTATCAGAATTTCCATCACCCCAATCTACAACAAAATCATATACCCCACTAGACTGTAAAGGCAATTTTATTTGATTAGAATTACTTGATCCTGTGAATATATTTGCAGTGTTCCAAGTTGAAGTGAAAGCTCCTACAGAAACGTATCCGCAAGCAATAGATATTCCTCCATCCGTGATAACCCAACCATCACTACTTATCATATTAGCTCTTGCTGTTTCCCCTGTACAATATTTTGAATTACCACCGTTAAATGTTACAGCGCTTTGTAGAACTTGTGCATCCCAACCATTTAACAATGAATCGTAATTTAAAGTTGATAAAGTTGCACCTAAAAACATACTTGTCATATCTGTAACACTTGAAACATCCCAACTACCTAAATCTTGATCAAAGACAGTATTTTGAGAAAACATAGTGGACATATTTGTCGCGCTTGAAGTATCCCAACTACTGATATCTTGATTAAATGGAGAATTACCGAGTAATGATCTCATATCTGTCACACTTGAAACATTCCAACCTCCAATGTTCTGATTAAAAGAAGTCCCATAAAACATGGCAAACATACCAGTTACTTGAGAAACATCCCAACTAGTAATATTTCCATTAAATGCAGTTGCATTGTAGAACATAACACTCATATTTGTAACCAAAGAAGTATTCCAATTAAGGTCTTGATTGAAAGAACTAGCATCTCTAAACATATTAGTCATACCTGTACCAGTAACACTTGAAGTGTCCCAAGAGCCTATGTTTTGATTAAAAGCACTAGCATCTCTAAACATACTAGCCATATCAGTAACGCTTGAAGTATTCCAAGAACCTATGTCTTGATTAAAAGATGTTGCTCCATAAAACATAGAACCCAAACTTATTAAACCAGATAGAACTGGCGCGTCAGTTGCAGCTCCACCAACAGACGCAAGATTAGAACAACCATAAAATGATAAAGCCATTGATGTCCATATTCCTGTACCCCATTGGTTAATACCTGTTAGTTTTTCTTTGTCTCCACCATCATTAAAGTAAATTCTAGGAAAACCAGTACTTGCACCGGTATTGTCTTTAATACGAATTGTATATTGACCAGCTGATGCGTAGTTACAAGTGTAATTTCCTGCTTGCGCTGTGGCTTCGTCTATACCGTCATTATTACAATCTATGTTGTAGTTGTATCCTACACCTGTTGTAGGAATTGTGAATTGTGTATCTAAAGATGTTCCAGCATTGTCTGTTTGAACTGTTATAACGAAGTCGTCTGTAGCACATAGACCCTCTTTAAAATAAGAAAAGAAAATTGTAACCACTGAAATAACTAATACTATTGATTTTACTTTGTTCATAAAAATTTATATTAAATATAAGTATGTAAATATAAAATTAAGTATACCATACATAAAAAATAACTAATTTAAATAAACTTAAAATCATTGACGTTTGTTTTTTATTTTGGTAATCTTATAGTTGTAAGGTTATTTGAAAATTGTTTATATTTTAGAAATGGTCCGATGGCCGAGTGGTTAGGCAGAGGTCTGCAAAACCTTGTACGGCGGTTCAAATCCGCCTCGGACCTCAGATCACATTCCTCTTTGTCATCCTGAAAAATTTTATCGGCTTTTGTAAAAAGGTGATAAAATTTATTCAGGATCTCGGACAAATGCAATTGAAAAAGATTGTGATTGAATTGTTTTTGATTTTAAATATGCCTCGGTGGTGGAATTGGTAGACACGAAGGACTTAAAATCCTTTGCTATTTATATGGCGTGCGAGTTCGAGTCTCGCCCGAGGCACAAAGAAAAAACACTCTTTTTAACTGAAAGAGTGTTTTTATTTTAAACATAGAATTAATTTCCTAGAAGTTTTCTTTTTTCCTGATCAAATTCTTCATCAGAGATTATATTTTTTTGTCTTAAAGAATCTAATTTTTCTAGCTTAACATAAATATCATCATTTAAATTATCTGTTGCTTGAAAATTAAAATTATTAAAATTTTCAATTGCTGATTGTACTTTATTTGTAAAATTTACTACCGTCTTTTTTTGAACGTTACTTATTATTCTTTCTTTAGCTCCATCAGTAATTATAATTTTACCAAAAATAAAACCTGTACTACAAGATACTGCATTTATTTTATTTAAATTAACTATCTCTTGCTTTAAACCAATAAACATACCTTTATCAAGAAATATTACTCTTCTATCAGTTAAAGTGATTAACCAAGTATTAGCATTCATTAATCCCGATGTAAAAGCTAAAACCTGCTCACCATCTTGTAAAACATTTGGCAAATGATCTAATTCTTTTTTAGTAAAAAATTGATCATCACCTATTTCTCTAGCAATTTTATCATATTCTCTTTTTAGAGATCCTTTAGAGGAATTTTTAAAATCAAAAGCCATTTTTTCATTTTAAATTAATTAAACTTATACATAAATTATATCAAAAATAAAATAACTAATCAACTAATCTTCCATACAACTTCAAAGTCTCCCTCGCCGCTTTCTCCCAACTAAAATCCCTCACCCGTTCCAATCCCCTCTCCGCAAAACCATTCCTCAATTCAACATCATTCGCAAACTCACCCATCGCTCTAGCGATCCCCCGAGTATCCAACGGATTCACCAATTTAGCCGCCTCTCCCGCAATCTCTGGCACCGAAGCCATATTACCCAAAATAGCCGGTGTCCCCGTAGCAAACGCCTCCAAAATCGTCGTCCCAAAACCTTCATACAAAGATGGTAAAATAAAAAATTCCGCATGCTTAAACAACGGCACTAACTCATCACCAATCACATAATCCGTAAATTTAACATCCGTCATCAAATCCAAATCCTTAACAATAAGTTTAATATCCTGTGCCAGCCAACCAGACTTCCCCGCCAAAAGTAATTGATAATCGCACTTTTCTTTGCCTAATTTTTTCATCCGAGCATCTTTAAAAAGCGAAAAAGCGTACAGCAATCTAGTAATATTTTTAGCCGGCTCGATCGTTCCTAAAAATAAAATATATTTTTTATTGATTCCAAATTTTCTAGGAATTTTTTTAGTGTTACCATTTACTTTTTGAAAAAAACGTTTATCCACACCACTATAAATTACCGAAATCCTTTCTGCTGGCAACTTAAAAATTTCCATCAAATCCTTTTTTAAAGTCTCTGAAACTGCCACCACATGATTGGATTTATTTGCCATAAATTGCTTTCGAGATTTTTTTTGAGTACGCACAAAAGATTTGTAACAGTCAGGTATTTTATAAACTCCTAAATCATGAAAAGTGGTTAAAACTTTTCCTCGATAACTTATTGGAATGCGTGTATCAGAAGAAGTTACATGCAATAAATCTAATTTTTCTTTTGTCAAAACTAAATTCATTAAAATTTCATTGTAAACACCAGGTAAATAATTTTTGTATTTAGAAAAAGGATAAAAAACTATTTTGACATTTTTTTGTTGAAATTTACGCACATCTTTTTGTCGCACTTTTGAATCAAAAAATAAAACGTATTCATTTTCCTTGTCCAAATTTAAAATATTAGCAATCAATTGAAAAGTGTAATGACCAATCCCAATTGCATCACCTTTGCGTGGATTTAAAATTGTTCGAGCATCGATTCCTATTTTCATATTTATAGAATTAAAAAATAAAATTTCTTGAATCTTAATTATGTCATCCTGAAAAATATTCTACTTTAAATTTTATTTAAACTTAAAGTGTAGATACTGAATAGATTAATTTGTATTCAATCGCTCCGCTCTTGAACAAATTATATCTTCCAGAATGACATGTCTGTAAAATACTCAAATTCTACATATCTATATTAACTACATTCTCTCAACCGTTTCAATTCCCAATAAATGCAAACCGTTTTTCAAAATAATCGCCACCGTTTTTGTCAAAACCAAATTATATTTATAATCCTCATTTTCCTCATCTAAAATTCTCGTTTTGGCATAAAAAGAATTGAACTCTCGTGCCAATTCAATTAAATAAGTTGCTAAATAATGCGGTGAATATTCTTTCAATGACTGTTCCACCGACTCAGGAAATTTAGCAATAACTTTTTCAATTTTGGAAACATTATCATTCTTTGAATTTAATTTAAAATCAAAATTTTTAACCTTGCTTTTTTTTAAAATTGAACTACACCTCACAAAAGTATATTGCAAATAAGGTCCTGAATTTCCCTCAAAATTAATTGACTTTTCTTCATCATAAACAATGTCTTTCCCTGCCGTAACTTTTAAAATTGAATATTTAATCGCTCCAATTGCTACTTTTTTTGCTACTTCTAATTTTTCTTTTTCGTCTGTAATTTCTTCTCCCATTTTATCGAAAACGACTTGGGCGGTTTTTTCAACCCAGTCTTTTGCTCGAATAATCTGACCTGTTCGAGAAGACATTTTTCCAGTTGCTAATTTTAATGTTCCGTGAGCTAAATGAACAGTTTTTTCTTCCCATTCTTTATTTATAAATCCAGCTGCTTTTTTTACTACTTCAAAATATTGTTTCTGCTCGTCACTAGTTACCGTCAATGAAATATCTGGATTATATTTTTCCCACTTTTTTACAAATAATCCAATGTCTTTTGCTTCGTAAGTTGGTAGTCCTTCTGAATTAATAAAAACTCTATCGTGCAAGCCATATTTACTTCCTGGAAAAATAATCGCACCTTGAGATTCTTCAAAAACTTTTCCAATATTTTTTCTAACCAATTCTTCACCTTTTTCAAAAGTAGAGCTTTCCAGAAAATAATGATCAAACTCTGATCCTAATAATTTGTAAATTTCGTCAAAATATTCTAAACTCCATTTCTTTCCTAAATCATAGATTTCATTTTGTGCTTCATCTTTTTTATTGTAAACAAGTTTGTTTATTTTTGTAATTTCTTTTTTAATTTTATCATCAGAAGAAAAATTCTTTTCACCAAAAGCATAACATTTTCCTAAAAACGCTTGTTTTTCCCAGACGGAATTTTCATCTGAAGGTATTTTTTCCAAAATATTTTTTATACCCCATAATGTTTTTGCAACGTGCATTCCGACATCGCCTTGAAAAGTTACTTGTTTTGCATCCGCTCCAGAAAATTGGGCGATTCGAAAAAGTGATTCTCCAATGGTATTTGTCATCACGTGTCCAATGTGAAGTTCTTTAAATAAATTTGGATCAGTATGTTCTGCTAAAAACATTTTATTTTTTAAGGAATTGTTACTTCCCCAAGATTTTTCATTTTTTAAAATATTTTGTAATAAATTTGCGAAGTATTTTTTTGTGAAAGAAAAATTAACGTAACCTGCCATTGCTTCGATATTTGAAAATAAGTCTTTATTTTTTTTATTTAAATTTAATTCTTTGGCTAATTCTTCAGCAATTTGTATTGGTGATTTTCGTAATTCTTTTGCAAGTTGAAAAGATAAATTGGTTGTCCAGTCTCCATGATCTAAGCTTTTTGGTCGTTCTAGAATTATTTTTGAAATTTGAAAATTACTCCAAGTTTCCTTTCCTTGAAGGTTTTTTACTGATTGTTTAATTAAATTGATTATTTCTTTTTGCATAAATTTTAAATATTATTTTTTTACCATTTTATCTTTTTCCGTAATGGATTTGTAACTGCTAAAATTATTAAGCTAAGAATAAACAAAAGCGGTAAACTAATTGTAAGTACATAAGTAATTGCCAAAATATCATTAATTGTATAACAAGCTATATCAGAGTAAATTATTAAAAAAATAATAAAAAACAAAGCAGGTACTGATGAAAACAATGCACTCATAAAAATATTATAGTTATTTTTTTTATAAAAACTATAAATAAAAGCAATTGTACTAGCAAAAAAAATAATATAATGAAAACCAAAAATTGTTTTTGGATGATTAAGACCTAAAATTAATAAATAATAAGGAATTACAAATAAATACGGTACTAAATTTAAACTTAAAAAATATACTACTTTTTCTTTTGTAATTTTCATAAATTTTAGACTTAAAAATTAAACTAAATCTTATATCTACTCTACCATTTAGTCACTAAAAAATAAAGTGGGGAACGGTTTGAAACCGTTCACTACAAATATTTCACAATCCTTCATTTCTGTAGAGAACGCAGATCTGCGTTCTCTACAGAATATTCAAAATCTTAATTTACCCAAAAAATCCAAAAACAGACTTTTTCTCGCCCTTCTCAATTTCAAAACCCTGTCTTTTCCATGCTGAAATTCCACCGTCAACATTGTAACAATTATCAAAGCCTTGAGTTTTTAAAAGATGACAAGCAATTTGTGAACGATTTCCTGTAGCACAATAAATATAGAGTGAATCATTTTTATTGAAATCTAAATCTTTATTTTGTAATTCATTCAATGGAATCAGAATTGTGTCAGCAATTTTTTCAGATTCGTTTTCTGCTTTAGTTCGCACATCAATTACAAACTTTGTTTTAATTTCTCCACTTTGTATTTTTTCGTGTAAATCTTTTACGTTTATGTTTTTCATAAATTTTTTAAATCAACAAATTTCTCTATAAATCCTAATCAATTAATCTACCTTTATCCAACTTTAAATCATATTCAAATCTTAAATTGCTTCTTCCTTTTATGCTCGGCACACTTTCAATAATGATTTTATTTTTCCCAATAAAATCTTTATTTATTTGCCACTTCCTGTTTTTCCAAAATACTAACACAGATAATTCTTCATTTTCGTCAATATTAGCAACCCCCCATAAATTAAATTCTTCACATCTTACTAAAATATTAACCAAAAAATATTTAATTAGCATCTTTTCTGTTAATTCAGTTGCATTTATAATAGGACGCTCAGAAGTTTCATCAAAACCATCTGTGTATTCTCCCGACAAATCATTGACCCAAATTGGATATTTTTTCATATCGTCAATAATAACATAATCCAAAGACCTTAATTTTCCAAGTTTTATTTTTTTACAAAATAAACTTTTTATAAATTTAATCACAAACAAAAAAATGTTAATTTTTAAAAGCCCGTGCGGCGAGCACTATTTTTATTAAAACTCTAAAACTTCACCAATCTGCGGGACATGAACATTCGATTTTGTGTTTTCTCTTGCGTATTTATAAACCGATTCCAATGAATTAATATCACCGTGTTGCAAAATCAAATTTTTATGCGAAACATTTTTAATTAAATTGTGAATCGCACTTTGTCCATAATGAGCCGAGAAATCAAACTTTCGGATGTGACATTTTGCTTGTGTGACTTTTCCTTTATTGTAAAAAAGATGATCCTCGAAAAGTGAGCGTCCTCGTGTTCCCTTGGTTTGATAGCCTGTGAAAATAATGTAATTGTTTTTTTCTTTTACATAACTACCTGCGTAAGAAACTGATGGTCCACCCTGAATCATACCTGAAGTTGTAACGATCACGCAACCTTTTTCTTTGGCAATTTTTTCTCGCTCATTGAATTTAACTAAATGAACTCTGTTAAAAATTTGTCTTAAAGCACTTTTATTTTTTATAAATAAATCACTTGAACTTAAAAGTAATTCTGTAATTGTTCTCGCCATTCCGTCGAGATAAATTTTAATGTTTTGTGGTAAAGATGCTAAAACTATTAAAATTTCTTGTGAACGTCCGACGCCAAAAACTGGAACTAATGCTGAACCGCCTGATTGAATCGCCTCGTGAATGGATTGTAATAAGCCCTGTTCGGAAATTTTTCGATTGGGATGTTCTCGATCACCATAAGTTGCTTCTGCAATCAAAACATCAATTTCACCTAATTTACCAACTTCCGCTGGAACCATTAAATTTGTTTTTTCTGTATTAATGTCTGCGGTGTAAAATATTTTCTTTCCTTCAATTTCAAGAAGGATTGAAGCTCCACCGGGAATGTGTCCTGAATTGAAAAATTGGAATTTTACTTTTCCATCTTTGGTTGTGTGAAAATTATTGTACTCGATTAAATGTAAATCTTGTTTTACTTTTCCGAGATCTGAGCCGTCGTAAGCTGGATGGGTGTTTCTTAATTTTTCGATGTGATATGCGTCTTTTAAAAGTCGTTGGGTTATTTGCCAAGTTAATTCGGTGGAATATATTTGGCATTTTAGGTTGTTGTGTTCGAAAAATGGTAATGCTCCTGAGTGATCCATGTGGGCATGGGAAAGGAAAACTGCGTCGATGTCTGAAATGTCGTTTAGGAATTCTGGATATTCGACT
>JAGLWU010000053.1 GCA_023133275.1 Candidatus Moraniibacteriota bacterium
TCTATATTTTGGTAGCAATACCTAATAATTATATCTAACTGTTGTAAAATAAAAAAGAAGTGAAAAAAATCCACTTCTTTTTTAAAAATATTTATAACAAGCTACTAAATCTCAATTTCATCTAAAAGTATTTTTGACTTATTATTAATTTCATTAATCACAAACCAATTGAAAGAAACATCGCCATCTAAAAAGTCTACCATCGAAACAAGAAATCCCTCACTCGCTCTAACTTCAGTTACTGCAATAATTTGTTTCATCGGAACATTCGGCGTAATAAAAACCTTATCACCTTCCTCAATTGATATATTCTCTATAAAAATACCTGTTTCACCTGCTAAAATAGTCGCTTCACCCAACGATTGTGAAAAATCTGTAGAAATAATGGAAATTTTTTCAGTCTCAACAGTTTCAGCCGAAATTTCCCTCGCACTGAACATTCCATCTAAATTCAAATCCCCATTTTCATCAATATAAACTAAAGTATCCGGATTAATTGCTAAAAAGAAATTTAATAAAGATTCATTTTCTGATCCAATATCATCAATTTCTTCCTGAATATTTGATAACAAATCAGCCTGTTGATTAGCGTCTTTCTTTATGTTAGACATTGATTTCAAAAGATCTTCAGTCGTTTTGTCGTACTGATTTATTTCTTTGTTGATAACTTTTAAATTACTATCCACTGATGATTGCAGTTCCCCCAACGTATCTATATTTTTAGCTGTCTGAAGTGTTAATTTTTTTAAAGCATTTTCTCCCTGATCTATAATTTTTCCATTTTCTGTTATATACCCTCCACCTAACATTTTATTAAGCTCTTTTGTTAAAAGCTCCATTTCTACTTCTAACTCTTTTCCTGTATCTGCATTTTTTGAATCATGTTGCCAAAAACCATTTTCATCATAAGTAGAAATTTTAGTTGAATTTCCTGAAGCATCTAAAGTGTATAATGCCCCTCCACTTGAATATATCCCTGAATGACCCGCTGATGAATTTGGCATCGCTGCATCTTCCAGCATCAAAGCTCCTGCAACTTCCAATTTATAATTTGGATTATTTGTACCAATTCCGATATTTTTAACATCGTTTGAAAACACTCCACTATCATTTCTGCTTAAATTAAATTCCAAATAATTCCCCGCTGACTTGTTGCTCACATCATCAAAATCTACGCCATCCTCAGCACGACTATTTACAAAACTCAAAGCAAAAATAACCATGGATAATGATGCTACCCAAGGTAATAAAGGTTTTCGATAAACTTTTTCATTTTTTTGTTGATACAAAGAATTTTGACCAAATGATTTTGGTATATCAAAAGATTTTTGTATTTTTTTATTCTGAATAATTGGAATTCTAATTTCATCCATTCGTCCAACTTTTTTCTGAGAAAAGGATAATAAATCTGTATAATTTTTTTGTCCTATTATTTTGCTGTTATTTTTTACAACATTACATTTTATTTTACACCCATCCATATAAAATACTTTTATTTTTAATATTAAAACATTTACTGAAATAATACCATACTTTTTTTAATTTACAAAATTTTGGAAATTTCTAAATTATTTTTAATAAACTTCTCGCAAAATTTCAGATATTATCATTTCCAACGCAGGGACTAAAAATTTTAATTCTCTACAAATTTTACCCCCAATCAAAATAATATAAATATTTTAGTACTGCAAAAATTACAAACTTTTCATATATTTTTTCAATTTCGCACCGATATCTTCTCTCTCAACTGCATAAGTTAACATCGTTTTTAAATAATTCATTGGATCACCCGTAGTCAACCACTGACCATCCTCAACTTTTTTAGCATAAAATTTCCCACCATCTTGAATATATTTTCTAATCGCATCTGTAATCCATAATTCATTTCCTTTGCCTAAAGCTGTTTCTTTCAAAACATCAATAATTTCTTGATTTAAAATCATCCGCCCAAAATCTGCCAACTGAGATTTTGCTTCCTCAACAGACGGTTTTTCAACAATATCTTCAATTTGCGTACTTCCTTCAACTAGATTACAAATTCCGTATTTACAAACTTCTTCTTTTGGGACTTCCTGAACTCCAATCATTAAATTTTGATTTTTTTCGTAATCTTCAACCATTTGTTTTGTAAAAGAAACTTCTGATTTAACCAAATCATCTCCCCAAGCAAATACAAACGGTTCATCATCAACTAAACTCGCAGCAGAAAGAACTGGCGTTCCATTTCCATAAGGTCCTTTTTGTCGAACGTAAACGAAATTTGCCATTTCTGCTAAATCTTTCATAGCCTGACTCAATTCATCTTTTCCATTTTTTTTCAGATCGTGTTCTAGTGCTAAAGAATGATCAAAGTGATCTTCTAAAGATTTTTTATCCCAACGTGTTACAAAAATTATATCTTCGATTCCTGCTTCGACTAATTCTTCTACTACTAATTGAATGATTGGCTTATCAACAATTGGTAACATTTCTTTTGGCTGGGCTTTTGTTGCTGGTAATAATCGTGTTCCTGATCCTGCCACCGCCACCACTGCTTTTTTTATTTTTTTACTCATATTTTTATTATTAATAAAAATTATTTTAAAATTTAAATCAAACCATCTGCATCAAATAAATACAAAATTTGTTTTTCTAAATCATAAATTAAAACTTTTATAATTCCATTTTGTGAAAAATCACCAACTGAATAATTTAAATTTATCGCCTCACTTTTAAGTCCAATTATATCCGAAATAAATTTTCCTTTAATTTCAATTGATATATCATCTTCAAAAGAATACCATTCACTATAATTTTTTTTAAGCATTTCTAATTCATCAAAAGAAATATTATTAACTTCATAATAAATAATTTTATTTTCTTTCTTTTTAGTAACATTAAAACCCTCAAAATTTAAACCAAACAATCTCCCAACATCATAATGTTCATTAGTAAAATCATTTTTATCTTTACTAAAATTTACCAAACCAGAACCAAACTCATCAATAGTAGCTACTAAAACAATGATTACAAACAATGCAAAAGTAATCCCAGCACTGATGAAAATTTTTTTCTTAATTGATAATTTTTTATCTTCCATAATTTTAAATTTAAAATCAAACAATCAATCCACCCTGTAACTTCTCCTTCGCAATAATCTGAGCCTTCAATAAAGAATCAAAAGTCCCCGCATCCACCCAATCACCATCAAAAGTCCGCACATCCAATTCACCCATTTTCAAATAAGCATTATGAATCTCCGTAATTTCCAACTCACCCCTCTCGCTCGGCTCAACCTGTTTTGCAATTTTGCTCACTCGATTATCAAAAACATACAAACCCGGAATAGCATGATTACTTTTCGGATTTTCAGGCTTTTCTTCAATTGAAATGACCTTTTTATTTTCATCAAATTCAACAACTCCAAAACGTTCAGGATCAGAAACTTTTTTCGCAAAAATTCTTCCACCTTTTTCAAAACTCTTAATATCTTCTGAAAAATCATTTTCAAAAATATTATCACCCAAAATCATCGCCACATCTTCATTGTCCAAAAAACTCTCAGCAATAATAAAAGCTTCAGCTAAACCACGAGGTTCATCTTGAATTTCATAAGTAAAACGTGCTCCAAATTCTCGCCCAGAACCTAACAAGTTTAAATAATTACCCGCATGCTCTGGAGCAATAATAATAAGAATATCTTTGATCCCTGCCTTTAACAAAGTATTCAAAGGATAATAAATCATCGGTCGATTGTAAATTGGCAGAAGTTGTTTGGAAGTCATTTTTGTCAACGGATTTAACCGTGTGCCACTTCCACCAGATAATATAATTCCTTTCATAAAATTAGTAATCAGTAACTAGCAAATTAATAACTAGTCACGACATTTTAAAATTTAATTATTATACCTTTTAGAAAAATAAATTATTTGTAAACCTACATTGCTATTTTAAAAAAACAATAAATTTTATTTCTAATCACATCTTCCAGCACAACATTTACAAACACCTTTTAACATTATTGCACTGAATACAAACGCTACGAGAAAAAACATTGCCCCAAAAAAACAAGGCGTCCTAAATGGATTCACTAAACCAACCACGCAACCAGTTGCACATTCCTTGTCTTGCAAATAATTTACCAATTCCCAAATAAAATTTCCCCAAGCAAAAACTGTTCCAACCAGTAAAATAAAAAATTGCACTTTGATAAGTTTTTTCATTTTTTCTTTCATTGAATCTTCCATAACTTTTTCTTTTAAAATAATTATTAAACTACATTAATTTTACACTTTTATTACAATTTAATCAATTAATTTTTTGCATTTTTTATTTGAAAATTTTTTTGTGCTAGCCGCACGGGCTTTTAAAATTCAAGAATTTTGTAGGAGTAATCCCTTTTGTGGTCGCCCTTAAAGTTTATTGCACTAGTAAACACAAGGTACTACCTCTATAATTCTTATCATTCAAACCTCCTGTCATCCCGCTCAGAATGACTGGTTGTCTTGTTTGAAAATTTAAGATTTTAAATTTAAAATTATTTCTTTAATTCATATTCAACCGAAATTTGTTTTTTCACTAAATCCTCACCTGGTCCAAGTACTTGTTTTTCTTCACTTTGAATTGACATTAAATTATTTTTCACCACTGGATTTTCATTTATCCTTATAACTTCTCCTAATTTTTTATTACTTTCTGAAGCCATTTTACTTGCTTTTTTCTTAGCATTTGCCATAGCATTTTCTAAAAGAATATTTTGAAATTCTTCATCTAAATCTTTTTTTATAAAAAACGGTCCGCTTGTCGCATCAACAATACTCGGAGCCAAACTTAAAAATTTTTTTTTAATTTCTTCTGAATATTTATCTCCTTTAATTGTAACTTTAATTCTTGATTGTGCTCGCCAGTTGTTAGTTAAACATTCACCTTTTTCCAAAGCTTGTACTTGATAATATTGCTGAGAATTAATAATACAATCTATTGTTACTTTTTTTTCCACCTCCCCAATTGTAATTTGATCAAAATTTTCTATCAACTTTTTTATTTCAACAACTTTATCATCTATTTTTTTCCGTGCAGCTTCTTCACTTAAATCATAGGCACTAAAATCTAAAGAAAATTGAGCGTCTTTATAAATTTTTTCCTCAGTTACTCCAATGACGGAAACTATGTCTCTGTGTGCATTTTCTTTAGCATCAATAAAAAATAAAGCACCTAGAAAAAATAAGGAGAAAAATCCGAAAATTACAGCAACTGCTTTTGCTTTGCTTAAATATTTTATTATATCTTCATTCTTGATAAAATTTCCCATAAGTTTTGTATATTAAATTATTCGTTATTTTTTTATTCTATTATATACTGACTATAAAATCAAGGGGTTGACTAAAATTCTTACAAAACTGATTGAAAAAATGTTGTAAATAAAAAACCTCACGCAAAGCAAGGTTTTTTATTTCAAAATATAATCTTCAAAGAAATCTACATCTCCCCTTTCAAAAGTTTATTCAATCTCGCTTTCAATTCATCCTCAGTCGGCTCACCATTCTCCAAATTATTTTCAGTTGTTGGAACATTTACAGAATCTGGAGAATTATTTTCCGCGTTAAATTCAGCCACGGGCAAATTACTTGGTGCACCCGAACGACTAGTCGAAATATTATTTGAATTGGACTGAATTTGCTCAACAACAGGCTTTTCAATTTCTTTAATAATATTTTTTTCATTTTCTTCCGCAATTTCTTCCACGGGTAAATTTTCGTCAGCATCAGCCGTCACATTCACTTCTCCCTCTTGATTTAACTGTTGCTTCACGTCAGGAACATCTTCTGTTTTTTCATTTTGAAATGAGTTAAATTCATAATCAGAATTAACAGCACTTTGCAAATCGTAAACTGGAGCCGTTCCCTTTTCGTTAACTAAATTTTTTACTCTTTCAGGATCAACATTCATCGTATTTTTAAAATCAGCATTAACTTTTCTATTATTTTGAGGAGTAACAACTTCAACAATCATCACAACTAAAATGCTCACCAAAATTCCCACTAAAGCCCAAAAAACAATCGGCAAAATTCCATTCAAAATATTTTTGTCATTTTTGCTACTGTCAATAAGTTTGATATTAATAGCTGTCTTAGTGTCATAATATTTAGAAACATCTTTTAAGACATTATAAATAACTTGTTCATTCAATTCTTCAACATCTTTTTCACTTTGAGCTAACACAAAAATCTGAAACATACTCGCATCATCCAATTGTTTAACTTGCACCATCGCTCTTTTTTTCTGAACTATATCACTATTTTGTTGCTCACTAGCTATATTTACTATATTATTAATGATGTGATCCATATCACTCGCCGCAATTGAATTTTGAGGCACAATAATAAATTGATTTTCAATTTCAAAAGCTGGCTTTTCCATTTGCAAAAAAACCATAACCAACAGAACTCCCACAATGATAGTAACAAATGTCAAACTTATTTTATTCATAAGATAATTTAATTAAGTAAATATAAATTTTAAAACTGAAAGAAATTTTCAATTTTCATTTCAATTTTCAATCACAAGATTAAAACATATCATTATATCAAAAATCACGTTTTTGTCAAGTCCCTAAAAAAATTAAATCATTTTTAGAAAAAAACAGTGCTCGCCACACAGACTTTTAGGGTTTAAAATTTTAAAATTAATCTACTAACTATTCCCTGCAAACTAATTATAAAAAATATGAACATTCAAGAATTATTAAAAAAATGGCACGAAAAAGTAAACCTGCCTGAAATCGAATTATTAATTTCCCATGAACTAAACAAAAATCGATCTTTCATTACCGCTCATCCAGAATATAAATTGAACTTTTGGCAAATAAAAAAAATAGAAAACAATTTAAAAAAACGACAGAAAAATATTCCCCTCGCCTATTTAACAAAAGAAAAAGAATTTTACGGAAGAGCTTTTTTCGTGAATAAAAATACTTTAATTCCCCGCCCAGAAACTGAATTAATTATTGAAAATGTTTTAGAACAAGTGGAAAATAATGAAAATAAAAATTATTTAATTTTAGACATCGGAACTGGAAGCGGAAATATTCCGATAACTTTAGCAAAAGAATTACGAGAATTGAAAAAAAATGATTTTAAATTTATCGCTACCGATATTTCGAAAAAAACTTTGAAAGTTGCAAAAAAAAATGCCACTCGACACAAAGTTAAAAATAACATTCAATTTTACAAATCTGATTTACTGAAAAATAAAAAGTTAAAAGAAAAAATTAAAAATGCTGAAAAAGAAATTATTCTCATTGCCAATCTTCCCTACGTCAACGAGAATTTTAAAAATGATTTGTTAAAAAAAGAAAAATCGAAAGCATTAAAGTTTGAACCTGCTACCACACTTTGGTCGAATGATGAAGGCTTGAATCATTACGATAGATTAATTCAAGAAATAAAAGAAATTTGCGATCAAAATAATAAAAAAGTTTTTACTGTTTATTTTGAAATTAGTCCTGAACAAACAAATTATTTAACTAAAAAAATTAAAAACTATTTTCCTAATGCTGAAATTATATTTAAAAAAGATTTAGCTGGACTAAATAGATTGTGCGTTTGGAAATAAAAAAGCCCGAAAATAAAAATCGAGCTACATAGCCAATGCAAAATTAACAGAGCTTACATTCTTTAATGAGAGCATCTATAACCCCCCTATCAGCATCCTCAGAAAAAGTAAATGTATATTTTATATATCCATCCTCCTCTTTTTTTTCATATTGATAAGTAATATTATAGTGCTTTAGTTTAAGCAAAAGTGCCATGCAACTCAATACAAAGAACATCTTATCATACCACTCCGCATCATTTTTTATCATAAAAGTAATTGTCATTACAAATACTCCTTTTTTTAATTCAAGAACATTTATACCTCTAATAGTAAAATTAGCATTTAAAAATTAATACGTCAACAAACAATTCATAACTTCTCCGAATCAATCACAATCCCCAACAACCTCTTTTTCGCTCGTCTGACCAAAGTTCCAACACTATTCACCGGTTTACCCAAAACATTGCTAATCTCCTTATACGACATATCATCAATAAAACGCATCCGAATCACCTCCGCATAATTTTCAGGCAACTTAGAAATTGCCTCCCGCATCACATCCTTTAACTCCAAATGAAACCACTTCTCCATTGAAACATCAAAATCATCACTCACCAAAAAATTACTATCTTGCACACCCAAATCATCAATTGAAACAATCCTTTTATTTTTCCGCGTCGCCCAATTCACTGCCTCATTATGTGCAATCCGATAAATCCATGAAGAAAATTTCCTATCACAATCAAATGAATCAACATTCTTTAAAGATTTTATAAAAACATTTTGCAAAACATCCTTCACCTCGTCCTCATTTTTCACAAAACGCATAATGTAAAAAAATAATTTATCCCGATAACGTTCAATGATCACATCAAAAAAAACTTGCTTTCCCGCCTGAACCAATGCTATAATTTCCTCATCAGTCTGATTAGAATTTCGAGCAACTTTTAAATTTTTATCATTCAATAAATTCATAAAAAACTTGATTATTTAGCCATTTTAAGAGTAACACGCTTTTAATCATTTACACAACCAGAAATTAAAAAAGTGCTCGCCGCACGGGCTATGATACACAAATTTAAAGGTTTCGCGTCATTCTGAACGAAGTAAATTTTTTGTAAAAAAATTTACGTAGTGAAGAATCCCCCACATAAAATCATAATATTTTAAAATTAAAAATATGCAAGAAAAAAAATTTAAAATTACAATTAAAAAACCAATCGATGAGGTTTTTACATTTACAACTAATCCAAAAAATACTCATTTATGGGTTCCTTTTGTCGATGAAGAAGTTGCAAATGAGTTTCCGCTTAAATTAGGCACTATATATAAAAGCCGAAGAAAAGATCATTGGAATGAGTCTCGAGTCACAGAATACAAAATAAATAACGTTTTTAAATTAGAAAACAAAACTTTTTTAGTTAAATATACTTACAAAAAAATAAAAAATAATCAAACAGAATTAACTTATTTAGAATCAGTTAAACAAGGCAAATTAACAAATTCTTTTACTCAGGATGTTCTTGAAAAATTAAAATTAATTATAGAAACCTAATAACTAAAAAATTCATTCTAAATTCATAATTCTAACCAAAATGAACATCCTATCAATCGAAACATCTTGCGACGAAACAGCAATCGCAATCGTAAAATCAGAAAATAACAAAACAGAAATTCTCGCCAACATCGTATCATCACAAATAGAACTCCACGCAAAATGGGGCGGTGTCGTGCCAAATCTTGCCGCCCGCGAACACACAAAAAATATTTTACCAGTTTTAAAAGAAGCCCTCGAAAAAGCCGAAATGATCAAAGATGGTATTGATTTAATTTCTGTAACTCAAGGTCCCGGATTAATTCCCGCTCTCCTTGTCGGTGTAACAACAGCAAAATCACTCGCCCACGCTTGGCAAAAACCACTCTTGGGAATTCATCACATTGAAGGACATATTTACGCCAACTGGACAGAAAATACTGAAATTAAATTTCCTGCTTTAGCACTTGTCGTTTCTGGCGGACACACTCAATTAGTTTTAATGAAAGATCATTTACAATACAAAATTGTCGGCGAAACTCAAGACGATGCTGTTGGTGAAGCCTATGATAAAGTGGCTCGAATGTTAGGATTAGGTTACCCAGGTGGTCCAATCATCGATAAAAAAGCTGAGAAATTTGAAAATGAAAAAAATTCTGAATTTGACGATATTAAACTACCCCGTCCAATGTTAAATTCTCAAGATTATAATTTTTCTTTTTCTGGATTAAAAACCGCTTCACTTTATGCTGTAAAAATGTTTCGAGAAAAAAATAATCTTTCTGAAAAAGATGCGTTGCCCAAAAATTTTATTAACAAAATAGCTCACGAATTTCAATCAGCTGCCACTGAAGTTTTGATTAAAAAAACTGTGAAAGCTGCTCAAGAATTTTCTGTAAAATCTGTTATTTTAGCTGGCGGTGTTAGTGCGAATAAAAAATTGAGATCTGATTTAAAAAAAGCTATAAACGAAGAATTGTTTGGTATTGATTTTACTGTGCCTCCTCTTACCTACTGTTTAGACAATGCTACTATGATTGCCCTAGCAACAACCCATCGTTGGAAAAAAATGAGTAAAATAGAAAAAGAAAAAAGTCTTGAGAATTATAAAACCCTACAAGCCGACTCTGGATTACAGTTAAAATAAAAATTTTAAAATTAAAAAACCACCAGTCTAAACTAGTGGTTTTTTAATAGTTTTCTAAAACTCACCCGACTTCCAAACAATCTCAAAAACAATCAAAGCCCTAAACCC
>JAGLWU010000054.1 GCA_023133275.1 Candidatus Moraniibacteriota bacterium
AATAGGATCAATATCTACAATCCATTTAGAATCTAATTTCTTAAGTTCATCAACTAAACTTTTTGGCAATTCATTTTTTTTACATTTAATAATAATTTGTTGGCGATATTGAGTACGGATTTTATTCAACAAAGGTGCGTGAGGAGGTGTAATAATTATAAAATTATTTTTAGAAATTTTTTCTTGAATTTTTGCATGAACTAGTTTAGTTATTTTTTCAACATCTTCTTGCTTAGATGATCGGTAAACCAATTTAATTAAACGAGAAAATGGCGGATAAGAAAGTGCTTTTCTAGTTTCTAATTCATTGCTATATATTTTTTCAAAATCAGATTTTTTCATCGCTTCAAAAATAGGATTATATTCGTTGAAAGTTTGAATTAAAAGTTCACCATTATTTTTTTTTGAAACTTTATTTAAAAGGCTAAGTAAAAAAGAAAAAGATTTTTCCTGAGCGTCGTATTCAGGCAAGCTCGTTAAATTATCCATATCAAGAATTGAAGTTAATGTTAAATTTGGACTGTTCCAACCTTCCATAATCATTTGAGTTCCGATTAAAATATCAATCTTACCTTGAGAAAAACGATTATGTGTTTTTTTAACTTCACTAAATTTTTTAGCAACTGATTGATCAATTCGAGTAATTTTAGCTTTAGGAAATATTTTTTTTAATATTGTTTCAATTTTTTCTGTTCCAGTTCCAATGTTATTAAATTCTAGTGAAGAGCATTTATTACACTTTGGGAAAATATCAGTTGAATAATTACAGTGCAGGCAATGAAATGCACCGTCTTTTTTTCCAATTAAAGCTCGCTGACACTGAGGACATTTAAGAGGAGTTTTACATTTCAGACAAATGGAGAAAGCGGACAATCCTTGGCGATTTATAAATAGTAATGCTTGTTGTTTTTTATTTAAAATATTATGCAATTTAAATTCTAATTCTTGAGAAATAGGCGAGTAACGTTTTTTCCAACGTTCTTTTTTCATATCAACAACATTTATTTTTGTTGAAAAATTCTGTTCACTTTTTAAATTTAGTAAAGTAGTATCATTTTCATTTTTTTCAGTAGCATGAAAATAATCAGTCGTGCGGGGAAAAGTTGAAATATTTAAATTTGTACAATTAAATAATTCACTCAATTTTAAAACTAAAGTGCGAGTGTCGTAACGAGGATTCATGTCCCATTGTTTGTAAGAAATGTCAGTGTGATTATCGGTAATTATTAATGATAAATTTTTAAAAGGAGTGAAAAGAGCGGCACGTGTTCCGATAATTATTTTAGCTTGACCGTTTCGAACTTTTTCCCAATTTTCAAAAAACTGACCTTTAGTTATTTTGCTGTGAAGTAAAACAACATTTTCTTTTGAAAAATGATTTAGTAATTTTTGCTCAATTTCTAATGTCTGAGAAACTTCGGGAAGTAAATATAAAATTTGTTTATTTTCTTCCTGTTTATTTGAGTTTGAATGATGATTTTTAATTTCTTGTTGAATTAAATTTAAAATAAAATTTTCTTTATCATCATTTGGCTCAACTTTTAAAATAAATGATTTTGAAGTATTTTGTGAATTAATAATTTTATCAATAATTCTTTGATTTGATAAAATTGCTTTTTGTATTTCTGCTTGTGATTTTTCGGAATCAGCTTCTTTTTTTCGAGATTTAGCTTGAGTGGGGAGAAAATGTTTCAAAACAATTCCCAAAGGACATAAATAATATTCGGAAATAAATTGAGCTAATTGTAATTGCTCTTCTGTTAAAAATTTTTCGTTCAAAATTTTGTTAATTCTTTTTAATCTCATCCCGCCAACTCTTTGAAAATCGGTTTTACTTTCTAAAACTATTCCTTTAATTCTTCGGTAGCCAAATGGGACTTCGCATAAAGTTCCTTTCGGCACGGGATTTTCTGCTAAGTAATAAAAAAATTGATCTCTAATTAAAGAGATTCTTGTCAATGGGATTATTGAAATTAAATATTTTTTGGGTTCTTGCTGCATGAGTTAATTGTAGCAAATTTATTGATTTATTGATATGGTTAGTAAAAAATTGTGCTCGCCGCACGGGCTTTTTTAGTTTATTTTTTATTTTAACTGGAAAATAAGATGTGAAGAATGGTATTTATAGGAGTTAGATTTTATTATTTTAAATTGGTTAATGTTCTTTGTTGTGTTAATATAAAATTGTGATTATCGGAAAATATCAATATGAAAAAAATAAAAAGAGAATGAAAAATAAATTGAAAAGTTGAAAAATATGGCAAATAAAGATATTGAAATAGAAATTAAATTACCTTTATATAACAAGGAAGAGCTTGAAAAATTTTTAAATAAAAATGTTGAAATTAAAGCTGAAAAATTACGTCAAAAAGATACTTATTACACGCCAGCTCACAAAGATTTTTTAGACGCAAATCATCCATATCAATATTTAAGAATTCGTGAATCTGAAAAAGGTGATTTTTTTACCTATAAACATTGTCATCCAGAAAATTCAAATAAAGTTGAATATTTTGATGAATATGAAACGAGAATTGATGATTCGAAGTCTTTGTTTAAAATATTGAAAGTTCTTGAGTATAAAGAAATAATAGTTGTTGATAAATTTAGAAGCATTTGGCAGTTTGGTGACGTGGAAATTGCAATTGATGAAGTAAAAGATTACGGTGTTTTTATTGAATTAGAACTTACATCTTATTCTGATAATCCTAAAGAAGCTAAAAAATATTTGCATTCAATTTTAGAAAAGCTTAATGCTAATGTTGGCGAGGAGGATCAAGATGGTTATGTTTTTGGGATTTTGAAAAAACAGGGGCATGATTTTGGAAAATAATTTTTATAAATTTAATTTTTTCTTTTAATTATGAAAATAATATCTTGGAATATAAATGGAATAAATTCTTGGAAAGAGAAATGTGATTGTTTTAAATTTTTAGAAAAACACAATCCAGATATTTTTTGTGTTCAGGAAATAAAAACTTCACATGAAAAGTTACCAGAAGTTTTGAAAGAATTTCCTTTTCACTTTTATCATTTTGCGGAGAAAAATGGTTATTCTGGTACAGCGATTTTTTCAAAACAGAAACCAATTTCTCATAATTTTGGTATCGAAAATATTGATAAAGAAGGTCGGGTGATTACGGTGGAATTTTCTGATTTTTTTCTAGTGAATGTTTATACACCTAATTCTAAAATGGATTTATCGAGATTAGATTACAGGAAAGAAATTTGGGATGTAAGTTTTTTGAAACATTTAAAAAATTTGTCGGTAGATAAAAAAGTAATTGTTTGCGGTGATTTGAATGTTTTAGGCTCTGATTTGGATTTGCAACATCACGAGCATTTTCTTGAGAACGCTAATTTTAGAAAAAAAGTTTTTGGTGAAAGGATTGGTTTGCAGAATATTTTGGATTCGGGTTTTGTTGATAGTTTTAGATTTTTATATCCTGAAAAGAGAAAATATTCTTGGCTTGAAAATTTTAAATTAGGATTGCCTCATGCGGATGTTCGATTGGATTATTTTTTGGTTACGGAAAATTTGATAAATAATGTCATTGATTCAAAAATTGAGAATTGTGTTGGGTCGGATCATTTGCCGATTATTTTGGAAATTGAAAATGAGTTTGTGAGATGTAAAAGTGATTTATTAGAAAAGGTATTTTTTCCAGAAGCTCAACAGCCATCTTTGTTTTAGTTTTTGGTTGATATTATTTTGAATAGGGTTTAATATAGGAGTATAACTTTTTTAGAATAAATTTTGAAAGTATGAATAATATTGAAAAAATAAAAGAAATTGCAAAAGAATATATGGTTTCTTGCTCTGCTCATAACTTTGATCATGTAATGAGAGTTCATAATTTAGCTCTTACTTTATCAAAAAACGAAGATATTGATTTAGAAGTTATAAAAATAGCTACTTTATTGCATGACATTGGAGGTAAAAAAGAAATCGAAGATTCGACTGGTAAAACTGATCATGCAATTGAGAGTGCTAAAATGGCAAAGTCAATCTTAGAAAAATTAGGGTATTCAGAAGATAAAGTAAAACATATTCAAGATTGTATAGTTTCTCATAGATATAGAACTGGAAATAAGCCAAAAACAAAAGAGGCTGAAATTGTTTTTGATGCAGATAAATTAGAAATTGTCGGTGCAATAGGTATAGCTAGGGCATTTGCTTGGGTTGGAAAAAATAATGCAAATCTTTATAGAAAAGTAGATATTGAAGAATATGCAAAAGAAAATATGGGAGGAAAAATAAATGGCAGAATTCAGAATAAAACAAAACATAGTCCTCAAATTAATTATGAAACAAAAGATAAACATATTTTAAAGTTTTTACATACTGACAAAGCTAAAGAAATTGCAAAAGATAGGTTAAAGTTTTCTAAGGATTTTTTGGATAGGCTAGAAAATGAAATTAATGGTAAAATTTAAAAAAATAAAGTTTATGCAAAAATTTAAACCATTTTCAGACGATATCGTTTTTTTTGACGCAGAATTTACTTGCTCAGGCGTTTTAAAAGGCGAATTAATGTCAATCGGAATGATATCATTAGACGGAAAAAAAGAATTATACTTAGAATTGGAATATAACGATATTTGCATGAGTGATTGGACACGGGAAAATGTCGAACCTTATTTAAAAGGAGAATCAGTTTCTCGCAAGGAAATGAAAAAACAAATTCGAGAGTTTTGTGGAAAAAGTGAACCTTTTTTAGTAGCGACAGTCAATCAGTATGACATGGCTTTTTGGCACGATTTATTCGACGGTGAAGAAGAACCAATTCACAGAATTCCGATTGATTTTGCATCGATACTTTTCGGTTTAGGTCTAAATCCAGCACGTGAAATTAGTGCTGAAAAGAAAACTTTTTTTGCACAGTTTGGTATAAATTTGGATGATTTTCAATTGCACAATTCTTTGGATGATGTTAGGTTGATGAGAGAATTGTATGTTAAATTAATGAAGAAGTAAATTTACTGTTTAATTACAAATTAAATTATGAACATTATCAAAACTAGTCGAGAAATAAAAATAATGAGAGAAAATGGGAAAATTCTTGCAAGTATCGTTTCGGATTTAGAAAAAAAAGTTAAGGTTGGAGTTAGCGGCAAGGAGTTAGACGATTTTGCGGAAGAGCAAATTCGTTCGTATAGTGCTGTGCCGTCTTTTAAAAATTATGGCGAGGAGTCAGGAGATCCTTTTCCGTACACAATTTGTTTTTCGCTGAATGAGGAAGTAGTTCACGGTTTTCCAACTGAGAAAAAAATTATTCAGGATGGTGATTTGGTGAAAATTGATATTGGGTTGAAAAAAAATGGTTATCATGCAGATATGGCTCGAACTTTTTGCGTGGGAGAAGTTAGTCAGGAAAAAAAAGACATAATGAAATATGTTTGTAAATCTTTATTAGCTGGATTGAAAGCGATTAAAGATGGAGCTAAAATGTCGGATTATTCTAAAGCTGTTCAAAAGTATGCGGAGAGTAAAGGTTATTCGGTAGTGCGGGATTTGGTTGGTCATGGAATTGGTCAAGAGTTGCATGAAAGTCCGCAAATTCCGAATTATTTTGGAAAGCATTTTTATGATTTTGAATTGAAAGCAGGAATGACTTTAGCGTTGGAGCCGATGATTAATGAGGGGACTTTTGGAGTGAAAGTGGCGAGTGATGGTTGGACTTATGTTACAAATGATGGGCAATTGAGTGCTCATTGGGAAAATACAATTTTGGTTACAAAGAATGGGTGTGAGATTTTGACGAGTGTTTAAATTTATATATTTTTACTATGAAAGAAATTAGAAAAATTCAAATAGTAATAACAGTTATTTCGTTTATTTTTATTTTAGGACATCTTATTTTCCCTGATATAAAAATAGATTCTATTACAATCAGTTTATTAATTATTGCAGTGATTCCTTGGCTGTTTCCATTGTTTAAATCATTAGAATTACCAGGTGGTTTAAAATTTGAATTTCAAGAGTTAGAGCAAATAGGTAATAAAATAAAAAATGTTGGTTTAGCTAATGATAATTTAGTTAATAAAAAGAATAAGGAATATGCTTTTATTGAAATTGCTAATGAGAATCCTCAATTAGCGTTGGTAAGTTTAAGGATAGAACTAGAAAAAAAGCTAAAAGAAATATATGAAATTGATAGAGGGCAGGGGATAGTTATGTCTAGACGTACTAGTATTAGTTGGATTATGAGAGATTTATTTGAAAGAAAAATTATTAATAATGATGAAAAAAATGCTTTAAGAGATATGATTAATGTTTTAAATAAAGTTGTTCATGGTGAGAATTTGGATTATAAGACTGCCCAATGGGTTAAGGATATTGGACCAAAGGTTTTAAATGCTATGGATAAAAAAATTGATTTAGCTAAAAAGAAATAATTTATGTACTTAGGAATAGACTGGGGTGAAAAAAAAATAGGGTTGGCGATTGCGGATGAAGAAATGCGGATGGCTTTTGCTAATCAAGTTGTTTTGAATGATAAAAATATTTGGAAAAATTTAGCAGAAATCATTGATGAATATTCTATAGAAAAAGTTGTAATTGGTCTTTCAGCTCACAAAATTCAAAGTGATAATGAGAAAAAAATTAGATTTTTTAGTGAAGAATTGAAAAATAAATTTGATATTGAAATTATTTTTACGGAGGAAATGTTTTCAACTCGGGAGGCTCAGACTAATTTGAAAGCTCAAGAAGTTAAGAAATTAGATTCAAAAGATGATGCTGAGGCGGCGAGAATTTTATTGCAGAGTTATTTGGATAATAAATAGTTAGGGTTATTTATTTTTAAAATTTTTTAAAAAATTTTAGGTTATGTCATTCCAGAAGACATAATTTGTTCAAGAGCGTAGCGATTGAATACAAATTAGTCTATCCGGAATCTATACTGTTAGATTTAAGAAAGTTCAAAGTATAGATTCCGGATAAATTATTTTCTAATTTCTCACTTCGTTCGAAAAGAAAATATATTTTCCGGAATGACATTTCTGGGGGTTTGTGGATTAAGATGAATGATTACCAAAACTATATTTAACAAAATAAAACTTCCCACAATCGCAAAAATCTAGTAAAATAAAAGTAGCAAATAAAAATTAAATTAAAACCATATTATGCAAAATACAAAACCAGTTTATTCCGTGATTATTCCAACATACAACGAGGCGAGTAAACCAGAAGACATGGAAAACAACTTAAATTCAATTGTAAATTATTTTAACAAATTAGAGCAATCTTTTGAAGTTATTATAGTTTTGGATGGTCCGACTGATGGAACACCAGATTTAGTGCGAGAGAAAACTAGAAATTTAGAAAATATTAAAATTATTGATCGGGCGAAAAATAAAGGAAAAGGATATTCTGTGCGTGAGGGAATGTTGGCTGCTGAGGGAAAAATTAGAATGTTTACTGATATGGACGGAGCAACTCCGATTGAAATGTTTGATCGTTTTTTACCTAAATTTAATGAAGGTGTTGAAATTGTGATTGCGTCAAGAGATTTAGCGGAAACTGAAATTAAAGTTCATCAACCAAAATGGAAAGAATTATTTGGTGATACAGGAAATTTATTAATTCAGGCAGTAACTGGATTGTGGGGAATTAAAGATACACAATGTGGCTTTAAGGCTTTGACGGAGGATGCGGTTAAGGATATTTTTCCTCGAATGGTGATTGATACGTGGGGGACTGATTTTGAGATTTTAATGATCGGTAAAAAACTTGGTTATAAAATTTCTGAAGTTCCAGTTGAATGGATTGATAAGGGTGATAGTTTGGTTGGATTGAAAGGGTATTTTGAGACTTTGAGGGATTTATTTACAGTGAAAAAGAATGTGATTTTTGGGGTTTATAAATTGAATAAGGATATTGAGGAGATTAAAAAATAGAAATTTTTGTTTATGAAGAAATTTTTTAAAAAATACAAAATTGTTATATTTATTTTATTTATAACTTTTATTGTAATTATAAATCTTAAATTTAATATTGGTAAAAATTATTACAGAAGTTTGTTTAGTGTGTATATAAAAGTAACCCCTCCTATGGATTTAGTTGATAATCCATCTCCTAGATATATTAAAATAAGGAATGTGAATTTAACAAGTTTTAAGGTATTAAGTGAATATCACGGTACAGATAAAAATAACGTTTATTATGAATGGTTTATTTTGCAAGATGCTGATCCTAAAACTTTTAAATCTTTGGATTATGAATATGGAAAAGATAAAAATAATGTTTTTTATCATCTTAAAAAAATGGAAAATGCAGACACTGAGACTTTTGAGGTTTTAGATAGAATTTTTTATGCAAAAGACAAAAATAATTGTTACAAAAATGGTGAGAAAGTCAAAATGTCTAAATGTCAAAAATTAGAAAATCAAAAATAGATTTTTCAAAAAAATAAAAATAAAAATATGGAAGAAAAAATAAAAATAGCACATAAAAAAATAGATTCAGGACAGTCTGAACTTAGATATAATGTTCTTCGAGATGAATGGGTAATTATTGCAAAAAACAGAGGAAAGCGACCTCATCAATTTAAAACAGAAGAAAAAAAAGTAGAATACGATGAAAAGACAGATGTTTTTTATGATTTAGAAAAAAGTGGTCAAGAAAAAGACACTTTAATTTATTCTGATGATAATGGTGAATGGACAACTCGAGTATTTCCAAATAAATTTCCAGTTGTTAAAAGTGGCGAGGAGTTAAAAGACGTTTCAGAAAATTTTTATCCTGCATTGACGGCGACAGGTAATCATGAAATAGTTTTAACTCGGGATGGAAAAAGAACATTTTCACTTTTAGATATTTACGAATTAGCTGAAGTGATTGATGCGTATCGAGAACGTTATATTTCCCTGATGAGAAAAAAAGATATTAAAAGTGTTACAATTTTTCACAATCATGGAAAAAAAGCAGGAGCTTCAGTCATCCATCCTCACTCTCAAATTATTGCTTTACCAGTAGTAACATCGGCAGTGATGAGAGAAATTGAGGCAAGTGAAAAATATTATAAAAGTACAAAAAGAAATTTATTTGAATTAATTGTTGAATATGAATTAAAAAAAGGTGAACGAGTAATTTATGAAAATGAGGAGTTTTTAGCGTATTGTCCGTTTGCGTCTGATCGGGCTTTTCAGATTAGAATTATGCCGAAAAAACCGCAACCGTATTTTGAACGGATTAATACTGAACAAGAGCGATCGTTAGCTGAAGTTTTGTCTGTTTCTTTGCGAACTTTGTACAATGGTTTGGAGGATCCTGATTTTAATTATTATATTCATACGGCTCCGTGTGATGGTAAGGCATATCCGAATTATAATTTCCATATTGATATTTTTCCGAGGACTCATTTGTATGCTGGGTTTGAGTTTGCAACGGATATTGAGATTGTACCGATTTCACCAGAAGATGCGGCAAAGTTTTTGAGGGATAGTTTGTAGAGGTAATTTATAAAAAATATGAATACTAAGGACGCTTCAAAATTAATAGAAAAAGAATGGGAACTTTCAGGTTTTTTTGGAAGACTTAGAGGGGGAGTTTTTGATAATGATAGATTGAATAAATTAATACAATTATTGGAAGATGTTGAGTTAGATTTAAATGATAAAATTGATAGGCGATTTGTTTCTTTGATTTGGTACATTCCTTTATTTATAGGTTGGCAAATTGAAAGAATTGAAGATGAGAAAGAGATTGATTTATTAAAGAAGGGAAGAAATAAAATTGAGGGCTTACTGGAGGAAATATTAGGAATTCCATAAGTCTTTATTTAAAAAATACATGTTAAAATATTTTCAAGTTTTGTAAGTTAGTAAGAATATTAAATTAATAAAATTTAAATGAAAGAAATAATAATAGAATCAGTTTCGAATTTACCACATGAATGGGCGACATTTTTATTAGCAATGATTCCTATTACAGAATTAAGAGCATCAATTCCAATAGCAATTTTAACTTTCAAAATGGCACCAATGACAGCTTTTATTTTATCTGTTCTAGGTAATGTCCTAGTTGGAGCTTTAACATTTATCTTTGTAGATAAAATATTTGATTTTTTCTTAGAAAAAGTTGAATGGTTGAATAAAATTTGGAAAAAATATATTCACCGAATTCAAACAAAAAATGTTGAAAAATTTGAAAAATGGGGAGCTTTTGCCTTGATAACTTTTGTAGCTATTCCATTACCTCTTACAGGAATCGTAACCGGAGCAGTAGCAGCTTCCATTTTTGATGTCCCTTTTAAAAAAGCAATTCCTCTTTTGGCGGTGGGATCAGTTATCGCTGGTATTTTAGTAACCATTATAACTTTATTTTTTCCTCAGTTTGTTTTTGGAAAATAAAATTTAATAAAATAATAAAATAAATTTTTTTATGAATAAATTAATTGTGGGAAATTTGAAGATGAATTTAGAAACTGTGTCGCAACGTGATGAATATTGCTTGCGGACTTATGAAGTTTTTAAAAAATTAAGTAAAGAAAATAAAAATAAAATTGTTTTTTGTCCGCCGATTGCACATTTAGATCACTTTGTTCATGTGGTTGGAAAGTTGCCAGTTGAGTTTGGTGCACAGGATTGTTTTTGGGAATTGCACGGAAGTTACACTGGAAATAATTCGCCGAAGACAATTTCTTCATTAGGTGGAAAATATGTAATTTTAGGACATAGCGAAAAGCGAGAGTACAATCTTGAAAATGATGAAAATGTTATGCGTAAAGTTTTAATGGCTTTGCGGACAGATTTAATTCCTATTGTTTGTGTCGGCTATGTTGAAAATGGTGGAGATGAAATGGAGAACATTAAAAATCAGATTAATTTGATTGCAGACAATTTAACTGCTGAAGAATTTAGTAAAATTGTTTTTGCTTATGAGCCAGTTTGGGCGATCGGTAGCGGAAAAACTCCAACGATAGGGGAAATTCATACAGTAGTTTTATTCATTAGAAATATAGTTGCTAAAACTTATAATCAAGAAGTTTCTAGTCAGATTAGAATTCTTTATGGGGGTAGTGTTAGTCCGGATAATGTTTCTGATATTTGTCATAATACTTATGTTCAAGGTGTTTTGATTGGTGGTGCTAGTTTAAATCCTGAGGTTTTTGCGAGGTTGGTGCAGATGTTGAATTAAATAAAAATTATGAAATATTTTTTTAGAAAGATAAAATATCTTTTAATAATGATTTTATTTATACTTTTAAGTATTTTTATAATTAGTATTTTGATTGATTTAAATATAGAAAATGTTAAGCATTATTTTAAAGATTGTTCTAATATAAATAATAACTTATCTGAATTTAGTTACAATTATTTAGGTACTGATTTAGAACAAGAAGAAAAGAAAGTTTTAAATCTCGCAAAAGATTTTTTAATTGAAGAAGATGGTCTTTGTGTTTTTAATAAAAATAAACCATATAGTACAGAACGAAAATCACAAGGAACTTGGCATATTAGTAATTCTTATTGTAGAAGTAAAAGTGAATATTGTATAAGTGATGGTTTTATGATAAATCTTGGTTCTAGGTTGTTAAAATAATATTTTTAATTTTTTAAAACAAAAATATGACTCAAAAAAAATGTTCAGCGAAAAAAGGTAAAGTTAAACCATGTGGTGTTAATAAGCCTGTGGCGAAAGGAAAGAAGATAGCTTCTCGGGTTAATAAGTTTACTGCAAGAAGAGCTGGGAATAGGTAAGATTTTTTAGAGACTTGTTATGAGACAAGTCTCTTTTTATTTTCTGAAATGTTGCGGTGCAACGTTTTTACATTTAAAAATGAAATGATTTTGTCAGAGGCTATACTTGAATAGGTTTGGAGTTTTGTGATTTTCCGTGGGAGATTCTTTACTCCATAAAATTTTTTACAAAAATTTTATTACGTTCAGAATGACAGGATATTTGAATGATAAAAAATTGTAGGGGTTTGCCAATGGCAAACCCTAAAAAGCCCGTGCGGCGAGCACTGTTATTTTTTTAGATTTTCAATTAGTTTTATTTCTTGGTATAATTTAAAAGAATCTATTAGAGATTTTTAGTAATTAAAATTTTTAAATAAGTAATAATAAAATATATGAAAATAAAAATTGCGATAAATGGTTTTGGGCGAATTGGTCGAGCGGCTTTTAAAATTTTATCTGAGAAGGAAAATTGTGAAGTAGTGGCGATTAATGATTTGACTGATAATAAAACTTTATCTTATTTATTAAAACATGATAGTGTTTTTAGAAATTACGATAAAGATATTTCTTATTCTGAAAATTCAATTACAGTCGATGGAAAAGAATATCCAGTTTTCGCTGAGCCAAATCCAGCTGAATTACCTTGGGATGAATATGATGTTGATGTGGTCTTGGAATGTACAGGTTTTTTTGTGAAAGATGGAGCAGCTTATGATCACATTGATGCGGGTGCAAAGCGGGTGGTTTTAAGTGCACCAGCAAAAGGCGAAGGGGATGTTGAAACTTTTGTGTTGGGTGTTCGCAAGCCAGATGAAAAATCTCCTAAAGTTATTTCAAATGCTTCTTGTACGACTAATTGTATTGCACCAGTTATGGAAGTGATTAATAATAAATTTGGTGTGGAAAAATCTTTGATGACGACTATTCATTCTTATACTTCAACACAGAAGTTGCAAGATTCTCCAGCGAAAGATTTGCGAAAGGGTCGAGCAGCTGCTCAAAATATGATTCCGACTACGACTGGAGCGGCGATTGCGACGACTAAAGTTATTCCTGATTTGGTGGGTAAATTTGATGGAATGGCAGTGCGAGTACCTACGATTAATGTTTCTTTTTCTGATATTACTTTTGTTTTGAAACAGGATGTTACGGTTGAGGAGGTTAATAATGCTTTAATCGAGGCATCAGCTGGTGATTTTAAGGGGATTATTGGGGTTACGGATGAGCCTTTGGTTTCTGGTGATTTTATTGGTGATGAGCGTTCTGCAATTGTGGATTTAGCTTTTACGAAAGTGGTGGGTGGTAATTTGGTGAAGGTGGTGGCTTGGTATGATAATGAGTGGGGGTATGCGAATAGGTTGGTTGATATGGGAATTGAGGTTGGGAAGATTGTTGGGTTGGAGGGGTAAAATTTAGCGTATTGACAAAAGAGCCTTCAGTCTATATGATTATATTGTAAATGAAATAAGAATCACTTTTTA
>JAGLWU010000055.1 GCA_023133275.1 Candidatus Moraniibacteriota bacterium
GGGGCTTTAAATTGTTGAATTCAAGGAAAAGTTTTTTTGTGCTCGCCGCACGGGCTTTTTGGATTTGCCATTGGCAAACCACTACAAACATATTTTTCTGAAAAATTGTTTTGTTTTTTAATGTAGAAATGTTGCACTACAACATATCAAAAATAATTTATTCAAAATCTCGAACAAGCAATTACATCTAAGTGTAAATTAACGATTAATATCTTCATTTAAATTACTCTCTGCACCATCATTCTGAGAAGATTGTTTTTTCACATTTAAATCATTAATAAGTTTCTGAACATTTTCTCTAGCTGGAGCATCATCAGGCAAAACCTTGAGAACTTTATTATATTGAACAATCGCCTCATCCCAACGATCCTCACTTTCATAAAGTACTCCCAAGCTCAATAAAACATTAATTTCATCAGCGTTCACATCCAAAATTTGTTTAAATAAACTTTCTGCTTTTTCATTATCCCCTTGAGCATTTTTATTATTCTTGTCAGCACCTCTGATTTGCAATAAGCGAGCCAAGTTAAATCCGTAATTAATTTGTTCAGCCATCACTTGATTATAAACTACTTCATCATTTGTATTTAAACTGATTTTACTTATTTCAACCGCTTTCTCCATATTTTTTATTGCCTCATCAATTTCTCCCAAAAACTCATTAGTTGTAGATAAATAATAGTAAACTGGAGCATGTTGATTTGACAAACTAAACTTACTCTTCGCTAATTCAAAAAGATCCTGAGCATTTTTTACCAATCCTTTTCTAAATTCAAAATTCTCTTCAGTAGCCTCAATCGACCGTGCTTCTATAAAATCAATTTTTCCTAACGATAAATAAAAGAAAGGATTTTCCGGTTCTAATTCAGAAGACTTTTTATAAAAATTTCTGGACTCCTCTAAAGCGTTATGTGAAATATATTGCCAGCCGCTTTCGTAAATAAATCCAGCCACCTCATTAGCAAAAACATCGTTTGGCATCATTTGCACTCCAAGAAGAGCTTGCTGCACGGCGTTATTAATATGTTGAACCGCTTGTTTGTCATTTTCAGGAAAACTTTTATTCGCCAAAAGCAAACTGTATTGAGCTCCAATGGTATAATATCGTCCCTCTTTATGAATAGATTCGTTTATTTTTCTGAAATATTTTAAACCTTCCGCTAACTTTCCCTGTTGTTGTGCTCTTATTGTCTTGCCCGCATTCAAATCCACAAGAAACATTTTGCTAAAAGTAACAAAGCCAAAAATTATACCAGTTACACCCACAAGAAATAAAAATGAGTGCATCAGTGCATATTGAGGAGACGCTTTTAAAGAAAAAGTTTTTATTAAACTTTCTGAATTTGATTCTTTCTGCACTATTCTAATGGATAATGCTGTTAATAAAACACCAAAAATTATCAAGCCACCATCCAAATTCCAAGCAGTTGCCGTAAATATTATATTAACTACCGCAACAAAAAGACCTAGTGATATTATTTTATTTTTTCCACCATATTTATTCAACATGTGAACAAATGAACCGATGTAAGTTAGAATAACCACAATAATACTAATACAGCCTAAAATGCCCACAGTTGCTAAACTTTCAAAAAGTCCCCTACTTGAATAAAATCTTATCCCAGTTGAATGTGGACTAAAAAGAGAAAAATCATACCCATACGTACTTGGACCGCTTCCTAAAATTGGATTATTTTTAATAGAGTTTTTAGTAATTTGCCAAATTAATTCATAATCATAATGACCAAAATATTCTTGCGGTAAAATCTCGCTTTCAAAAATCGGTTTACCTATTATAAATAATGTAATTAACAAAAGAAAAGTCCCCCCTGAAACATATAACATTTTTTGTGAAAAATTTATCACTCGCCCTAAAATAAAAACTAATAAAATACTAATTGAAATTAGAAATGGAATCCACCGCACATAATCGAAAAGAGTTGAAATATTAAAAATATTAATTGCCAGAATTAAAAATATACTACTATTCAATATTTTTTTAAAAAAATCATTTTTTATAGAATTTATCAAAGAAGGTGCAATTAACAAGAGCATTATCATCATACCTAAATAAGTAGCTAGACTAGAAAAAGAAATTCCTATAAAATTTAATGGTATTTTAGAAAAAACTTGAGGCGAAATTGCATTTTTCAATATATCAAAGAAAAACCAAAGAGACACAAAAGATCCTGTAATAATAACTGTTGTCAACAATATTTTAGCTCGAGAATAATTAATATTCATGATTATCAAATAATATGCCAAAATCATAATCACGACACTCACAAATCCCTGAACTGGACTAGAAAAAAATCCAAAAAAGCTATGATAACGATCTATTGAAAATATAGTTGATAATCCGTATATTATTAAAAAAGCTAACAATGAAAAATCTAATGGCGTTCTGCGAATAGTTACAGATCCTTTGACGATACTTTTAGCTCCCCATGCCACTATTCCAATAAAAGTCCATAAGTAAAAAAAATATTGTTTTTCAAAATTGATTCCTTGATACGTTAAATTCAAAAAAAATAACGGCAGTCCTGTGAACAACATGAAGACGCTAACCAATATTAATTTATCTAAAATAACTACAGCTTTTTTAGATTTTTTAACTTCTTCACTTTTATTATTTATATCTTGTTGAAAAACTTTTTTTTCTGACGTTTGTTGTTGAATATTTGATTTAACATTATTTTTATTTTGTCGTGAAAAACTTGATGATTTTCCAATTGACATATCTGATCTACGAGAATTTATATTTCTATTAGGTTTAGCCATGTCTAAATTACCAGAATTACTACCCAATTTATTATTAATGGAATCCATTATTTTAATTTAACTAATTTAATTAAAAAGTGATACAATATAAAAATTATTGTACAATATTAAAATTATAGCACAAGATTTTAAAAAACTTAATTTTCAAAGTGTTCCCTAATTTGCTTACTAAAATCATCACTGTGATTATCCACCCGATCATTATGAATAAGATTGACAGATTTAAATTCCTCAAAATTTAATTTACTATTTGGAAACACACCCATCTCATAAAGAATCTCATCAAAATATCCTGGCAAAATAGACTTATAAGTTATTGAAAAATTAAAGGCAGAAATCTCTTCAACTCTCCTCGTAATAACATTCGTACAATTTTTAAATAATGTATTATAAAAAGTTGGATTATCATAAATATAATTAACATCTTCCGCTACTAATTTAAAAAGTTCCTGCGATTTTTCCGCATTAGCAACTGTCGGGTACAAATAAACTCTTTCATTATCACGCACATTAGTTCTCAAACCAATCAAATCTTCCTCAGTTGCCACCACATAAATAATTTCAAATTTTCTAAAAAGACCCTTGAATGGTTCAAATTCTTCGGTGTCCTCCCGCCGTGTTTCAATCGATACCGCCAAATTCCTACCATCTTCAAATCTAAAAGTTAAAAAAATATGAGCCATCCCCTCAAAATCAGAAAAATGAGAAATAATTACATCCACACCATTCATTTTATTTAAGTCAAATGTTTTTTCAATATAATTTATTTCTGTCTCCCCCTTTTTCCAATCAAAATCCCGCAAATTTTTCACCGTAATCAAATCGCCCTCAATATCTATTCTCGAAAGTTTTTCTTGACCTAATTCCCAATTACGATCGTGGCTGGGATTTTTTGAAAGAACTATTCCCGAAAATATAAGTAGAGGAATTAACACTACACATAAAGCGATTCTCTTTTTCGTCATGTTTTTTATTCTGCTTTTTAAACCAGAAAATGTTTTTGAAATTTTCATTATGTTTTTTTAATTTTAAAATAAATTGTGCTCGCCGCACGGGCTTTTAAATTTAAAATTTTTCAATCTCTATAAATATTTTTATTTCTTTCGTAAAAAAATCAGAGTTACTATAATTTATTATATCATACTACCCAAACAAAATCTTCCCAGCTTCAAAAAAATCCCCGCACTCAACTCCACAAGATTTCTCAATCGTATTTCCTCTCGCCACCACACCACTATAAGCCACAAACAAACCCTCATCCCTATCACCAACCATATCCACATCATTACTACCATCACCCAATGCCAATACTTTTGCCGAATCAGAAATCAATCCAACCTCTCGCAATTTCTTAATCCTAATCGCTTTTGCAAAATCTTGCCACATATTTTTTTCTTTATTTACAAAATCAACACCAATCACATCATCACCCTGAAAAATAAAAGTATTCGCAAAAACCTGATTAGTTAAAATTTTCTTTTCATTCTCTGCTAAATTCAATTCAAAAATTTTAGGTTTAATTACCTCTTCAAAACCACCCGAAAGAATAAAAATCTTATTCTCTACCGTTCCATAAACATCAAAAATCTTTTTTACTAAATCCTCAAAACCTTCAGAAAAATTTAAACCATTCACACATTTTTTAATATGACTTTTATCCAAACCTTTCTTAACTAAAATATCAATCCGTCGTCGCAAACTCTCCTCAAAAGATATTTCAATCTTTCCATTCATGCAAATATTCGTAATTTCTGCAATCTCCTCAGCTGAGTCATCGCCAATAATTTCCGCCAAAGTATCTACAATTTCGCCATCCATCACAGTCGAATCATTGTCCACACATAAAATTTTTTCTCCTGAAAAATCAATGAAATTTTTCAATTTACATTTACCTTCTAAAGTTAAGTATTTCATGCTTCCACAAATATTTGTAAGTTTTGATTTACTATTTTTCATATAATTTTAAAAATTATAAAATAAATTGTGCTCGCCGCACGAGCTTTTTTGAACAAGGGGTCAATTCCCCTTGTTCAAATTTTAAAAATTTCCTATCATTGCGAGAAATAACTGCAGAAAAAGACGTAGCAATCTTAATAAATTTTCTTGTCACATTCTGAACATAATAAATTTTTTGTGAAAAAAATTTATGAAGTGAAGAATTTCCTACAAAAAATCACAAAACTCCAACTCTTGTCATCCTGAAAAATTATTTTAGTTTTCGCAGAAAAGTGAAATGATTCATTCAGGATCTCAGATAAAAACTAATCTTAAAATTTAATTTAAATCTTACAGCCTCCTAGATTCCGAATAATTTTTTAAATTTTTCTAATAAAAAACTTAAGAAATTTCCAAAATTACAAAAAGAGAATCTCTTTATAATCTTTTGACCCAGAGAATCGAAAAATTAAACTCTCACAAATTACATTAAAAAAATAAAATTTTTCACTTTGAAACTTTCAAAAAAACATCCACTGTATTATTCCAGTCAAATTTCTGCAAATGTCTAATTTTATTCTGCAACAAAATAAATTTCATTTTATTATTTGTCAAAATCTCTTTCAACGCCAACGCAATTTCCTCCGCACGAAAACAATCAATCATAATTGCATTTTTACCCGTAACTTCTGGCAATGACGAAGAATGCGAAACAATCGTCGGCACATCACACGCAATCGCCTCCAACGCTGGAAAACCAAAGCCCTCAAAAAAAGACGGTGCCACAAATACCGATGAAAGCGTAAACAAAGCTTCTTTATCCTCTTGAGGAATATCGTTCAAAATAATAATTTGATCTTTGAATTTAGAATTATCAATCGCTTTGTAAATCTTTTTTGCTTTCCAGCCACTCGCACCTGCAATTACCAAAGAATGTTTAATTTTAGGACTTTGCTTTTTCAAAATTTCAAAAGCCTTAACAAGACTTACGATATTTTTCCGTGGCTCAATTGTACCAAAATATAAAATAAAATTAAAAGGTAATTTATATTTTTCTTTAATTTCAATTAATTTAATATCATTTCTGCCCATTTTTCCCCGCACGCTCGTTCGCCCACTCACGGCTAATTTAATTTTTTTTGAATTAATGTGATAAGTCTCCTCAATATCTTGTTTTGTAAATTCGGAAACTGCAAAAATTTTATCCGCTTTTTTGCAAAGTAACCGTGGGTTTAATATAAAATGCCAAATCCTCCGTCGCAAAGAAAAAGACTCTTTGTAATGTTCAAATGATAAATCGTGCATCGTTACAAATAATTTTGTTTTTCGACTAATTGCATGAAAATTAATATTCGGCATGTAAAAAATATCTACTCCTCCACACAATTTATCTAATTTTGGATAACGTAAAAACCAAAGTGAAAAATTTAAAAGTTTATTTGGAATATTGTATTGTTTGACTTTTACGTTTTTGTATTTTGTTGCCCAAGAAAAATCGATTGGAACTTTTTTCCAACTATTGAAAAATAAAATGTACTCATGTTCTGAAGATCGTTGAAAAAGGTTCTCTAAAAAGCATTTAGCAAACTCTTCGACTCCTGTATTTTTTCCCTGAGCGAATAATCTCGCATCAATTCCTATTTTCATTTGCTAATTTTCTTAATTTTAAAAAAATAAAAAATAAAAATTAAAATTATAAAAAATAAAAAACTTATACGTAAAATTAAATTATTAATTACAATATTTTTACCTTTTTCATAAAAAGAATATCTAATTATTTTTCTTTCATCGCTTTTGCCTCCATTCACAGTTAAAACCTCTTTATTATAATCACCGTAATCAAAACTAAAATTTATCTCTTTTCCACCAGAATTTATAAAAATTTCTAAAGCCTCATCATCTAAAGAATCTTTTTCTAATAATTTAGCTTTTGAATAAACAATATCATCAATTTCAAAACATCCCCATTTACAAATATATTTATCTTCCACTTTAACTAATGACATTAAATATTTATTTCCAATATTTAAATCATCATTTCCTACACTTATATGCTCATCTAATTTTTCCTTTCTGATAGAAAAATTTTCCTTTACATCTTCAGCAAAACTTCCCTTAGTTTGCGGAAAAATATAATGAGTTTCAACCATATAAATATCATCTCCTTTTTCAGATTCAACTTCTCCAAGTATCAAAATATCTTGTTTATATCCCCCAAACAAACAGCCTAAAGGATCACAAGCTAAAACAGAATTTACACTTAAAAGGAGACATGAAAACACAAAAATAAATGCAATCTTTTTCATAAAATTATTTTAACAAATTAAAAAACAAACTTAATCAAAGCCTTGCAAATTCATTTTTATTTTAAAAGTTTTATTTTTGTTTTTGAAATTTCTAACAATCCACAAATCTACTTGTCTAAAAATCTATTTCTACTCTTCATTCCAATAATGTCGAAACATCACCACCACAAATCCCACGAATAATCCCATCATACCAGTCAACGCCAATAAAAACAACCAACCCTTCTCATCCGAACTAACCACAGGCTCATCTCCCAAAACCACAAACCAACCATCCTGCTTTTGCTTTTCATTCAACCTCTCCGCCTCACTGTTTATAATTCCTTTCAAATCATCGGAAATTATTTTAGCATCTTTTTTTTGCGAAACAATAAAAGTTACGTCAATAACTTGAGAAGACATTCTTTTTGCAGAGAAAAAACCTCGCAATTGTTTATCGTTAAAAACAAAAGATGAATTTTGCCCAGAAAAATTATATAAAATATTTTGAACCACTCTTGGCGATTCTAACCAACGCACAACCGTATCTGCAAAACGACTATCTGCCTGCAAACGATAGAAATCACCATAATTATATTCATCAACATTCGATTTACTTCCTCGCGAAACATTCAGAGTTAATGAAGCTTTATAATTTTCTGGCTGTATAAAAAAATAAGTAATTCCACCCAAAATAAAAAATAAAATAATTCCAAAAAAACTTTTTTTGTACTTTATAAATATTTGTAAAAATTCTTTTAGTTCCATAAAATTAGTATGTTAAATTTTTAGTATGTTAGTAAATTAGATCTATTTGTTTACATAACAAATAAAAATTCTTCCGCAGAGTATCATAAAACTCCCCATTCTGTCATTCCGAAAAATATATTTTCTTTCAGAACGAAATGATGAAATAGAAAATAATTTTTCAGGATGACAACGCCTAGAATAATAAAAACTTTAAAAACTCTCAATCTTACCACTTTGAAACTCCATTATTTCCTTTTCAACATACTCTTTAATCTTACCCTTAAAAATTTCCCTGTCAAATTTCAGTGCTACTTCTCTATTGTGTTGACTATCAAATTTTAAACCATCGAATCTTTTCACTGCCTCAATTAAACTTTCTGGAGTTTGTTTATCAAAAAATACACCTTCATTGCCATCTTCAATATGTTCAACAATATCTCCACCTTGAAAAGCAATAATCGGACGTCCCGCCGCCAACGCTTCAATCGCTACAATTCCAAAATCCTCTTCTTGCGGAAAAATAAATGCTTTACATTCAGAATAATATTTTGTAATTTCCTCATCATTAACTCGTTCCAAAAATTCAATGTTACTTTTTGCTTGCTTTTTTAATTTTTGTAATTCCGGACCTCGACCAATTATTTTCAACGGCAAACCTAATTTATTAAAAGCTTCGATTGCTACATTATGTTTTTTATAAGAAATGAGTCGCCCCACCATCAAAAAATAATCTTCCGTTTTATTGCTAATAGAAAAATTTTTAATATCCACAGGAGGATTAATAACTGTTGCATTTTTTTTATAATATTTCTTAATTCTCCTCGCCACAAATTCTGAATTTGCCAAATATTTATCTACTCGATCACTTCCAACTCCGTCCCAAACTCGAATATAATTCATCATAAATGGAATGAGAACTTTAACAAATTTTGGATAATAAAAATCATCTGTGTATTCTTGACAATCATCCCAAGCGTAACGCATCGGCGTATGAGTATAACAAATATGTAAAGTATTTGCACCTGTAATAATTCCTTTAGCGTAACTGGAAGAATCTGACAAAACTACATCATACATTGAAAAATCAAATTCCTCAATCGCAGCTGGCATTAGTGGTGGAAAAATTCTGTGCCATTTTTTGGAAAAAGGGAATTTTTGTAAACTGGAAGTATAAATCCGTCGATCGGAAAAAGAGTCTCTCATGATTTCTTTGTTGTAAACTAAAGTGTAGATTGGCGCATTGGGAAAAATTTCACAGAAACACTGCAGGACTCGTTCTGCCCCACCGTGTTGCACTAAATAATCATGAACTAACGCTATTTTCATATTATGTCAGCATTCTATATAGATATTTCACAAAAGATGACTCATATATAAAATAAATAAAAAAAGTAAAGTATATCACTAAAAAATGATTCATTAATAAACAATAAAATATTGATGAAATAATTTTATACACTAATTTATCTGAAATTTTAAATAAAAAAACTAAACCAAAAGAAATACTCAGAATAAAAGAAATTCTTATACTTAAATATATAGAATAAAAGATTGAACTATAAATAATATTTGTAATAATTGATAAAACAATTAAATACAAATATAATTTAATTACTCTTTTAGTTATTTTAAATTCCCGTTTTCTAAATAAAATAATAATAAGATATAGAATAAATGAAACAACTACAGAAAAAACTAACCAAAAAATAATTGATAATTCTTTTGCATAGTAGAGAATAGACAAAAAAACAACCTGCATAGTTAACACAATAGATGGAACAACTATGGCTAGTACTACATTAAAAATTTTATTTTTCATAATATATTTTTTATCAATCCAAAAAGAAATCCACCAGCCAAACAGCTACACTCACGAAAAGAGAACCTAAAAGAGCAGCTACAAAACCATCAATATAAAATCCATCCAAAAACCCCAACATCCAAAAAATCAAAGCATTAATTACAAAAGTAAACAAACCTAAAGTCAAAATAGTAATCGGAAAAGAAAAAAACGAAATAACTGGCTTAATTATCAAACTTAAAATTCCTAATAAAATCGCCGCAATTACCGCCGTTGGAAAAAAACTATCGACACTAACACCTACACCATCAATTGAACTCAATAGTAGAAAAACTCCAGCAACCGCAAACATTTTTATGATCAATTTCATATTTTTATTTATTAATTATTTATTTAATTTTTATTTAAAAAATGCACAAACTCTCAGATATGTCATTCCGAAAAGTAGAGTCGTTTTGACAAAACGTCGCTACTTAATTATTTCTCCGACTTTTCAGTAATGAAAACGGTGTCTTTATTAGTATAACAATATCCAAGAATAATGACCAGTTCTCAATATAATAAACATCCAACTTATATTCATCCTCAAAATCCAAATCACTCCGCCCCGAAATCTGTGCCATCCCCGTAATCCCCGGAGTAATCGTCAAAAGTCGTCGATGATATTCATTATATTTATTCACCTCCCTTTCCTGATGTGGTCGAGGTCCAACCAAGCTCATATCCCCTTTGAAAACATTAAAAAACTGCGGAAACTCATCAATAGAAAACTTTTCTAAAAATTTACCAATCTGAGTCCGCCGAGGATCATCAACAATTTTATAAATTGGTCCAACTCTTTCTGAGCTATTTTCAATTAATTCTTGTTCATATTTAATAGCATTTTCGTAATTTGGATTTTTCTTAGTCGTACACCATTTCCATTGAAAATAACGAAATTTGTAAACAAAAATTTCCTTGCCGTCTGCACCAACTCGAGCATTTTTGAAAACAATTGGACCTTTTGGATCTTCTGATTTAATTAAAATAATTACAATCAACATAATCGGACTGGTGAACAAAATAAGTACGCTCGATCCAATAATATCGAAAATACGTTTGGCAATTTTTCCCCAACCGTCCAGAGGTGTGTGATTAATTTCAATAATTGGCTCTCCGTTGAAAATATTTACTTTAAATTGTTTAGCTTGCCGAAGCGACGGAATGAGTTTATAAGTAATATTATTAATCTCACAATAATCATAAAGTTTTAAAAGTAAGTCATCTGGCACTGAAGACTCGTGAACAATCACCTCATCAATTCCGAAATTCTTTCTAATTTCTTTAATTTTCAGAATATTAATGTGATCTATAAAACCAACAACTCGATAACCGAGCCGTGGTCTTCTAATAATCGTTTCTTTAACATTTTTAACTTTCTCTCCCAGTCCAATAATCAAAACTCGATGATGTCCAATTCCTTTAAATACAAGAAGAGCTCTTTGAATTAACTGCAACAACAAACGTCCTGACATCACCAAAGAAATTATTAACATCCAAGCTGCAACAATAATAAAGCGAGAAGAAAACCATTCTCGCTGCAAAAAGAAACCAATCATTATTAAAACTAAAACAACAGTTGTTGCTTTAAAAACTGAATATCCTTCTTTGAAAAATTTACGAGTAGCCCGAATATTATATAGTCCTTCAAAAGCATACACTACCAAAATCAAAGGTGCAATTATATATACTATTTGCATAAATTGCTCAGTGGATAAATTATAAAGACCTTCTTTTTTGATAAGCTCTTGAACTTGCGATTCACTTCTTAACCAATAAGCTAAAGTAGCAGCCAACAAAATCATCAGCAGATCAACGAAAACCTGAATAATACTAAAAACAAGTTCTGACTTTTTCATAAAACAAAAAATTAAAAAATTTATTTTCCCATTGTCTAAAATACTAAAAATCTAACTGTCTACAATTCTAAATAACACAGGCCATCAAAAGATAATCTATAAGCCGGATCCTGTCGAGAATAGTGATTTACCTTGTTTATATGTTACCACATAAATCTTTGCGACTCACCCCACACTTATTTTTGCGATTATTTTTTTTGAACAAAGGGTCATGTCCCTTGTTGTAAATTTCGCAAAGATAAGCGTGGGATACGGTCTTGCACTTAAGTAAGGATTTTGCCGTTTCACCTTTTATGTTTCCATAAAAGCTCACCCTCGAAAGGGTGGATTTATCTTTTCAAATAAATCCGTCTCTGCTCGCACCTCGTGGGTCGCCCCAGACGGGAATTACCCGCTACTCTTCTGTCTTCGTGAAAAGACAAGTGTCCGGACTTTCCTCTCCGTAGAGCCACTATTCAATTATCTTTTAATGAACAATATTATTTAGTTTGATTTTAAAAACTAATTTTTTACTTTGTTTATTATACAATAAATTGATTGAAAAATAAAGGGTAAAATCATTGACTTTTAACTCTCTCTCTCTGCTAGTTTTAAAATGATGTGAAAAAAGCCTAGCTTTAATTTTAAAGTTAGAAAATGTTATTTTTACTCAAGGGAGAAAGACAATGACATCTATTGAGCACAATGGTACAGCTTACGAGGTTGATGAAGACGGCTTCCTGTTAAACGGTTCTGAAGAGTGGGACACAAACTGGGTCGACTACGTGAAAAGCGTTGAGAGTATCGGCGACCTAACCAATGAGCATCGGAAAATAATGAATGCTTTGCGGGAATACTACGAGAAAAATGGTATTGCTCCCATGGTACGTATTCTTTCCAAAACCACAGGTTTTTCAGAAAAAAAGATTCGTGAATTATTCCCAGGAGAAACTGGAAGGATTATATGTATGATATCTGGTTTACCTGTACGGAAAAGTTCCCATCTTATTCGCTGACTTAGATAAGAAAAATCTTCCAGTTTGGAAGAAAAAAGTTAAAATAAAAGGCGGAACCTCGACAGGAACCTCCTTTTTAAAATTCTCAAAAAGTTTTACTGGAAAAATCTAAATCAAAAAATATTTACCATTTTCTTTTTTAGCAACAGCATTTAAATTAGTTTTAATAGTTGAAAGACTAACCTTCCTAATTTTCAAAACATTTTTCACAATATTATTTGCAGAAAGTGGCTCACTGGAACCTTTTAAAATATTCACAATTACATCCCCAACAGTTCCATCAACATAACCCCAAGATTTCAACGCATAAATACCTCGTCCCACCAAAACAAAATTTTTATTCTTAATTAACTCATTATGAACAGTCTGCTCATGAGATTTACGATTATTTTTGTTCAATCCTGCTTCATTAATATTCTCAGTAATTTCTGAAAAGTGCATTGGTCGTTTATTTTCTTTCAAAATAATAACTGCTTTTTCCCGCACACCTCTCGGAGAAATATCATCCCATTTAATCAATCCCCACTTGCCAAAAGGATTATAATCAATTTCACTAGATACTTCTAAATAATTTCTCAAAGAAATTTTGCAAATATTTTCATTTTCATTTAAAACTTTTTTGTATAAACTGTCATAATCAAAAGTATCTTTTTTACTCTCAAATAAATTTTTAACTATCGAGTGTGTTTCATTCCATTGGTCAATGTCAAAATCATTATGAATGATAGTATTTTCCAACAATGGATACTTTTTAAAGTTTGCGAAATCCAAATAGTCTATTAGCTCAACAAAAAATCTAATTGATCCTTTTTCATAATTATCATTATTACCTAAATCATTCAATAAATGTTTTTCAACAACAATTCCATTTCTATTTTTTACATAATTCAAAATATCATTTTCCGCTAGTTGAAAAAGTTTTTGATTTTTTTTATTGCGGATGTCTTTAGTTCCCACATTAACAATTTGTCGCACTCTTTCCCTGCTGACCTCATAATCTTCACCAATACCTTGTAACGTCATGGATTTTTTATATCCAATGCCAAAACGCTTTTTGATAATATCCTGTGATCGTTCTGAAAGATTTTTCAATATATCAGTCAAGGCAGTATAAAAAGTTTTTTCTTGTTTTTCGTTGCTCATATTTTCTACAAAATTATATAAATTTCTATTAAAATATATCATAACAAAATAACTCTTTTTTGTCAAGAAATTTTTAGTTTAGACTTAGCTTTTGGCTTAAAATAAAGATTTTTAGATGGTTTTGTTTTTTGACTTTATTTTAAATTTGTGTGATACTAATATAATTGATTTTAATAAGAAAAGATTTAAATTTATGTTTGAAAAAATTAAAAATGAACCGACGATTTTTCTTTTTAGAAAGATGTGGAGATTTTCTGAAGGTAATCGCAAGAAGGTTGTTTTGTTTATGGTTTTGTTTTTATTCTCTAATTTAGTTGGCTTAACTGAACCTTTAATTTTAGCAAAATTACTAAATGAAATTCAAATTAACGGAATTAATTCAGAAAATATAAAATTTTTAATGTTTATTACATCATCATTTCTTTGGCTTGGATTATTTTTTTGGATTTTTTATAGTAGTGGTCGAACCTTAGAAAGAAAGAACGCTTTTATTGTAAGAAAAAATTATAAAGAATATTTACTCAAAGAAACTTTAACCTTAAATTTAAACTGGCACAGCAACAAAGATAGTGGCGACACCATTGATAAAATAAATAAATCCACAACAAAACTTTTTGATTTTTCTAGTGATATTGCAAATACTATCAGAGTTGCTATACAAATAATAGGAATCGTACTCATATTGAACTATTTTAATTGGATAACAGGAATTTGGTGTTTATCCAGTCTAATATTTTTATTTTATGTCTTATTTCAATTTGATAAAAAATTAATTCTTCAATACAAAAAACTCAATAAATATGAAAATAAGATTGAGGCTAAAATATTTGATTCCCTTTCTAATATTTCTAGCATTATAATTCTAAATATTAAAAAAAGTGTCATTCATAGCATTTCTAAATCTATATCAAAACCTTTTTCATTGTATAAACAAAATATAATATTAAATCTTAAAAAATGGATTTTTGGTGATACTTTTTTTAATTTATTTTTAATTGCAATTCCTTTAACTTTTTACATTTTCAATATTTATAGAAATTCATTAATAATTGAGTTAGGTACAATCGCTGCTCTTTATTCTTATTTGAGCAGATTAGAAAATATGTTTTTCAATCTTAGTCATGCCTATGAAAAAATAATTCAACAAAAAACTGCAGTTCTCAATGCAGAATCAATCGAAGAAAGTTTTACTGAAAATGAACAAGTTGCCAAAAAACCAATTGAAAACTGGAATAAAATAAATATCTCCAATCTAAATTTTTCCTATCAAGAAACCCAAGGAGAAATTCATTTAGATGATGTAAATTTAGATTTAAAATCAGGAGAACGAATCGCTCTAATCGGAGAATCAGGCTCAGGAAAAACAACCTTCCTTAAAGTACTTCACGGACTTTACGACAACGCCCAAGCCAAAATAAAAATAAACAATTCACAAGAAATAAAAACAAATTTTGTCGACCTAGATTTAAAAACAATGTTAGTCCCCCAAGAGCCAGAATTATTCTCATCTAGTGTTCGTGAAAACATAACTTTCGGATTAGATTACACAAATGAAGAAATCGAAAAAATGACCAAATTAGCCGAATTCAACGATGTGATAGAAAAATTACCAAAAAAATTAGACTCGATAATTAACGAAAAAGGCGTAAATTTATCGGGCGGGCAAAAACAAAGATTAGCCTTGGCTCGTGCTTTAATATTTGCTCAAGAAAAAAACATAATTCTTCTGGACGAATCAACTTCTTCCGTCGATCCCGAAACCGAAGTAAAAATTTACCAAAATATTTTTAATTATTTCAAAAGTAAAACTGTTATCGCTTCAATTCATAAAATCAATTTATTAAAATATTTTGATCGAATTATTATGTTTCAAGATGGAAAAATTATCGACTCCGGAACTTTCGACGAACTTTTAGAAAAAAATGAAAAATTCAAAGCCGATTGGGAAGAATATATTAAAAAATTATAAAAAAGTTAAAATTTTAATTGTGCTCGCCGCACGGGCTTTTTATGGTTTGCCAGTGGCAAACCCCTACAGTCAAATAAAAAAAGCCGACTTTTCAGTCGGCTTTTTCTTTTTAAAAATATCCAAAATTAAATCTGAATATCATCAACTACCTCACTAAGAGTTTTCTTTTCACCATCTCTATTTTCTCGACGAGCTGGTCGTTCAGATCCCTCTGGCTCATCAATCTTCAAGTTAACACGAGCGTTATTACGAGCACCTACTACACGTAGCAATGTTCGCAAAGCTTTCGCTGTGCTTCCCTCACGACCAATAACCATTCCCATATCAGCTGCGTTCACACTAAGAGTTATCAAAACACCCATTTCATCAACTGTACGATCAACCTTTACATCGTCAGGATTATCTACAAGCATTCTTACTACTTCTTCGATAAACTTTGCATCTTGTTCTTGTTCCATATTTTTTATAATATAAAATTCATTTATTATTTTGGAAAATTGACAACGGCGTTTACGACCTTATCAACGCTGCATGAATATCAATCTTTCCTACTTAAAATTATATACTAAAAACAGTTCCTCTGCAAACTGCATATTTCAAACAACAGAATTTAAATCAAAAAATTGAAATGATTGCAATCCTAAAAAATAAATTCCAGAAAATACCAAGTACTTTTGAAAAAATAATTGAAAAAAATGGTATTCCCAAAACAAATAGAATAATCAAAATTCCCCACCGCTCTAAAAATACTCTTGTTTGCAAACTAACATCAACGAAAGCAAAAAGTAATTTTGAACCATCGAGTGGCGGAATGGGTATTAAATTAAAAACGCCTAAAATCACATTCCAAAAAATAAGCATCCCCACTATACAAAAAATAATACTGGCAGGTGAGCCTGCTAGAATTTCTGATAATCCCTCCCAATCTCTGCTCATTAATTCTCTCATGATAGTAAATTTTGATTCTTCTGCAAGTGGCATAAATAAACCTATAACCGCCGCAACTAAAGCTATGAAAAAATTGGTAAAAGGTCCTGCAAAAGCTACTAAAACCTCACCCCATTTTCCGCCTCGCAGAGCATACGGATTATATGGCACTGGTTTTGCCCATCCAAATGCAAAGCCTGTTGTGTATACCATAATTATGGGTAAAATTATTGAACCGATTGGATCAATGTGTTTTGTTGGGTCAAGTGTTAGACGACCTGCGAGTCTGGCTGTGTGATCGCCTAGCCACATTGCCATTATTCCATGGGAAATTTCATGTAAAATAATGCTAAAAATGAGAGTTAGCACGTAAAATGAAAGTATAATTATTTGTTCTATATCCATAAAAATTTTAAAGTTAAAAATAAAGTTTACTTTTTAAATAATAACATAAATCATTGTTTATAAAAAATAAACTAAGGAAAATTATTTTCCTTAGTTTACCAATGTGGTTAATCCCGAAACAATAATAATTGCGCTCTATTTAAAGGGGTTAACACTGGAACTTTACCACACTCAATAACTTTAACGAAAATTATGGGAGAAAAACTATTATCCTCACGAATCTCTTGATAAACTAATTTTAAAACTTGATTTAGTTGTAAAAACATTGAAGTATATAAACTAATTTTCAAAAGAAATTCACTATTTTCAAAAGAAATTATTGCAATATTTCCTTCTTGATAAAAAGCTCCCGTTACAACTTCTATATTTCCCATTATCATCCTCCCCAAATAATATTATTCTTTAATTTATATAAATTAAATGCAATAACAAAATTATATTAATTTAAACTACAACCTCATCAACCCAATCACCATTTTCTTTAATAAGAGCAATTAATTCATCAATCGCTTCATTTTCAGGAACATTTCTTTTAACTAATTCCCCTTGATAATACAAACTAACTTTATCAGGTGCACCACCAACATAACCATAATCAGCCCCAGCCATTTCCCCCGGCCCATTCACAATACATCCCATCACCGCAATTTTCAAACCTTTCAGATGACTTAATTTTTCCTTAATTTTTTTAGTAACTTTTTCAATGTTAAACAACGTTCGCCCGCAAGAAGGACATGAAATAAATTCTGTTTTCGTAATTCTCCGCTGAACTGCTTGCAAAATAGTATAACAAACAGGAATTTCTTTTTCTGGCTCTTCAGTCAAAGAAACTCGCAAAGTATCACCTATGCCCTCCATCAATGGCACACCAATTCCAATCGTTGATTTAGCCCGTCCATCATCCTCCATCCCCGCCTCAGTTACACCCAAATGAATTGGGTAATCCATATCATTTTCATCCAAAGTTTTAGCCAACAAACGATTTGCTTCTAACATTACCAAAGGATCAGAAGATTTAATTGCAACTACTAAATTTTCATAATCATGTTTTCGAAATATATTTAAATATTCCATGACGCTCATTACCAATCCTTCAACAGTATTACCATGACGCTCTAAAATTCTCGGAGACAAAGAACCATGATTTGTACCAATTCGCAACGGAACATTTTTTTCTTTCAATTTTTCAATAAAAGGAATTAGCGTTTCCTCAATATCATTTAAAGCCTGTTGATATTCTTCATCAGTAAAACTTTTTTTACCTGCAAATTTATTAGCAAAAAGACCTGGATTGATACGAATTTTGTCCGCCCAATTAATTGCCTCGTAAGCTGAATCTAAATTAAAATGAGTGTCCGCAATCAAAGGAATGTCGCAATTGTGTTTTTCCTGAAGAATTTTTCTAATTTCTCCCAATGCCTTCACATGAGCGGGAGTTTGTGTAGTTAGTCGGATTAATTCAGAACCCGCTTTAACACATTTTAAAATTTGCTCCACCGTCGCCTCAATATCTAAAGTATCTGTATTGGTCATAGTTTGAACACGCACCGGATTGTCTCCACCGATGTTAATATTTCCAACTTTCACTACTCGAGTTTTTCGTCGAGACTTTAATGCACTAAAATTATTTTTCATAATATTTGACTTAAATGTAAAATTATATTGCTTGCACACAACTGATTCAGTATAACATATTTTTTAAAATTGAATCAAAAAAATCTTATATTATAAATATAAGATTTTATAAATATTTTTTAATATCGTTCCAACTTACACCTGTACAAGATTCAATTTCTTTTAAAATATAATATAAAGTTTGTTTCTCAATCTTTTTTGGTATAATAATCATTTTCTCATTACTATGAATCACTTTAATGTGACTACCTTTACCACCTTTTGAATCTATACGAAAACCGTTTTTCTCCAAAGCTTTGAGAAAAACGGTTCTTTTTATTTTTTCTGGAAGTTGACTACGTGGTGGCATATAACATTTTCTTATCTCCTTTTTTAAAAAGTTCTATTTGATCTGAATATGCACTAGGTATCGAAAATGCCGTATAAATAGCATCTTTGATATTGTGATCTAATTCTTCGTAATCTTTACCAGATGCAATAATCGATCCATATCTAAAATTATTACTAACAGCAACAATTACATTATCCTCAACATGATGATCAAAACTTATATTAAAATCTCTAAAATATTCTTGTGCATCTTTAACTTCCTCAGAAATATAATCCTTTCCAAAGGTAAATTTAATAATCAAATCTTTTATTTCCTTTAAATTCATAATTTTATAATTAAAAAAGTAATTAACAGTAGATTATATCATACACAAAAAATGTGTCAACTGGTATATTCATCACTAATTTAATTCTAACATATTTTATTAAAAAATAACAATATTTAAAAAGTCCCCGAATTCAAACCCCGAAGCCC
>JAGLWU010000056.1 GCA_023133275.1 Candidatus Moraniibacteriota bacterium
TCTATACTTAATTAGCAATACCTTATTTTTATATGGATGCAATATTATCATTTAAAGATCAACGAAGAACAAGATCCTCAAAAGGCTTGGAAGCAAATATCTTGGGCAGTAAAAATCCACTCATTATCATTTCATAGATACAATGGAAAATTCCCAAAGTTTTAGAGCCTTACAATATAAAATACGATTCAAAAACGGGAGAATTAATAAAACCAGATAATTTATAATATCTTTCCAAAAAAATATTTTACGTAACAAGAAAAGGATAATTTTTATAATTTATATTAAGTAAAAAATTTGTTATAAATAAAAAAACCACTTAATTAATAAGTGGTTTTTAAAAGTTTAATTAAAAAAGATTACTCTTTTGTAGTTACTTCTTCACCTTTGTAAAAAATAGTTGCTATAATTGCACCGCCAATAATTGTCAAAATCGGCACCCAAATATATAATCGACATACATCAAAGAAATACCAAATAACCAATGTTACTATCATCAAAACAGCCTGCCAGAAAATACTTGAAGCATTCTCATCTTTAGTATCAGTACTATTACCAATCAAAGAAACTAAACCGCCATAAACAACCAGAATCAGAATCCAAACCCACAAAGGCCATTTGTCCTGACAAGTTTGTTCACCAGCTACAATCCCTTTATCTTCTACTTTATTAACTTTAATAACTGACTTTGGTTCATCCTCTTCTACTTCTTCTACCTCATCTTCTATTTCATCTTCAGGAGTTTCACCTGTAACTGTTCTATCTTGATAAGTAAAAATTTCTTCTTCAGTCAATCCTTCTGGCGTTCGACCCTCAATTTCAAAATCAATATCAAATTCAGTTGCTAAATTTTGATATTCATTTCCGGCATCTTCATCAAATTTAACTTTTATTTTATAATCCTCATCATCTCCCGCATCTAACTTTCCGATAAATAAATCCTCGCCACTAGCCTTCTCTAATGTATATTTATCTCCAGAACCTCCTACTCGATAACTACCGTCCGATTTTCTAACAACATAAATTTTAATTGCTTCTGCTAATTTTTCTCCACCATCAACATCAAAAGTTATGTACAAATCTACTTCAGATTCATCACTTTCATTTTGAACATTAATTGTCTCACTCTCACTCCAACCTGGAAAAATATTACTTTCATTAAAAATATCATCTCCGTGAATATTGTCACCAGACGAATCTTCTAAATCCATTTCATTATCAGCGAATGCTGAGGGAACTGCGCCTAAAATGAACGTGAAAATTAATAAAAATATACCCAATTTAAAATTTATGAACTTCATAAGTGTAATTAATATTTTTTAAAAAATTAAATTTTTACATCTAATAAACTCTCTGCAAAATGAAACTATTTTCCTTGTATTTCTTCATAATCTTCTTCCACATTTTCACTACTTGGAACTTGAGCATCTTCTTCTTTATCTTCGTTTTCAATATCTACATCATCTTTCTCTAAAATATCACTTTCCTTAACTATATGAACTTCAACAATAACAGGACTCTCCGCATTATCTTTTTCAACAGGATCGATTATCTCACTATCTTCTTGTTCTAACTTTTCTGATTTTTCTCCAGATATTTTATCACTTTTCGCATCTTTTTCATCATTAATTATATCAGAATTATTTTTGTCGACTTCTACTACTGTATCATCAATATTTTCTTCAGGATTTTCTTTAACATCTTTATCGGAAATATCAACAGTTACAGTAGGAATAATCACTTGTTTATCTTCATTAGGAATTTCTACTTTATTTATCTGAAAATCATTCAGTAATTTTTTATCTTTTTCTTCTTTTTCACTTTCCTTTTCTTTCTCCTCCTCATCAGATTCTTCTATAAATTTATCTTTTAAATCAACTGAGTCAATTCCATCAATCAATCCTATATAATCTACAAAAATTGGTGAACAAAGTGATTGCTCTTCATTCTCAATTAACTTATTATCTTCAAAACATTCTTCTAAAACTATTTCTTGAAAAAATTTCAATTCATCTTTAGTAAATTCATTTTCTTCTCCTGGCGTTGGCTTCGGATCTACCCAAACTCCCCCGTCGGGAAATCTAGCATAAGTTTTTCCATTTATAGTTTCTGTATATGTATAGCTATCCAATAAATTATCTGTGGGATTATAAAATGAAATAGTATCACCATCATCATTATTCATTCCAAAATCACTAATCATATCGGCTCCTGTGCTATAAATAACTAAATATCCATTTGGTTCAATTGTAGTTAAACCCGTATTTGTATTATCTGTAGTTATTATTACAATATTAGGATCAACAAGTGCATCATCTTTTAAATAAAAACCTGCCAAATTTATCTCTATATCTCCTGCATTATATAGCTCTATCCACTCACCATCTAAACCTTTTAGTTGATTATCATTATCAGCATATTCCACTAAACTACTATCTGGATTTGGCATAAACTCATTCATCACAACTTCAATTATTCCTGTCTCATTACCTAAGACGCCAAATTCTTTTTCTTCTGAAACAACCTCATTGCCAGCTTGATCGACACTTATCACCCGATAATAATAATCTTCATTTTCCCCCTCATCAAAATCTGTTAAAATCACACTATGATTAACATTATCAGCCGTTAAATCATCATCGCTTTGTTTTGGATAATCTGTAATTGAGATATAAGGACCTCCACTTTTAACTCCATAAACAACTTTTGAAGTTGCTAATTCATTTGTTGTCCATGTAATTTCTATACCATCTTTATTTTCTCCAGCAATTGTTACGCTGATATTTTTATAATCAATATCAGATATTATTGTATCAGTTTTATCAAAAGTGATATAACATTCATTACTCCAATCAGAAACCTTTTCTTCAGCGTCAACACTATTATTACCATTTAAATCTCGCCAAGCCCTCACTCGAGAACCATAAATTCCTTCATTACCGCTACTGCCACCAAAAGTCCTATAATTGGTATAAGGATTTGTATATATTTCATTGCCACTCCAACCACCAGAAAGACCCACTTTATACTGTCTTTGATATTTTATATTAACATCTCCATCACTCACATCTGTCCAATGAACAGAAATACCATTAATATTAGTTACACCATTCACACAAGAAAGCTCATTTGAATCAGGGCTATGTGGCGTAGGATAACTACTAGAATCACTTTCATCATTTTCATTATATCCAGTTTGAACTGGTGCATCTAAAATAGACCATTCACCTGTCATAATAGAACTTCCTGAAATAACTTCAACATCTGTCCAACCCTGTGTCGATTCATCAAAACCAATTTGCCAAGCTGTTAAATTAATATCAAAAACACATTCTGAAAGTTCCACAGAACTAGAAGTCGTATCCGGAAGACTAACAACAAAACTCAAATTATCACTATCGCTCGCAGATAATTCAACAACATCAGAAATCGTATCCATCAAAATACCTGAATAAATTTGTCCACTATCATTTGTAATTTCCAATTCCAAACTATCGCAAACATCATTTTCATTTTCACTAACAGACAAATCAATTTTATATTTAGAATCTATCCCGCCAACATTTTTGACAACATTTTCTACACTAACATTTTCTCCTAGCAACAAATTAATTTCAGAAAAAGATTCTGACGTTACCATTTCTAAATCCAAACTAGAAGCAGAAATTTTATTCTCTTTATCAGGAAAAAAATCAGTATCAGAATATCCCGCTTGAACATTTTGAGTGAACAAAAAACCACCCATTAAAAATATAGCTTGTAAAAATATTATTTTTTTATAAAATGACTTGTACATAATAAACTAATTTAATTTCTAAAAATTTTAACTTTATTTAATTTTTTCTTTTATTTGATATTTTTTTAATTTTCAAAATTTCTCCGCCAATTAACCATCCTGCTGGAATTAAAAATAAAATAACTATTCCTAACGGCTGCTTTGCCCACATTATCAGATACCCTAGAAAAGGAATTTTTAAAATCACTTTACCTTTAATTACATTTTTTTCCACTAATTCCCTGTCCGCATTATCATTATCATCACCTTTAGTCTCAAATTTTTCATTCTTGCCATTTTTTTCAATAACTTTATTAATTCTGTGCGTAATCAGACCTCTGTTAAAATCATTGAATGTAATTATATCATCTTTTGAATATTCTGTTAAACTCTTTGTAATAACGGCACTACCAGTTTTTATGGTCGGCTCCATTGAACCAGTTTTGATCGCAAATAGATTATATGAAAATTTAGGGAGAACTACGGAAATTATCAGAAACAATGCTAAAAAAATAACTATCACTACAAAAATATTTCCTACAATATTTACAGTTTTCTTTAATTTATTTTCTTTTGATTCTAAATTTTCTTTCATAATTCAACCTTTGATAAAAGAATCAATTTAATACTTTTTTAAAAAATTTCTATTTTTTAAAATTTTATTTCCTCACTCAGAACATCTAAAAAATATTTTAAATATTCCGAGAAGGAACAGGAAAAAATCCTGTTGTTCCTCCTAACTAAAAACTAAGATTAGATTTGAGTTAAAACTCCAGAAAAATTAATGAAAACTGAATCTCCCATAGTATCATTAATATCAGTTGCTCCATCAAAACCAGGATCTACATCAACAAATTCCCAATTTACTGTAATTATATGTCCCTCTCCAGCAGCTGTAAGAGTTACATCATGTCCAAAATCCCAAAATGTAGCACTAGGCAATTCCTTTACATTTCCAGCTGTAGCACCACCATTTTGTGTCATTTGCATTTGCATCTTAATAAATTCACTTAATTGACCAGTTGAAACACCATCAGCATCAGCATCAACAAACGAAACATTTTCAATTTCAAAATTTCCGTCTACTGTTTTACCTGAATTTTTTACTAAAATAGTATATGTTCCAGTATTTCCAGGAGCTACACCTCCAATTGCAGGCACCGTTGGAGCTTCTTTTGTCCAAGTTAAACCACCATCCACACTCCACTCTAATTCTAAACTACCAGCTGTGATAACATTATCTTCTGAATTATCTGTATCACTCCAACCAGCGTATGAACCAACACCAGCCACAGCAACAATTGCCACGATAGCTAACAAACTAAACATTATTTTTCGCATAATTTTATTTTACCTTTAAAAAATTTATTAAAACTTTATTTTTATTTTCTCTTTCATAATCGACCTTTTTATCTCACAATAAATAGATTTATGATCAAAATAAAAACTTATATCCCTGAAAACTATTTATCTTTCTTTTTTAAATAAAGAATTCTGTAAAAAATAATCAGAGAACATTAACTATTTTATTATTTACAAAACAAAATAATTAATGTTTGACAATTTATTTTATAACTAAATTTACAAATAAAAAGCCAACCAATACTAGCTAAATAGTAACTAATACTGGCAGACTTTTTAATAATTTTGAGAAACTAAAACCTAAAAACATATCACCCAATATGTTATCTATTTAATTTCATCCTAAGAACCAAATTGTATTTTGATTTTTGTTTTTGAAAACCTTTTCCTAAACCTAAAATACTTTCACTCTGATTTAATTAAATTATACCTTAGCTAAACTCAACTGTAAATACTACTTGTCCACAGTTTAACAAGTTTAGAAACTTACCATTTAATTATATTTAAAAAAAAGATATTGAATGTTTAAAACTTTTTCATAAACTTAAAAATAATATTTAAATTTTAACCTAAAATAATTTCTGTGCTTGCCACACGGGCTTTTCTGAAAACAAAGGGTCATGACCCCTTGTTCAAAACATAAAATAATAATATTCGATATTTTTTTCTAAAAAGATTAAAAAAGATTAAACAACTCCCAGCACTTCACGTCTATATTTTTTAAGAAAAAGTTTATATTCCATGCCAATAACTAAAAATGTAACTGAAATTAAAACTAACCAAGCAGATAATTTAACTATAATTTGCTCATCTAAACTTTGATTTTTAGAAATTCCCGCCACCAAATCATCCCTTTTATCATGAGAATAATTCAATTCAAGTTTTTCCTTATTTTCTATATTTTCATAAAATAATTCCTCTGGCACTTCAAAAGTTTGTGGAGTAAAATTAGGCGAACTCAAAGCAACTTCCTCAGGCGTACCAAAAACTTGAACCGTTACAAAAACAAATTCTTCCTCAGTATATTTTTTACCAACCGCTACTCCAATATCTGTAAATTTACTATCCAAAATATTTCTTCGATGAGTCGGACTTTCCATCCAAGCCTGATGCTGACCTTTGGCAGTAGAAAAATTTGTTGCTAAATTTTCTCCAGCATATTCAAATCTATAACCTGCCCGAGAAAACCATTCCCAAGGATCAATTCCTTTCGGAGAAGTGTGCGCAAAATAATCATTTTCAATCATATTATTCAACTTACTTTGAGCCACTAAATTAAGAATTTCATTTTCCTTAAGATAACTTTTTCCCTGTTTTATCCGCTCCAAATTAACTAAACTAATCACACTTTCGCTTTTTATTCCAAAGCTATTAAATTCAGAAGCTTTCACTAAATTAACTTGAAAAATAAATAGGAAAGTAAAAATAAACAAAACTGAAATTTTGAGATTTGAAATTAATTTTTTTCTATTTTTGAATAAAACACGCATATTTTTGATTTTTAAAAAGAAAAAGGGCGTTAACCCAAATTTGGGAACACCCTTTATTTATCTTAACTTAATTATAACATTATTTAATTAAAATGTCAAAAAAGTTACATTTGATTTCTCCCTCCTCCAGTTCCAGATCCACTTCCATCTTGACTTCCAATCCCATTTCCATCACCGCTTCCGTTTCCACCACCACTTCCTTTTTGTTGTTGAATACCATTTCTTTTTCCTTGTCCATCCACATTACCTCTTTCCTGCTCACCAGAAATAATCTGTTCAAAATCTTCTTGAGAAATATACTGAGGAGAATATTCGCCACCATTTCTTTCAACTTGCTTCATAAAAGCACGTAAATGATTTCGAGAACCTTTCATTAAATTTTGATAAACAGTTTGCACGTCTTCATTATCAGTTGTCTCTAATAAATCCTGCAAATCTTTAATGTCTAAATCCTCCACAGTCGCCCCAACTTGAAAAGCCTGTTCCAAAGATTCATTTCCATTCGCAACTAAATCATCATAAAGTTTTTGCATTTCAGGTAAAGTAAAAACACCAATATCTTTACTTTTAACTGGATCTTCAATATTATATTTTTCTAAAAGCACTCGAATTGATTCTGTATGTGTCCCCTCACTTCCAGCAATATTAGTAAAAATTTTCTGATCCCACTTATTAAAAAGTGTTTGATAAACATCCTGAGCTAATTTTTCCTCTTCTCGCATTTGAATTAAGCCATTTTTTTCATCTGCACTAATTTCTTCTTTTTCCATTCCCTCAATCAACCTTTCAGAATTTACCATATCACTTGAATCCACCTTATATTCCTCTTTAAGATTATTTTGATTTCCTTGATTATTTGCATTGCCACGTCCTCTATCATTTTTTTGACTAACTTCAACATTATTATTTTCTTTATTCTGGACTTCTTCGTTATTTCCGCAACCTGAAAACACAAATGCCAAAGCAACAACAGGCAAAACTACTTTAATTAAATTTTCTTTTTTCATATTTTTTTTGATTAATTATTATTTATTAAAATTTATATAAATTGCTCTTACTATTTAATACGTATTTAATAAAAATTTCTTTCACTCAGCGATAGACTAGAGCTGTGTGTAAAAAACCACTCCTTCGTATTTATAATCACTGTAATCATTGATTACAAAATCTTTTTCTGATTCCGAATTAGTATAAAAATGATCTCCTGTTTTTGAAGAATAGAAGCGATAAACTGGAGTTGTGTTAATTTCTTGATTTTCATAAACGTAAAAA
>JAGLWU010000057.1 GCA_023133275.1 Candidatus Moraniibacteriota bacterium
GCGTTTAATTGTTGAAGATGGGTTAATAGTTATTGTGATAAATTTTGTATTCTCAGAATTATTAAGAGAATTACCTTAGGCGGAAAAATTCTCGAAATAGACATGGTTTTTAAAGAAAATTTGATAGAGAGATTAGAAAAAGAAATATCAGTTTTGAAAATTTGCCTTGTCTTTTGTTCGGGAAAAGAATACAAAGAGTGTAAGGGAGATATTTGCATAAGAAGGCGAATAATAATTAAATTACTTCTTCAATGAAAGGAGTTTTGCAAAAAGTTCAGCCGAGAGGGAAAATTCTTGAGGCTAATTTTTTTATTTTGGGAAAGTTTAAAATATTAAAGTTACCCACATACCACAATATATAGTAGCATTGACTTAAAACATTATACAAACTAAAATTAAAACATAAATAATTAAATTATAAAGATATGTCTAAAAAACAAATTGAAGAAGAAATGTTTTATCCAGATTTTTTTCAAATAAATGAACTTCCCGTTATCGGTGCAAAAGTACCAGATTGCGAGTTTGAAATTTATCACGCTAACAAAATCAAGAAAGTTAAACTTTCAAGTTTTCAGAAAAGCAAAAAGTGGACGGTATTATTTTTCTACCCTGCAGATTTTACTTTTATTTGCCCGACTGAATTAGAGGATATGGCAAATGCTTATTCAAAGTTAAAAAAGTTGGGTGTGGAAGTGGTTAGTGTTTCTACAGACACAGCTTTTTCTCATAAAGCTTGGCACGATAATTCTCCAGCAATTAAAAAAATTAAATTTCCAATGGCGGCTGATCCGACTGGAACTTTGACAAAAATGTTTGGTGTTTATATTGAGGATGAAGGCTTGGCTTTGCGTGGAACTTTTATTATTGATCCAAAAGGGATTTTGAAGGCTTATGAAGTGCATGATAATAGTATTGGGCGAAATGTTGATGAATTGATCCGTAAAATTCAGGCAGCCCAATTTGTTGAGAAGAATAAAGGACAGGTTTGCCCAGCGAGTTGGACTCCGGGGAAGAAGACTTTGAAACCGGGTGTCGAATTAGTTGGTAAATTGTAAATTTTTTTCTTGTATAAAATTTTTAAAAGAGGGGTAGGCTTTTTAAACTTACCTCTTTTTTCATCCAGTGAAAAAAGTTTAAATTTTGCAAAGTATTAAGTAGAGAAAAATAAAATAAGCTATCAATGACAATGTCATCAATAGCTCACTTTTCTTCTGCGATAAACTGCATTAATTATTCAGCAGTTAATTTTTCTTCATGTTTTTTGCAAGCTTCATTGTGCTAGAGAATAAGTGCATCTCTGTGTTTCCATGTTTGTACAAGCAGGTTCATGGCACTTAAATAGCCGAGGCTTTCGAGTTTTACTATTTTAGCCGTTTCTTCTGCACAGATGGAAACAGATTTTCCGCTTTTAATTCTGGATTCCATTAGTTCAGCCCATTGAATTGTAGAATCGAGTGCAAGATAGCCATCCTTCGTCATCTCGTCGTAACGCTTTTGATCTATAATCTTCATTTTTCACCTCGTATAATTTTTTTGTTAGGATTTTTACTCCAAAATTTTTTTAGAAACCTAACAATTAAGTCTAAAATAATAATAATAAGTCAAGCGTTTATCAGTTAAAAATTAATTAAAAATAAAATGAAAGAAAAAAAGTTTAAAGTTATCAAATCTAACAGTAATAGAGAAAATTTTAATTTAGAAAAAATCAAAAAAGTTTTTGAGCGGAGTGCTAAAGGTTATGAAAAAGAATGTAAATTTGAAATTTTTATTCAGGTTTTTGAGAAGAATGTTGTTGATGAAATTAAAACATCGAACATTAATCAGTTGATGGTTAAAACTTGTATTGACTTAGTTTCGATAAATAATATTTTTTGGCAACATGTGGCGGCACGAATTTTTGTTAGTAATTTATATAAAGAGGCGATGCGAAATCGAGGTTTTAAAATGAGTGAACTTTATTCTCCAGAATCTTACGCAAAACTTTTTGATGAATATATGAAGAATAATTTATATTATCAAGATTTTTATAAATATTATTCAAAAGCAGATATTTTAAAAGCAGGGAGACAGATTAATTCTAAAAGAGATGAATCTTATGAATACACAACAGTTTTATCTTTGGCGAAACGTTATCTTTTAAATCCTAATAAGGTTGTCAAAGAATTGCCTCAAGAAATGTACATGTCGGTTGCTCTATTTTTAGCTATTCCAGAGAAAAAAGAAAATCGTTTGAAATTTGCTTTTGAGATTTACGAACATTGTTCTCAACAAAGAATTTCTTTGCCGACGCCAACTTTATTAAACGCAAGAACGACTTATCATCAGTTATCCAGTTGTTTTAAGTTAAATATTGATGATGACTTGCGGGCGATTTATCACGGTATTGAAAATATGGCTCAGATTTCCAAATTTGGTGGTGGAATGGGGGTTTATTTAGGAAATATTCGTTCTCGAGAGTCAGAAATTCGTGGCGAAAAAGGTGTGTCCGGTGGTGTAATTCCTTGGATTAAAGTTATTAATGATACAGCAACGGCAGTGAATCAACAGGGTACTCGCTTGGGTGTGATTGCGACGACTTTGGATGTGTGGCATTATGACATTTACGACTTTTTAGATTTACAAACTGAGACGGGCGATATTCGTTCAAAAGCTTTTGATATTTTTCCAGCCATTTCGATTCCAGATTTGTTTATGGAGAGGGTGGATGCAGATAAAGATTGGACAATTTTTGATCCTCACGAAATTGAGCTTTTATATGGAAAAAAATTGCAAGATCATTTCAATAAAGATTTTTCTAAATTTTATAAGATTGTGGAAAAAGATGTTCGCTTAAAAATTAAGCGAACTGTGAAAGCAAAAGATTTGTTTAAGAAATTTTTGAAAGTTACGGTAGAGACGGGAATGCCCCATGTTTTTTTCCGTGACACTGTTAATCGAGGGAACGCTAATCGACACGCTGGAAATATTTACTCCACTCAAGCTTGCACGGAAATTTGTCAAAATTCAACGCCAGCAAAATTTATCGAAGAAAAAATTGAGAATGGTAAGATTATTATTAAATATGAACAGGGGGATTTTGTGGTTTGTAACTTAGCGTCAATTAATATTGCAAAAGTTCACGATGACGAAATGATGGCAAAGGTTTTTCCAGTTGTTGAACGGATTATTGATAATGTGATTACCTTAACTTCTTATCCAATTGAAGAAGCACGACATACAGCTGAGCGTTATCGAAGTATGGGAATTGGTTATTTAGGTTTGGCGGAACATTTGGCGGTGAATAAAATTTCTTATGAAAGTAAGAAAGCACGAAATTATGTTAATAAATTATTTGAGCGTTATTCTTATTATACTTACCGCTCTTCTGTTGATTTGGCAAAAGAGCGTGGGACGTACAAAGTTTACAAAGGCAGTGATTATGATAGAGGTTTAATTTTAGGAAAAAAAGAAAGTTGGTATGTAAAAAATACTAAACATGAAAAGGCGTGGAAAAAACTTTTTGCTGATATGAAAAAACATGGCGTTCGCTTTTCTTATCATACTGCACCAGCACCGAATACTTCTACAGCGGGAATAGTGGGGACGACAGCAGCGATGTTGCCAATTTACAAACGTTATTTTGTGGAGACTAATCTTTCCGCACCGACTGTTCGGGTGGCACCGAAATTGGACAAGAAAAATTATGGGTATTACAAGGAATATATGTCGATGGATATGAATGATGTGATTGAGATGATGAGTGTAATTTATCAATGGATGGACCAGTCAATTAGTTTTGAGTGGATGATTGATCCAGCGAGAACTAGTCCGTTGCAGTTGTATAATTATTATTTTAATGCTTGGCGAAAGGGGATTAAGACTGTTTATTATGTGAGAAGTTTGTCAGGGGAGGTTGAGCAAGAACCAAAGAATGTTTGTGTGAGTTGTAGTGGTTAAAAGTTTTCACTCATGTTTGTCATCCTGAAAAATTATCTTTTCATTCCGAAAGGAATAAAAAATAATTTGTTCAGGATCTCAGAATAATACAAAACAAAAATAATGAAATAATATTAAAATTTTTACGAGATCCTGAATAAATTATTTAATTTTTCTAATGAAAAACAAAATAATTTTTCAGGATGATATGGTTTTTTTATTTTTTAAATTTTGCTTAATGAAAAAATTACTAATCATCAAATTAATAAAAATATTTTTAATAAAAATACTAATTACTACTAACAAAAAGTCATATGAAAAAAAATAAAATATTTAATCCTGCTGGAAATGATAATATTTCCGAGCGAACAATCATCAAAGGAAATACGACAGGTCTTTTTCAGCTTAACGAATCAAAGTATCAGTGGGCGAAAACATTGTATCCAGTGATGGTGGGAAATTTTTGGATTCCAGAAAAAGTCTCTGGATTAAAAGATGATGCACGAATGTTTAAATCAGAATTATCACCAGAAGAGCAACGAGCTTATAAAGGAATTTTATCTTTCTTGATTTTTCTTGATTCTATCCAAACTGTAAATTTGCCGAATTTTTCTGATTACATAACTTCGCCAGAAGTAAATTTAATTCTTTCTATTCAGACTTATCAGGAAGCAATTCACTCACAATCTTACGCAACAATTTTAGAAACAGTAGTAGATAGTGATGAGCGAGAAGAGATTTATTATTTTTGGAAAACTGATAAAATCCTTCTTGAGCGAAATGAATATATTGGGCAAATTTATCAAGATTTTATAGATGAGCCGAGTGATGATAATTTTTTCAAAGGTGTTGTGGCAAATTTTCTTTTGGAATCGCTTTATTTTTACAATGGCTTTGCTTTTTTTGACACGTTAGTTGATCAAGGGAAAATGCAAGCGACGGGGAAAATGATTTCTTACATTCGTCGGGATGAGTTGACGCATGTTACACTTTTTTCTAATTTAATCCGTGAGATTCAAAAAGAGTTTCCAAAAATTTTTGATGAGAAAATAATTAAAGATATGATGCGGGTGGCAGTTGATCAAGAAATAAAGTGGAGTCAACATATTTTAGGTAATAAAATTCCTGGAATTAATGGGCAGACAACTGTTGATTATACACAGTGGCTGGCAAATCAGCGTTTGGAAATGTTAGGCTTAACGCCACTTTATCAAAATGTAACTGAAAATCCATATAAACATTTAGATCGAATTCAGGATGCGAAAGGGGATAAGAGTAATTTTCTTGAATCAACAGTTGTAAATTATACTCAGTCAAGTAATATGAATGGTAGTTGGGATTTTTAAGATTGGTAGAAAGTTTAAAATAAATTTTTTAAATGTTTTTTGTTTAAAAATTATGTTAGAATTAGTTTAAGATATTTAATTTTATAATTTTAATTTATGGAAAAGCAAAAACAATCAGAGAATAAAAATCAGGAAATGAAAAGACCTTGGCAAGCGACTGTTTGGATTTGGTTAAATATTATTGGGCTAATTATTTCTTTAATGATTACAATTTATTTTATTTTAATTCCCGAATCTTTTTTTACTGGTGATGATTTTTGGATTTTTGCTATAATAACTGGATTAGCATCTCTTTTTTTCTTTTCTGTTGTCCCTTTGGCTACAATCATTTTTGTTCCTATTTTATATCACATAGATAATGGTTATGTATATGAAAATTTTATTATTGGAGTAGCTTTTATTTTTATTCTTATTTCTAATATTTTTTTAATAAATAAATTTTTAAAAAGAAAAAGGGAAATAATTTTTGTAAATATAACTTTTTACATACTAGGAATAATTATTTTACTGTTTGAATTTTTTGTATTTGATAAAAATCCTTTCATATTTTTAGTTATTGCAATTACATTAATTCCTTTGTATTTTCAAACTTCTTGTTTAAAACATCCATTTTACAATCAGGAAAACAAATAAGCCTTAACAAAAACAAAAATATGAAAAATTCTTTTAATAATTTAGATTTTAGAAAAAACAAAAAAAGTCAGGAAACTAATTCTAAAGAAAATGTAAAAATTAGTGAGAAAAAAGTAGAAAAAAGTTCACTTGTGAGCATTGATAAAAAAAGCAAAAAAAGTAAAACAGAAAATAAAGTAGCGAACAAAATAGAAAATAAAAAAGAAAGTCAAAAAATTTCAAACAAAAAATCTCACACAATAACGACAGACAATGATTCAGTCGGCTATTTTCCACCACAAAGAAATTTGCGTGCCTATTCTTACGATATTACAATGTCAATTTTTCTTTTTCTGAGTGCGGGCGGTTTTTTCTTCCTCTTTCAACAGTCGGTGAACAACGAAAATTTTGATGGAATTTGGGCGTGGTTATTGCCACTTTTCAGCATTTCTTTTTTTGTCGTAGTACTTTTAATTTACGCAATTACTGTTCACGTGAAAAAGATATTATTAACAACTATCTTTTTATCTTTTTTGACTAGTTTAGTTTTTGCTTTGCAATTTTGGCATGGCGTTGTGATTATTTTGAGTTTTTTGATAACTTATTTTTCAGTCCATCAGATGCGGAAAGCACTTTTTGATAGTGTTAAAATTAATGTGGGAAATTTAGTGCGATTGGGAATTAGCGGGATTATGTTTTCTGTTATTTTTTTAATGTGCAGTCAATATTATTGGATGGTATATGAACAAAGTCTTTTAGATTTAATGCCTAGATTTGATAAAATAAGTGTTTCAGAAAAAGTTCTAAATAAATTTTTGAAAATTAAAGAAGGAGAAAATTCAAGTAAAATTACAGTTGATGAATTTCTTTTAATGAGCATGAAAGGGGGGAATGAAAATCAAAATATTGAAAATAGTTCGGAAAATAATTTAACCGATGAAAGTGAATCTCAACAGGATGAAAGTATGATTAATAATTTTTTGAAAAATGTTGGAATTGATGGAAATAATGTGAAAGAAAATTTTGGGGAAAAAGTTGATGATGTAAAAAATATTTCTAGTGAAAAAGTCGATGAAGTTGTTGTAAACACGATGAGAAAAAATTTGTCTAAACAATTAGGTCAGGAATTAAATGGAGATGAATATATTGCGGATGTTTTTGATAATATGATGTATGAAAAAGTAGCAGGTTGGTTCAGTCGTGATAAAAATGGCGAGGAAAAAGAGAAAAAGAAAATTTCTTCCTTAGCTTTGATTTTGACGTTTTTGCTTTTTGTTTCAGCTTTGACTTTGAAAGCTGTTTTGCGACCAGTTTTGGTTTTACTGGCGATCGGATTATTTTGGATTTTGCGAATGATTGGAGCGATAAAAATTACAAGTGTAAAACGTGAAACGGAAATGATTATTTCACAGAGTTCAGTTTAGATTATTTTTTTCCGAAATTTCTTCAAAATTAATTTCATTAATAGAAGTTTGATTTTCTGTGGGGGATTCTTCACTCATTTATTTTTTCTGACGAAAAAATAAATCCATTCAGAATGACAGAAAACTTTTAGAAAAAAATAAATCTTAAAAAGCCCGTGCGGCGAGCACAGAAATTCTTTTGCGTATATAATTTTATCTTGTGCAGAAGTGAAGATTATGATGTGTAAAATTTGAATATTGTATTTTAGGGTTTGAATTCGGGGTTTACCAAAATTATTGACAGACTTGTCAAAATAGATTAATATTATTAAATAAATCAAGTACGTATTTTAACAAACCCATCCTGTTTAAGTTTTTAAAATTTAAATAAGGTTTGTAACAAAAAAGTGCGTATGTTTAATTATTAAGGATAAATTTATTATGAGTACTAAAAAAGTAGCAGAAGAAAAGGAATTAAAGAAAGAGGAGGTAAAAGAAGAAGTAAAAAAAGTTGTTAAAAAGGAAGTTAAAGTTAAAGAAGTAGCAAAAAAAGAAATTGAAGAAGTAAAAATCAACATTTTTGCTGATTTTGACTTTGATTCGTTAGAATTGACGATGCCGGCTCTGTTGAAAGTGGGAGCACATTTTGGACATCAAAAAGCTCGTCGTAATCCTAAAATGAGTCCGTTTATTCATACAACGCGAAACAATATTAATATTATAGATCTTGCTAAAACTGTTAAATTAATGAAAGAAAGCTTAGATTTTTTAGCAAAAATTAAAAATTCAGGTAAACAGATTCTTTTTGTGGGAACAAAAAAACAGGCTCAGCCATCAGTGATAGCGGCGGCGGAAATTACAAAAAGTCCTTTTGTGGTGGAAAGATGGTTGGGAGGAACTTTCACTAATTTTACTAATATTCGAAAAAGAGTGCGGTACATGACTAGTTTAAAAGCACAAATTGAGTCTGGTGAATTGAAAAAATATACTAAATTTGAGCAAGTTAAAAAACGAGAGGAATATGAAAAATTAGATCGTCGTATGGGCGGTATTGCGGAGATGCAAGATTTGCCAGGAGCGATTTTTGTAACAGATTTAATGGCAGATAAATTAGCGGTGAAAGAAGCACAAAAGATGAATATTCCAGTGGTAGCAATTGCAGATACAAATGTTAATCCAGAAGATGCTGATTACTTAATCCCTGCTAATGATGATGCTGTTTCTTCATTGAAGTTTATTCTTGCACATGTTTGTAAGACTTTAAAATAATATTATTAAAATAAAATTGATATGAGCGTGCTTGAACAAATTAAAAAATTAAGAGAGCAAACTGGAGCAGGAATTGTGGATGTTAAAAAGGCTTTGGATGAAGCTGGTGGAGATGAATCTAAGGCATTGGATATTTTGAAAAAGAAAGGGCAGGATAAAGCAAAGAAAAAATCTGATCGTTATGCTGGTGAAGGTGCAATTGGATTTTACATTCATTCTGATCAAAAAACTGGAGCAATGGTTAAAATTTTATGTGAAACGGATTTCGTGGCTCGTAATGAAGATTTTAAAAATTTTGCTCGAGATATTGCCATGCAAGTTGTGGCGATGAATCCAAGTGTCGTTAATTATAAAGAATTAGATCCAGCGGTTGTGGAAAAAGAAACAGAAGGAATTGTTGCAGCGGTGAAAGAGGAAAATATTGAATTAAAAAGATTGAAAAAACCTTTGAAAAACATCCCTCAATTCATTAGCAAAATTCAAATTACGGATGAAATTATGGAGGAAATTACGGAAAAAATTAAAGCAGATTTGATAGTGGAGGGCAAGCCAGAAGAAATTCTAGATAAAATTCTTCCAGGTAAATTAGAAAGATTTATTGAAGATAATACTTCTTTTGATCGAGAGAGTGTACTTTTATCGCAGAGTTTAGCCAAAGATCCAGAAAAAACTGTGCAAGATTTTTTGAACGAAGCTATTGCTAAAATGGGTGAAAAAATTGAAATTAGTGAGTTTGTGCGTTTTGAAATTTAAAGTGTGTTATAATTACCTTGGATATTTTAAATAAGTGTTTTAACAAGTATAAATTTTCCTATGTTTATTAGTTTAATTCTTCCACCAATTATAATTGTAGTGGCTGTAGCACTTCTGATTATTTTTTTGGCTCGTGCAGTTCCTAAATCAGAGAGAGAGGCGAGAAAAAGACAATTAAAAAAAAATAATTTTGTAAAAGAAACTGCTTTAGATAATTTTGAACCAGAAATTACGTTAGATCCTGAATCAGAAATAAAATTGGAGAAGCGAATAAAAAAAGAAAAATATTTTAATTTAAAAAATTTTTTTGGGAAAATTAGTTCTTTTAGTTTTAAGAAAAAAAATAGAAAAAATAAATCTGTGTTGCCTAGTTATGGTCGGGTAGATGGTATAAAAAAGCAAACTTCAGCAAATGGATTTTTACCGAATGGTAACGGAAGTGAAAATTTTTCTCGGATGGGTGAAATTTTATTGAATAATCGTAATGCTAAAAATAAGTCTTCGGATTTATTTAATGAGGAGTCAGAATTAGTCAGACAAATTAGTGTTAATCCAAGAAATCCAGAATCATATCGACGCTTAGGTGATTTCTATGTTGAAAATGATCGTTTGAAAGATGCCCGAGAATGTTATAAATATGTTCTGCGATTGGATCCTAGACATAAAAGAGCTCAATTAGCTATGAAGAGATTGGATAGGATTTTAGGTTAAATTTTTCAAAGATTAAAGGGTTGATTTTTTTGATTTTTTGAGTTATACTTTTTAGGTGAATTATTTTTTTATTCAGCCTTCCTAGCTCAATTGGTAGAGCAACTGTTTTGTAAACAGTAGGTTATCGGTTCAAGTCCGTTGGAAGGCTCAGGTTTATTTAGTTTTAAAAAAAGGGCGAATGGCAGAGTGGTCAAATGCATCTGACTGTAAATCAGACGACTTCGGTCTACGGCGGTTCAAATCCGTCTTCGCCCACATTTAATTTAATTGTTGTGCTTGCCCACGTAGCTCAGCTGGTAGAGCGTTTCCATGGTAAGGAAGAGGTCAGCAGTTCAATCCTGCTCGTGGGCTCATTCTTTTGTGGATTTTGATTTTTGAAATTATAATTTATTGTCATCTCGAATGTAGTGAAACGGAGTTGAGAGATCTCAAGGCTTTAATGTTAGTCTGGAACTTTTAGATTTCTCCACTTACTTTGTTCGGTCGAAATGACATGTTAATGCGGGTGTCGTATAGTGGCAGTATAGGAGTCTCCAAAACTTCTGGCGGGGGTTCGATTCCCTCCACCCGTGCAAGTTTAAAAAAGAGTCGTTGAGACTCTTTTTTTGTTGAAATACAGATTTAGTTAATATGTGCAATTTTAACATTTAGAATTTTTGAAAAATTAATTCTTTAAAAAATATTAAAATCTATCATAATATATTTTTCTGAAAAATATTATAATTTAAAATATAAAAAATAATCTTTATTTTTCCGATAGAAATAGTGTTTCATCAATTCAAAATAAAGTAGTATAATAACAAAATAAATCAAATAAATTTAAATACAAAAATGAAAAGAAAAAAATTATTCACAAAACTTTTTACATTTTTTATTCTTGCTTTTTTTCTAAATAATTCAGTAAATGCTGCAGATGAAACAACAGTTGAAGAATTAATTCCTAATGAGTTTATAGGAGGAGGAACTGCACAAGGGTGGAATGGAGATGATGCAGAATGGAATTATACATTGCCTTTTTCTTTTAACTTTTATGGAGTAGATTATACCGATATTAAAATTGGTTCTAATGGGATAATTTGTTTAGACAACACTGAAGATTGTACTTGGTATCCTGATCCAGATTTTACTGACACTTCAGGCGGGGAGGTGATAGCGCCATTAGGGATAGATTTAAGAACTGATGTAAACCCATCAAATGATATTTATATTACAGAAAATGCAGATAATGTTGTGATTCGATGGGATGTGACGGAATATGGCGCAACTGATCAAATTAATTTTGAAGTAATGCTTTATTCAAATGGTAATATTAAATTTAATTATGGCGATGTCGATTCGGGGTTATTATCTGAGGGTGCGGTGGTTGGAATTACAGAAGGAGATGGTATAGTTTATACCGAATCTGTGTATAATGGAAATGATGATTTTCACAACATCCAAACTTCCGCTTGGGGAGATTTTGTTCCCAATGTTACAACATTATCTCCAACAGATAATTCTTTCAATGTCGACTTAGATTCAAATTTACAAATAACTTTTGATCGAGAGATTTATAAAGACACAGGAAATATCACTATTAAAAAAATAAGTGATAATTCAATCGTAGAAACAATAGATATAAATTCAGTAAATATTACAGGCTGGGGAACGGATACTTTAACGATTGATTTATCTTCAGATTTAGAATACTTCACAGAATATTATGTAAATATTGACGCAACTGCTATCAAAGATATTGATGATAAATATTACAATGGAATTTCAGACGACACAACATGGAATTTTACGACGCAAGCCATAAATGAAATTATTGAAACTCTTCCAGATTGTGAATGCTATGAAATAGGTTCTGCTGAGGGAAGTCAACCTGCGGACACCATTTTGGAGTTTTCTGATGATAATAGAAATACTTGGACTTATACTCCTGTGGATGATGGGACTGGAAAAGATTGTAATGTTAGTGATATTAAATTGATATATACTGGTGATAGTAATTTTGTTGGTGAGGATTTAGAGGCTGAGTTTGTGGGAAGTACAATTGATCATACAGATATAATTAGTGAAGGAAATGGGAAAGTTGTTTTAGATATTGAACAAATTGGAACTTATACTTTTGGAAGTGCTAACAGTGATACTGGTTGGGGAATTACGACTGATGATTCTGGTAATATTTACAGATCTGGATTGTTTAGGGGAACTATTGATTTTGATTTTACAAATGGTATTGACAATTATACGCCAAGTGAGACGACAGCCATTTTTATAACTAAACATAATGCTGATGGATCTTATGGATGGACTCGCATAATCAATACTCCACAATATGCAACAATAAATGGAAACGTGATAGCGACTGATTCGTTAGGTAATGTTTATATGACTGGTCATTTTATTGGAACAACTGACTTTGACAATGTAGGCTCTGGTGATATTAAGACGCCAAGTGGTAGTAGTGATATTTTTATAACAAAATATAGTGCTGATGGTTCTTATAATTGGACAAAACAAATAGGAGGAACGGGAACTGTAGAAATCTCTCAAGATATTGTTGTTAATGATGCTGGAGATATGTTTGTTACGGGATATTTTTATGGGATAGTAGATTTTGATGATACAACTGGGGTTGATAGTCATGTTGCTAGTAATGGAGGATCTATATTTATATCAAAGTATAACGCAGATGGTAGTTACGGCTGGACCCGTTCCGCAAAAGGAGAAGATAGTGTTTTAAAAGAAGGTAATGGAATAGCAATTGATTCTTTTAATAATGTTTATATAACAGGTCATATTGAAGGAATTATTGATTTAGACGGAACAGCTGGAGTTGATAATTATACTGCAAATGGTTCTTCTGATATTTTTATAACAAAATATAGTGCTGATGGTTCTTATAATTGGAGTAGAGTTTTTGGTTCTCCAAAAACAGGAAATGATAGTAATGATGAAGGGCGTAGTATTGTTGTAAATGACTCTGGAGAAGTTTTTGTTTCAGGAGTTTTTCATGATACTGTGGATTTTGATGGTACAGTAGGTATAGATAACCTTACAGCTTCTTATTTATCGAGTCATTTTTTAACAAAATATAATTCTGATGGATCTTACGAGTGGACGATTGAGGTTGGTGGTACTAGTTGGTATGGATCGGATATAGAGATATACAACGATGGTATTATTTTGATTGAAGAGGGTGCAGGACGAACAATTCGATATGACAATTCTGGAAATGTTGTTTGGACTAGGCTAATATCTTCTAGTGTGCGGGGGAGAGGTTTAACTATACATAATGGATATATTTATACTACTGGTGGTTTTGATTCTTTAAGAAATTTTCATACAACAGGCGGTACAGAAAATTATAGTTCACAAGGTAGTTATGATATTTACGTAGCAAAACATAATGTTGATGGAGATTACGGATATTTTATTGATGGCTATTTCTCCTCTGGCACCTACCAAACGCAAATAAACTCAACTGGATCTTTCAAACAATGGACTCAATTAACTGCCATTCAAGAAACCCCTACAAATACAGAAATAAGTTACGAAATATTAGATGAAACCTGCACCACAACCCTAATTACACAAACAACAGACACAACAATAGATCTTTCTGGAGTAGACATTTTAAATACAGCCTTATGTTTAGAAATAACTTTCGAAACAACAGACAATTCAGTAACTCCAAAATTAGACGATTGGGAAGTTACTTATTTTACTGAAACTACAAATACGGATGATTCTATAGATTATTCAACAGTGTCAGACCCAAGTTGCAGTTTTTCCAATCCCTCCATTTCTATCCAAAAAGATGACAATGATAATCACGATGACATCCAAACAATTAATTTGGGGGATGAAGCAGAATTTTTAATTATTGTGGAAAATGATGGAAATGTAAGATGGGAGACAATCAGTGTAACCGATCCAGATGATCCAGACTGTTCTCGCAATTTAAATGAAATTGAACAGATTATAGCAGATAAATATGGACACAGTTATCTTGATGAAGATGAAACGTTCGAATACACTTGTGTCGGTAAAAAAACAGAAGAATCATACACATCTAATATTAGCGTTAGTGCCAGTGATGGTGCAGATATTAATATTGTTGATGAAGATCAAACTAATGTTATAGTTGAAAATGATGTTGCAGTCGCAATTTGTGGGAATGATATTGTTGAAGAAAATGAACAATGCGACGACGGAAACACAAAGGATGACGATGGTTGTAGTTCAAAATGTGAATATGAACAGTTTGAAGAACCTAAGAATATAAACGCCCAATTTATTTGGGAAACTTTTAGTAGTGATGGAGGCTATGGAACTGATGAACAATACAATTCTATATTTACAAAGGGTGGTTTGTCTTTAGCTGAATCAGAAAGTTTTTACATCCAAAACTTCCAAAACAACGCTTACATCCTCGTAACCTGGGAAGACAGAGCCAAAGGAGAATTCGCCTACGTTATCGAAAGAAAAGTAAATGACGGAGAATTCGAAAAACTAGACAACCTAGATAAAAACACAGAATCATACATCGACAGAGACATCAATCCAGAAAGCAGCTACACCTACAGAGTTTACACCAAATACAGCGGAGACAAAGGAGAAAAATCAAAAAAAGTAACAGTCAATATTGGAACCCTCCAACAAGAACCAATAACCACTATAGTCCAAGAAATTATAGAAGAACCAAAAAAAGAAAAAGACGAATTATTCCCAACACCACCAGATCTAAAACCAATTCCAGCAGCTCAAATCACAGAAGAACAATCAAAAGAACCAATCAATTACCAAAAAATAGCAAAAAACACAGTAATCACCGCAGGAGTAGCCTCAGGATTATACGCCTTTATCCTATCTTCATTACTAGCTTTTCCAATCAATCCACTCACTGCCAGCACAACCTCATCCATCATCAGATTCCTAGCCCTACCATTCGGAAGAAAAAGAAAAGAATATTATCAAGGAATAGCTTTCGATGCTGTAACCAAACAACCAGTTCCCAATTTACCAATCCAAATCATCGACACAAAAAGCGGATTAGTCAAAAAAACAGTCGTTACCAATGAAGAAGGAAGATACGGATTCCTCCCAGAAAAAGGAGAATACCAATTAGAAATCAACAACCCAAATTACAAATTAAACACAGAACAAATCAGAGACGAATTATATGAAAAAATCTATCAAGGACAAACAATCACCATCACCAAAGAAGAACAAAAAAACACCGTTATCAGTCCAAATTTATCTTTAATTCCACCAACAAATTTCAATTGGAAAGAATTCGCCAAACAAAAAATACAAAAAAGACATAGTAATTTTGCCAAAACAATGAACAAATTAAGCCAAATACTATTCATCGCAGGTTTCATTTGGTCAGCAATTTCCGTAGCACTTTCACCAAATGTTATCTGGAATTGGCTAATTTTAGCATTTTACATAATCCTCTCATTTTATCAATTATTCAACAAAAAACACCAAAAAAGATTCGGAAAAGTTTACAAAAAAGAAAGCAATAAACCAATTCCTTTCTCAAGATTAAATTTAAAAAACAAAGAAAATCAAATTAAAAAATTCTCAGTTTCTGATACTTTGGGAAGATATTTACTGCTTTCCCCAGAAGGAACTTACAATTTAGAAACCAAAGGAACTTTTCTAGAAGGGCAACCCTACACTAAAAAACAGATTGTCAAAGCTAAAAACGGTGTTGTGAATGCGGGGGTTGGGGTTTAGGGCTTTGATTGTTTTTG
>JAGLWU010000058.1 GCA_023133275.1 Candidatus Moraniibacteriota bacterium
TGCGTTATTTTGTTGAATGTAGCAAATCTAAATTTAAAAAATAATTACAACAGTTTATTTAAAAATAATTATTTAATTAAAAAATCTTTTAATTTATTAAATTTAGTTAAAATTAATTATAAATCTATTTTAAGTAAATTTTTATTGGCAATAATAATTCAAAAATTAATTATCTAAATAATTAAAGTATTACGTTTAATTGTTGACTGTAGTAAATTCGCTTTTTTGTTTCAAAAACTTCCTCCCATTCTAATTTAGAAATATAATCGCAAAATATTTTAAACTACCGACCAACTATAATCATCGCTCTACGTTCTTCATCAATTGGCAATTTTTTTCCAGTCTGATAATCACGCAATGAACTCATTAAATTGTCAAAAGTATAACGAAAATCTTTACCCCTATTAGTACCAGGATCATTTGTAATAAATTTTTTCTTTTTATAATCATAACCAATAATTACTACCATATGCCTCTCCGGACCAGCTCCTGCAAAATATTTATTATCCAACCACTCACCGTCTGCTGGAACAATAATTATCCTACCATCAGCCAAAGTTCTAATAACATTTTCTAAAGTTGCATCATAAACTACTTCAACCGAATTTGAATCAGAATATTCACGGAGTAATTCAGCCGTATCTTCAGCCGACATATCTATAGATGAACCATGTTTTTCCTTAGATATTTTAAACAATTTTTCTAATTCTTGCTCTGCTTTTCCAACACTAACATCATCTTTCTCCCCAGTAATCCAATGAGTCGCCATAATGATTGATGCTTCTTCACACGCATCTTGATATAAAACGCTGTGCCATTGTTTAGACGGAGCTTGCGACATAAAAAGAACTTCGTGCTTTACGTACATCGGCAATCCAGTCATATTTATTTCCTCTAAATCACTATCTACGCTATAAAATCTATCTAAATTTTTCCAGAAAAATATTAAACTAACTAATATTATAAATATAAATAATCCAAAAATAAATATTTTTCTTTTCTTACCACTTTTAATAATCTTAAAAAGAAAATTTTTCGCCTGATTATATTTTTTAACACAAGTTTTAACAAAAAAATTATTCATCACAAAAAAATAAAAAATTATTACTTCACTAATTCACCAAAGTAAACCAGTCTTTTTGTTGGTGTTCCTAGAGGATGTTTAGGTGTACAAGTATAAATTGTTATCGTTGGCTTTTCTGTTTTCTTTAAAATATTAACATCATTTTTCTGTGAACCATTTTTTTCCACATCAATTATTTTACTGTCTGTGATTTTATAAATAAATTCTTCCTCATCAAAATATAACTTCACTTCATCATCGATTTTCAACTTATCTAAATCTATAAAAACTGTTCTAGCAGGAATATCTCCAGGAAACCAACGATGACCTGATAAAACTACATTTCCACTTTCCCTATTTGGAAAAGGTGCAATGATATGATGACCCACGCCTCTGTCTAAAATTTTATTATCTTCATCTTTATTCCCTCCAGTTATCCCCTCAATTATTGGTGCTGTTATTTTTAAATCTTCCGTATCAATTTCTATCCAAAAATTACCTAATTTTCCATAGACAGTTTCTTCTTCACTTCTATCTTCCATCTCCTTTTCTTCTCCAATAACTACTGAAATTTCTTCAGTTTCAATTTCAATTTTTTCTTCTTCAACCTTTTCACCATTAAAAATTTTCCATGATAAAAAAACTAGCAAAAAGATTAAGATTAAAATAAATATTAAGCCAAAAATATACTTTTTCTTTTTCAATCTTTCAAGTTTAAAATTTTTGAAAATACCAAAAAGTTTTAAAATCTTTTTTACTAAAATTACTTTAAGTTTTTTGATATTTCTAATTTTAAATATTTTTTTAATATTCATTTTTTTATAAAAATGCCCCGCAAACTATTTAAAATAATCACAGGGCATTTTTTAAAATATAAGTTTAACTAGAATTTTACAACACTAAAAACATGCGTAATCAAATCTCCCAAACTAGCACCTGTCTGAGCTAATTTTTCTCCTTGAATAACTTCTGTTGTAGTATTTTTTACAGCAACAGGACAATTTCCTGCTTTTCTAAGATGACAAGTTTTCTGCACGTTCGTCATCTTTAATTTTCACCAGACTAGTTCTATAATAATCTTTATGTGGCTCTTTTGAATTCACATATCCATCAACTTCACATTTTACTCTGTATTTTCCTTCTTCAACATCGTAAAAATTTGCTTCTCCTTTAAAATTAGTTTTATCTTCGTCTACCCTTTTTCCTTTTTTATCGTATAATTTAATTTTTGACTTCTCAATTATCTCCCCAGTTTTATTACCATTACAATCATAAACTTTTATATCAACACGCAAATTACCTTCACCTTTTTCATCGTCATCACCACAAATCTCATCTGCATAACCATCACCATCGTGATCTACTCCTCCGCCACCTTTCCCAGTTGTTGGACAATATTCAACAGCGTTTGCAAAAAAACTAAAGGTGAACATTACTAAAAGTGAAGCTATACCAACTCCTAAAACTATTTTTTTCATAAAATTATTATTTATAATTAAATTAAAATCTTAAAAAATTTATTCAACTAAAATTACTTATTAAAACTATTCATTATATATGATAAAATAAATTTGTCAAGCCTCAATTTCAATCTCAACTTTACCCATCAGTCCAGCCAAAAACCAAAAAATCATTATCCCAAAGTAAGACGAATAAATCCAGTGATCAAAAAAACCAATCGTTAGTAAGCCGAAAAAACTCACTGTAAAAAATATTCTAAAATCACTTTCAATTTGCAAAAAATAAATTGACTTAAAAATAATTTGAGAAATTAAAAGTCCAAAAGTTAGCAATCCAAAAAAACCCAACTCAGACCATATTAATAAATAAATATTATGAACAGGTTGATGTTGCCAAATTGGTCGTTTTTCCAAATCCTTCTGCCAAGAAAATAAAGTATAATTTCCCGCACCAACACCTTGAAAAAAATTATTTTTTATAATGACTTTTGAATCATTAACTTGAGAAATCCTTTCAGAAATAGATCTTTGCTCTAAACGATTTTCCACCCTCACTCGAGTTAAAAATAAATTTTGATAGTTTAAAAAAAACATCAAAGCCGTAAAAAATAACAAAAAGTAAACGTAAAATAATTTTTTAAAACATTCTCTTTTCTTGATAAAAATAAAAAAAGTTAAAAAACTAAAAGACAACGCTAACATTAAATATGCCGAACGTGAAAAAGAAACGATCAGTCCAGAAAAAATAATTATTATAGAAAATAAAAGAAAAAAATCAAGTGCTCGCCGCACGGGCTTTTTAACATTTAAGTTTAAATAATACCCTAAAGCTACAATTAATCCTAAAGCTAAATACCCACCCAAAACATTTGGATGAGAAAAACTTCCATAAGCCCGCAAGTAACGACTATTTTGATTTTCAATTACCGCAGTTCCTCCACGTGAAATTTCGTGTTTTTCAACGCCTAACCATTTACTAGAAAAACTATCCTGCAAAATAAATTGCCCTAAACCAAAGACACCCTGAATAACCGCTGTCAAAATAAAAGCAAAAATTATTTTTTTAATTTTAACTTTAGAATTTTTCAATAACCAAAAAGAAATTAGACCTACAAAAATAATTGTCCAAAAATAAATTGATAATATTTTATCATTAGCCTGAAAAACTGATATTCCTATCGAAATCCAAAAAACAACTGTCAACCAAAAAAGTTTTTTATCTTTTGTAAAAGTTTTTAATAAATTATTTTTTTGCAAGAATAATTCTAAAACTATCCACGCAACTAAAAATATTACGTTGCAATAAATTCCTATCACACCATAATGCCACTTTTCTCCATCTAAAAAAGATTCTCGCAAAAAATAAACTGTTTGCCAAGGTAATGCAAAAATAAATGAATAGAAAAAACTATTCGAAATTTTTTGAAGATAATATAAATTTATTTTTAAAATATTAAGCATGCTTTCATTCAAACTTATTTATTTTTAAAACTGAATAAATTCCAAAGGTAAACAAAAATACTGCCACCACGCACATCAAAACAAAAAATGAAAATCTTTCTAAAATAAATCCGCTTATGAAAACTATAATCATAGAAATTAAACGCGTTAATAAACTCTGAAAAGATAAGACACTCGCTCGAGCTATTGGTTTTACGATTTTATTTGTATCTACATTAAATTTAACGCCAAAAAATCCTCGCATTATATGAACCAAAAATAATCCCAATACAGCTAATACAGAAAATTTAGTAACTCCCATAAAAAATATTGAAATAAACAAAAATAGAGAAGCTAATAAAATATTAATCTTTGAAAATTTCTTGTACAAAAAAGAACCTAACGGAATAAACAAAAAAGCAATCCCTCCTAAAATTCCCCAATAAACAACATCTATTTTCAACTCCATAAAAAGAGGATTATAGAACCATTTTAAGTTTAGAAATAATGATGTAATTAAAGAAGAAAAAATTGTTAAATGTAAAAGATGATTATCAATAAAAACATTCTTTAACCCTTCTTTGGCTGTAGCAAAAATATTCCCCCTTTCTTTTTCCTGTTTTTTAATTTTAACTGGAATTAAAAAAATTGTAGCTGAAACAAAAATAAAAATTTGAAAATAAAATGCGTAATTAAAATCATAGGAAGCCAACCAACTTCCCAAAGCTAATGCAAAGGCAGAAATGATTGTACTAAAAATACTTAATTGAACTGAATCTTTTTTAAAATCTTTAGAGACAGAATGCAAAAGTGCCGTATTACTACCAGAAATTAAAGCTGCTCCTAAAGCCGCTAAAATACCAAATATCATTAATTGCCAAAATGATGTAATTGATAACAACACAATCATTGAAAGAATAAGAGAAAAATATCCTAAAATAATAGATAACTTATGCGAAAAATAATCCCCAATCACTCCCGTTGGAAATTCTAAAATAACACTTGCAATATAAAAAATTCCTATCGATATAAAAGCCTGTTCACTTGAAAAACTTTTCGTAGTTAAATATAAAACAAAAATTATCACCCAAAATCTAGCCGAAGCAATTAATAATGAAATTTTAACTCTTTGCAAATCTGTCATAAATTTATTTTAACAAGAGGTCATGATCCCTTGTTTATTTTTTAAAAATTACCCTAATCGGAAAAACAATCACTGCTTTAAAAATTCTTCGCCAGCGATTCGGTTGTTTAATTAAACGATACAACCATTCAAAACCTAAAATTCTCATCCACTTTGGTGCTCGCTTAACTTTTCCAGTCAAAAAATCAAAGCTACCACCCATACCCATCCCTAAACAAATCCTTGAACAAGGGGTTACAACCCCTTGTTTACATTCTTGCAAAGAATAAATAAATTTATCCTGCATCGGTGCTCCAAAATTACAAAACACAATTTGTTTTTTTTCACATGAACAAGAGGTCATGACCCCTTGTTGAAATTTAACATCAATCCCCTCAATATTCAAATCAGGAAAACTTTTCAAAATCACTTTTCGTGTTTCTCGCCAACTACTTAATCCATCTTTTCTTGCAACCAAAAAAACTGAAATATTTTTTTTCTCTGCCAAATTTAAAATTTCTTGCATCAAATCGATTCCAGAAAATCTAGTTTTCAATAATTTAAAATGTCGAATAAAAGCATACCAAATTGAGATTGTGTCCGCTACACTCAAATCCGATTCATTTATAATTTTTCTAAATTCCTCATCTTTCTGTGCTTCTAAAATAAATTCTGCGTTTGTAGTTGTAATTTGATGAAATTTTTCACTATCTAAAAACAATTCTATTTTTTCAAGAATTTCTTTTCGTGATAAGTTATTTATTTTTACTCCTAATATTTTTTGTATGCTACTTGACATAATAATAATAGAATACAATAATGGGTTATTAGAACATTACCAATTTAAAATAAGTGGGGGATATTATGTCAGAAAAGGAAACGAAGTTAAATGCATTAAATGAGCTTTCCAATTTTTTCAAGAATTCCAACGTGGTCAAAGTTGAAATTGATTCACTTACCCAGACGATTACAATCTTCTGGACAGATGATTCCAAAAAAGATATTTCTTATTTGGAGGGCATGTTTTCAAATGTCGATAGATTACTAACGGCATTCGAATTTATAAGAGCCAGTTCTCCAAATTCGCGAAATTACAGGGTTAAATACAAACGAAACTGCAACTAGTAACAAAAAGGGACAAATCGCAACAGCGATTTCGCCCTTTTTAAAATTCTCAAAAAACTCTTTTATTTTACAACTTCTTTAAACCAAAACCCACCTTGAACTAATCAAAACCATCAAAAGCAAAATCACACTTAAACCAATATTCATAAGCACCCTCTTTTTAGAAAGCTCTTGAAGAAACAACATGTGAACCAAATCCCATAAAATATAATAAAACATCAAACTCGCCGTCGCCATTGTCAAATAACCAAACGGCCAAAAATTCGCCATCCACACAAACTGCATCGTTGCAAAAGAAATAATCACACTATACAAAGCCACTCGAACCTTATCATTAGAATGAACCAACAATGAACTAAACGTCGCAAATCCACTAAACACTAAATGAACTAACATCAAAAGCCAAAGAGGAACTTCAAAATTAATATAAAAACCATACATCCCTGCATAAAACAAAAACAACATCGCAATAAAAGCTGAAGAAAAAATACTCCTCGCCGTCAAATCACTTGTATTTTTCCTCAACCTTTCCGCACCTAAAAGCGTCGCATAAAATGCCAAACTAATTAGTCCAGCAAAAATATATTTTTGAACCTGATTATCAATAAAACGCAAAAGCAAAATAACCGAAAAAGTCGCCAATCCCCAAGTCACAAAACTATAAATAACTTTTTTTCCTATTTGCCAACCTGCATAAATCGATAGAACAAATAAAATAAAAGAAATAAAATAAATAAAAAAGTTAATTTTCATTCCATTATCAAAAATAAAAATTCCGTCCCAATCAAAAATTTGGAAAGGCATCATCGCTATAAGCTCAATTCCAATTAAAAAAATAAGGCTATAAATTAAACTCCGTAAATGTAAAACTGTTGAATTATTATTTTCTTCTAACATAAATTTTAATTGAAAATTATTTTATAAATTAAATTGTGCTCGCCGCACGGGCTTTTTTAGTTTGCCATTGGCAAATTCTTGTCATTCAAGTTTCCTGTCATTCTGAACGGATTTATTTTTTCGTTAGAAAAAATAAAGGAGTGAAGAATCCCCTACAGAGAATCATAAAGCTTTTAAATTACTACAGTATTAGAAAAACTTATTGAGATTCTTCACTGCATAAATTTATTACATTCAGAATGATAGATTGCATTGTTTGGAAATTTCTAATTTGCAAAAATCTAACTCTCAAATTATGAAAAAACTAATACCTCTTTTACCAAATCAATATCAACTACTCCACCATCCGAAATTTCACCTTCAATCACCTTCATCGCAATCGGATTCAAAACTTCATTTTGAATAACACGTTTCAACGGACGAGCACCATAAATAGGATCAAACCCACGATTCGCCAAAAATTCTTTAGCCTTATCTGAAATATTAACACTAATTCCTTTCTTTTGTAAACGCCCTTGAACATTCTCAATTTGAATATCTAAAATCTGAGCAATAATTTTTTCAGAAAGTGGGTGAAAAAGAATAATGTCGTCCACTCGATTCAAAAATTCAGGTTTAAATTGCTGACTCATTTCCTGCATCACTTTTTCTCGCATTTTAATTTCATCAGTTTTACCTTTTGCCTCCTCCTGCATTTTCTGAATTATTTCTGATCCAACATTTGAAGTCATCACAATCACAGAATTTGTAAAATCAACCGTTCGCCCCTTACTATCCGTCAACCGACCATCATCCATAATCTGAAGAAAAATATTAAAAACATCAGGATGTGCTTTTTCAATTTCATC
>JAGLWU010000059.1 GCA_023133275.1 Candidatus Moraniibacteriota bacterium
TGTGTGGTTATAGTCAATGTTACAGAAGTGAGATTGGTAGTTATGGAAAGGACACTTCTGGAATGTATCGTGTGCATGAGTTTATGAAAATCGAGCAGGTTATTTTGGCTCCAGCAGATGTTGAGGCGACGGAGAAATTACAGGAAGAAATGATTGGTATTTCTGAAGAAATGCACATGGAGTTAGGAATTCCTTATCGTAAATTGGAGATTTGTACGGGTGATATGAGTGCGGGGAAGTATCGGATGTTTGATTCTGAAGCGTGGATGCCGGGGTTGGATCGTTGGGGTGAGACGGGGAGTGCGAGTAATTTTCTGGATTGGCAGTCTCGTCGATTGAATGTTAAGTATAAAGATAAAGATGGTAAAAAGAAATTTGTTTATATGTTGAATAATACTGCGTTGCCGTCTCCTAGGGTGTTTATTGCGATTCTGGAGAACTTTCAGCAGGAGGATGGTAGTGTTGTTGTGCCGGAGGTTTTGCGACCGTTTATGCCGAATAATAAGAGTGTGATTGAGAAAATTAAATAGGATTTGGATTAAATTTTAAAATATGTCTGAAAAAAATAAAATTGATTGTAAGACAAAACAAATGAGTGATGAAGGGTTGAAATTTTTAGCAGAACAACTAATAAAGATTTATGAAATACAGTCAAATGATTTCGATAAGTTTGATCAAAAAATGAGTTGGTTTCTTATTTTTCAAAGTGCTATTTTTATTCATTTTTTAGATAAACACAATATATTTTTACTATCTTTATTATTTTTAAATATAGGGTTGTGTTGCTATATATTATATCCTAGAAAAATTAGGACACCTTATTCTTCAAAAAATATTTTAGATAATTTCTGGAAAGAAGATGATGTGAGAATAAAGGATGCTCAAGCTCAAATAGTGGTGGATTTAAATGACGCCATAGAGGAAAATAAAAATGTTATAAAAAGTAAAACAGGTTTAAGTAAATGGGTGATTGGAATGTTTTTGTTTGTTATTTTTTTATCAATTTTGAAACATTTTTTAATTATTAAGATGTATATAATTTTATGACTTCAACAAAAGAGTCAAAGAAGCCAAAGCCTTCCCCTCCTGAGTATACAGAGAAAGGACTTTAAATTATAAAAAACGTTGTATGTAATAACAACGTTTTTTATAATTTGTTTTTTGAAATATTTCTACTAAATTTAAAATTATGCTGAATTCAATTTCAAATCACAATCCAAAAACCTATCACAGAAAAACAATCAGATTACAAAATTACGATTATTCTCAAAATGGATATTATTTTAAGAAAACTTAAAGTGTAGATTCCGGATAAATTATTTTCTATTTCATCGCTACGCTCTGAAAGAAAATATATTTTCCGGAATGACATGTCTGGAGGATTTAAAAATTTGTAGGGGTTTGCCACTGGCAAACCCGAAAAGCCTGTGCGGCGAGCACTTCAATTCCCAAAAAACTTGAATAAATCTCATATAGTAGTATAATTACATTGAGAGGTTGTATTAATTCCATTGATTACTTTTAAAGACAAAAGATATGCCAGAAATTTTAGAAAACATATTTGGATCCAGATCACAATTACGTTTAATGCGTTTTTTCGTTTTAAATCCAAACAAAAAACTTTCCATCAGCGAATTAAGAGACAGACTACATATCGACGGTCGGACAATTTTAAGCGATATTCGTATGTTTTCAAAAATAGGATTCGTTAAACAAATTAGTCGGAAAAAACAAAAACAATATGCTTTTAATGAAAATTTTCCATACTACACAGAATTCCGTAATCTTTTTATAAAATCAAATACTTATCCGCAGTGTAAAGAACTTTCTACTTTAAAGAAAATTGGTCGGGTTAAATTAATTATAGTGGGTGGGATTTTTGTTAATTATGCAAAGGCTCGCTTGGATGTTTTGATTGTAGTTGATGACATGAGTCGGTCTAAATTGAAAAATTCTATTTCAATGATTGAAGCAGAAATTGGAAAGGAAGTTCGTTATATGGCAATTAATAGCGAGGAATTTAATTATCGTTTGGACATGATGGATCGTTTTATTATTGAACTTTTGTCGTCCCCGCATGACATTTTACTTAACAAAGTGCCCAAATTGAAGGGGTTTATTATAAATCTTAAAAAATAGTTCATTATGTCTACTTTTATTATTGTTGGACTTCTTATTTTAATTGCGGTGCTTATAGTTTTTAATATTAAAATTGTTTTGCAGGGAAAAGAAGAATCTGGCGAGAGAGAGCGTTTGAATGTGATTGAAAAGCAGTTGGATGGAATTTCCCAGAGTGGTGATAAAATGCGGGAAGTCATGGATCACAAGTTAGAATTTATTCACAAGTCAGGGCAAAATCAGTTTCGTGAAGCACGTGAAATTATTGGCGAAATTACTCGAAGGTCTGATAACTTAATTGAAAATGTAAATAAAAAGTTGGGAAGTTTAGACAAAACTAATCAGAAAATTGTTGATTTTTCTTCTCAATTACAAAGTCTACAAGACATTTTAAAAAATCCAAAGCAACGAGGAGTTTTAGGCGAATTTATTTTAGAACAAGTTTTAGGAAATGTTCTTCCTCCAGATTCTTTTCAAACTCAATATGGTTTTAAAAATGGAGTGATTGTGGATGCAGTTGTTTTTGTGAAAGAGAAAATTATTCCAATTGATTCAAAATTTTCTTTGGAAAATTATGAAAGAATTATTAATGCTAAGCCAGGGGAGGACACTTCAGTTTTGGAAAAAAGCTTTAAACAGGATTTGAAAAAAAGGATTGACGAGACTTCCAAATACATTAAACCCGAGGAAAATACAACTGACTTTGCGTTTATGTTTATTCCTTCAGAAGCGATTTATTATGATTTGTTAGTGAATAAAGTTGGTGCGGTGAAAGTAAATACGCAAAATATGATTGAATATGCTTTTCGGGATAAACATGTTGTGATAGTTTCCCCGACTTCTTTTTTGGCATATTTGCAGACAGTATTGCAGGGGTTACGGGCGATGGAAATTGAGGAAAGTGCGAAAAGTATCAGAGTGAAAGTAGATAAGTTAAATCGTCATTGGCGAGCGTTTGATTCTTATGTTGGTAAGTTAGGTAAGACATTGATGACCACAGTAAATCATTTTAACTATATGTATAAGGAGTTGGGCAAAGTAGACAAAGATGTGATGCAAATTACTGAACGCAAGGAAAAGATTGTTTCGCCTGAGAAAATTGATAAGCCACAAATGGATGAATAGTATTTTAGACAGTTATATTAGTAGATTGTTAGATCGATACGAATTAAGAAAAAAATTTTTCCGGAATGACATGTAGGAGAGAATATTTTAGAATCTTGAAAAATATTAAATGGTAAAAAGCCCGTGCGGCGAGCACAAAATTAATTTATAAAAAACTATGATAAATCAACAACAATTAAATAGAGATCCGTTGAAAGATGTTTCTTTCTGGAATAATGCGATTGTGCATTGGATAATTATTGCGAATATTGTTTTGAATTTGGGAGTGATCGCATTTCTTTTATTTTATGTACATCCTTCTGAAGTTCCAATTAAATTGCAATACAATGTTTTTTTTGGGACTAGTTTGCATGTGGAATGGTGGAAGACTTATTCTTTGCCTTTAGTTGGAATGGTGTTTTTTGTTATTGACTTATTGATAGGAAATGTGCTTTATTATACGAGGGAGCGAATTGCTGCTTATATTATTCTTTTGGGTGCGTTGTTTGCTCATATTGCTTTAGCGATTGCAGCTTTAAGCATTGTGTTGAATAATTTTTAAGAAAATAATAATTAGAGTTTTTAATTTTTTATGAAGTTACTTTTAACATCTGGAGGAATTAGCAATAAGTTAATTGAGAAGTCTTTGGAAAGTTTAGCAGATAAGCCTTTGAAAGAGTTAAATGTTGCTTTTATTCCTACGGCATCACATTGGGAAGAGGGAGATAAAAGTTGGTTGATTACAGATTTAGTAATTTGTTTAAAAATTTTTAAGTCAGTTGATATTGTTGATATATCTATTTTACCAAAAAAGAAATGGAAAAATCGTTTAGATGTAGCGGATGTTATTTTTATCGAAGGAGGAAATACAGGCTTTTTAAGTTATTGGGTATATAAATCAGAATTTAATGTTTATTTAGAAGAAATATTTAGTCAAAAAATTTATGTTGGTGTTAGTGCTGGATCAATGATAATGGGTAAGAATATACTTCTTAATTATTCCAAATTACTTTATGGCGAGGCTACTGAAAAATGGATGAATGAAAGATCTATTTCTGTTTTAAATTTTTCTATTGTACCGCATTACAAATCTAATTATTTTACAAATATTAATGATGCCAATTTGCAAAAAATTGCAAAAGATACGGGTGAAATGATTTATGCGTTGGATGATAATTCAGTAATAAAAGTTGTAGATGAAAAAATAGAGATTGTTTCAGAAGGAAAATGGAAAAAGTTTGAATAATAATTTTTTTAAATATGAATAATAATTTTAAATTCCCAAGTCCAAAGACAACCGTGCCGAGTGAAAAAAAAGCACAAAGAATGCTGGAAGTAATTCCAGCCATTTTAACATGGTCAACTTTAATCGGGATGGTCGTTTTTTCTTATTTAGTGCCAGTTTGGATGGCAGTTTTTATAATTGCTTTTGATATATATTGGATTCATCGAACAATTTTCATTTCATATTATTCAGTTAAAGCATACTTACAATTAAAAGAAGGGAAGCGGATAGATTGGTTTGAAAGATGTTCTCATGTTAATGAAGTAGAAGATTACAAACAAGAAATCGCTAAAAGAATTGTTGATAATGAGAATTTATTAGCGATGATTCATCGTAAAAAATATAAAAAAGAATTAAAACAAGCAATTGATTCAGATAGAAAGTTTTTACAAGAATTGAAAAAAATTAACGGTGAAGATGTGATGGATTGGCGGGATATTATTCATGTGGTAGCTTTGCCTACAGCTATAGAAAACGCTGAAAACATCGATCCCGCTATCAAATCTATTCAAAATAGTATTTTCCCAAATGAGCAAATCATTATTCTTTTAGCAACAGAAGAGCGTGAAAATGAGGAGAAACGTATGAAAAAAGTTAATTTTTTAAAAGAGAAATATGATGGGGTTTTTCAGGATTTTATAGTTACAACTCATGAAGTTGCAGATGGCGAGATGAAATGTAAAGCATCTAACATGACTTATGCAGCTAAAAAACTTCAAAAATATTTTGATGAAAAAAATATTGATTATGAACGAATAATGCTTTCTAATTTTGATTGCGAAACTATTACTCATTCTCAATTTTTAGCAGCTTTAACTTATGCTTACATTACTGAACCCGATCGATTAAAAAGAGCTTATCAGCCAATTCCTCTTTATCATAATAATATTTGGGATACAAATGCTTTTGTTCGAGTTATTGTGACGAGCTCTAGTTTTTGGCATATGTTTCAAACTACTCGAAAAGAAATGGTTACTTTTTCTTCTCATTCAGAGCCATTTGCGACTTTAGTTAAATTTGATTTTTGGCCAGTAAATATGATTAGTGAGGATTCAATTATCTATTGGAAAGGATACAGTTATTACAATAGTGAATATTATGTTCGACCAATTCATTTACCAGTTTCAATGGATGCGGTTTTAGCAGAAACTTATTGGGAGACTCTTAAAAATCAGTATAAACAAAAGCGTCGTTGGGCGTATGGTATTGAGAATTTTCCAATTATTATGCGAGCTATTTGGCCGAATAAAAAAATTAAGTTTTATGAAAAATTACGAGTGGCTTTTGAAATGTTAGAAGGTCATCATTCTTGGGCGACAGCTCCGTTTATTTTAGCTTTATTAGGGTGGCTTCCGCTTATTTTCGGTGGATCAGAATTTAATCAAAGCACACTTGCACATAATCTTCCGTTAATTACTCGCTTGTTGATGACTTTAGCAATGAGCGGTTTGATTGTTTCGGTAGCACTTTCATTTTTTCTTTTGCCGAAACGACCAGAACATCATTCGAGAAAGAGGTATATTTATATGATGTTACAGTGGGCTTTAGTGCCAATCATTGCACCAACTTTGGGAGCGATGCCTGCGATTGAATCTCAAACTAGAATTTTATTTAAAAAATATTTCACAGAATTTTGGGTAACAGATAAAGTTAAAAAGAAACAGTAATTTTTTTACTTTGCGAGTTCTTAAATAAATTTTTTGGTATTGCTACCAAAATA
>JAGLWU010000006.1 GCA_023133275.1 Candidatus Moraniibacteriota bacterium
TGCGTTTAATTGTTGAAGATGGGGTCAAGTCCTTTGTCATCACCATAAAACCTTGCTATAATAAACCATAAGACTAAATAAAAAACATTAAAAACTATGTGGTCAAAAAAACGAAGAAAAACAGTTTACAAATTCTGGTTCATATTCGCAATACTAATGATTATCGCAATGATCAGTTCAGCATTATGGCCATTATTTTATATGTAATTTTATCGTGAAAGAAAAAAAACAAACAATTAGTACATTCTTTTTTCTAATAGTAGGATTCGTTGTTATTTTTGCTACTTTTATTTTAGTCGCCAAAGAACGAAAAAGAGCAGTTGGAATTCAAAAAGAAATTGAAATTTTAGTTCAAGAGGCAGTTGAAATAGAAAAAGAAGGAAATATATTAAAAGAAAAAATTTCGTATTTAAGTACGAAAGATTTTTATGAAAGGGAAGCTAAAGAAAATTTAAATTATCAAAAAGAGGGGGAAGATGTGGTGATTATTCGTCGTCCGATTAAAGAGAAAAAAATTGAAAGTGAAGGTGAAGTTAAAGGTGAAATTGTAGTGAGAGAGCCACATTATAAAGTTTGGTGGAGATATTTTTTTGGAAATAAGAAATAGATTATTAGATATTTAAAAAATTATCCGGAATCTAGAAAGCTGTGAGATTTAAATTAAATTTTAAGATTAATTTTTATCTGAGATCCTGAATAAATTCTTTCATTTTTTTACAAAAAACAAAATAATTTTTCAGGATGACATGTGTGTGGGATTTAATTTTAAAATTTAAAAGCCCGTGCGGCGAGCACTTTTATTTCTTTGAAAGATATTTATAATTTTAGAAAATTATTTAAAATTAGTAAAAAAATATAAAATTCAAATTAAAAAAACTATCAAAATAATTATTATTTTTAAAAAACATTATGGAAAAATTAAAACAATTTTTTGTAGATAATAAAAAGGTGATCATTGTAACGATTAGTTCGCTGATTTTTTTGCTGGGACTTTTGATTTTTTTTACTTATATTGTAAATGTGAATAGTCCTTTTGTGAACAAAGTGCGATCGTTTTTTCCGATGCCAGCGGTGATTGTTGGAAATTCGTGGATTACTATCAATGAATTTGAAGATAATGTTTCTTCAACAAGGCATTTTTATGAAAGTCAAGATTTTTCTAAAGTTGGCATCAGGATTGATTTTGACACAGAAGATGGAAAAAAGCGACTTAATTTGCGTCGGCGAGAGATTTTAAATAGAATGATTCAAGATGAAATTATTAAAAAAATAGCTCAAGAATATAAAGTTACAGTTACAGATGAGGAAGTTGAAAGTGATATTAGGAGAATTATTTCAGAAGGAAATGGTAGTCGTGAGGGAGCGGAAAAACGGGCAGGTTTGTATGGTTGGACATTGTCTGAATATGGCGACAACATTGGTTACATTGAATTATTAACTAAAAAAGTGGAGAAGCGTTTCAATGAAGGAAATCTAATTTCTGACGAAAAAATAAAAGTTATGAATCAGGTGAAAAAAGAGTTAAATGATGGGCGTGATTTTTCTGATGTGGCAAAAAAATATTCGGATGGTAAAACTAAAGAGGCTGGCGGTGCATTAGGATGGTTTAAATCTGGGCAATTGATTGATGAAGTTAATCAGGTGGCTTTTTCTTTAGAGTCTAATAAACACAGTGAAATTATTGAAAGTCCTTTGGGTTTGCATATTGTTAAAGTTACGGATTTTAAGATTTTGGATGATGGGACGAAACTTTTGTATGTTAATCAAATTTTTGTGAAGAGAAAGACTTTTATTGATTTTGTTGAGGAAAAAATGAACGATGTGCATATTGGTATTTTGATTGGTGATTATGCGTGGGACAAAAAAATTAACAATGTTGTTGTTACTTCTGAAGAAATGAAGGGGTTTGAGAAAAGGGTTACGGAGGAGATGATTGAATTGCAGAAAACTCAGTTGGGGAAATAGTTTTGAATTTCTTGAATTTTTGGGTTTGAAAATAAAGTTATAAAAAATAAAAAAGTTATCGTAATGATAACTTTTTTTGTTTGCTGTAAAAATTCCAATTTTTTTTGGGTTTGAAATTTTGTATATAGTTGCAATAAAAAGCAGATTATTTGTTAGAAGTGCGTAAAACTTTTATTGAAACTTAGATCCTGAATAAATTATTTATTTTTTTTCAAAAATGAAATAATTTTTCAGGATGACACGGGTTGTTATTACGGGGAACGACCGTAGGGAGTGATGTGGTAATCTTGGCAAGTTTTTCTGATGCTTTAATAATTTCAAATTCTATGATTTTTTGTGGGGGATTCTTCACTACGTAATTTTTATTTCATAAAAATTACTTCGTTCAGAATGCAGAGAACTTAAATGACAAGAATTTTGTAGAGGTTTGCCATTGGCAAACTCAAAAAGCCCGTGCGGCGAGCACTTTTATTTCTTTAAATTATGTTATAATGAAAATGTAGAAAATAAATCTTTTTAATTCTTGTACATTTATTCGAACAAGAAGTTATAACTTTTTTATTCAAAATATAAAAATATGGATATAAATAAATTTACTAATAAATCTCAGGAGGTTTTAAGTGAGGCACAAAAAATTGCTCAAGAAAAAAATCAACAAGCAATTGATTTGGGACATTTACTTTTAGCGTTAATTTTACAAAAAGATTCAATCGTTCCAGTTGTTCTTGCAAAAAGTGAAATTGATTCAGAGGCAGTTTCTAAAATTATTAACTCGGAAATTATTACAAAATATTCAACTGTTTCTCAAACGGACGATAAACCGCAGTTTTTTATTTCACAAAATTTGGCAAAAGTTTTGGAAAAATCTGAAAAGGAAATGAAAGATATGAATGATACTTTTGTTTCGACGGAACATATTTTTTTAGCACTTTTAAATTCGGACAAATCAATTGAAAATATTTTTAAGCCTTTTAATTTAACTTACAATTCTTTTAAAAATATTTTGAAAGAGGTTCGAGGTTCGCAAAAAGTTGAAAGTCAAAATCCAGAAGCAAATATGCAAAGTTTAGAAAAGTACACAATCAATTTAACAACACAAGTTCGAGAGGATGAAATGGATCCGATTATTGGGCGGGACAAGGAAATTAGGCGAGTGATGCAAGTGCTTTCTCGACGGACAAAAAATAATCCAGTTCTTCTTGGTGAACCTGGAACGGGGAAGACGGCAATTGTTGAAGGTTTGGCTCAGCGGATTGTGGTGGGTGATGTGCCTGAATCTTTGAAAGGTAAAGAAATTATTGCTTTAGATTTAGGTTCTCTTTTGGCGGGGGCAAAATTTCGGGGAGATTTTGAGGAGCGATTGAAAGCGATTTTGAAAGAAATTGAAGCGAGCGATGGTCAGATTATTTTATTCATTGACGAGTTGCATACGTTGGTTGGGGCGGGGGCGAGTGAGGGATCTTTGGATGCGTCAAATATGTTGAAGCCTGCTTTGGCTCGGGGAAAAATTCGAACGATTGGGGCGACGACTTTAAAAGAATATCAAAAATATATTGAAAAGGATGCGGCGTTGGAAAGGCGTTTTCAACCAGTTTATGTCGATGAGCCAGATACGGAGGATGCGATTGCAATTTTACGTGGAATTAAGGAAAAGTATGAATTACATCATGGAGTTAAAATTACTGACAATTCTTTGATTGCGGCGGTTAATCTTTCAGAGCGTTACGTTTCAGATCGGTTTTTACCAGATAAGGCAATTGATTTGGTGGACGAAGCGGCATCGTCTTTGCGGATGGAAATTGATTCTATGCCTGCGGAAATTGATCAGTTGGAACGGGATATTCGGCGGATGGAAATTGAAAAGAAGGCATTGGAAAAAGAAAAGCGGAAAGAGAATGATGAAAAAATTGAAGTTTTAAATAAAGAATTATCAGAATTGAAAGAGCAATCGAATACTTTAACTTTGCAATGGAAAACGGAAAAAGAAATTATTATGGCAGTTCGGAATCGTCGAGCGGAAATTGACAAGATGAAAACGGAAGCGGAAAATTTGGAACGTTCAGGTGATTTGGAAAAAGTGGCGGAAATTCGTTATGGAAAAATTCCAGAGTTACAAGAATTGTTAAAAGAGGAAAAAATTAAATTGAATAAGTTGCAAAAAGAAAATCCTATTTTAAAAGAGGAAGTTACGGAGGAAGATATTGCGGGAGTTGTTTCTCGTTGGACGGGTGTGCCAGTTTCTAAAATGTTGGAAAAGGAAATGCAAAAATTAGCAGTGATGGAGGAAGAATTGCAAAAGAGAATTGTTGGACAAGAACATGCGGTGAAAATTGTGGCGAATGCGGTGCGTCGTTCTCGAGCGGGAATTTCAGATGAAAACCGTCCGATTGCTTCTTTTATTTTTATTGGTCCAACTGGCGTGGGTAAAACTGAATTGGTTAAATCTTTGGCGGAATTTCTTTTCGATGATGAAAAGAATTTGGTTCGAATTGATATGAGTGAATATATGGAATCGCATGCAGTGTCAAAATTGATTGGTTCGCCTCCGGGGTATGTTGGTCATGAAGAGGGCGGGCAGTTGACGGAAATTATTCGGCGAAAACCTTATTCCGTAATTCTTTTCGATGAAATTGAAAAAGCACATCCTGATGTTTTTAATAT
>JAGLWU010000060.1 GCA_023133275.1 Candidatus Moraniibacteriota bacterium
TTTATTCCATTTCTCTTTTCCTCTTTCATCTAAAAAGATATGCTCAACTTCAACACCTCTTTTTACCAGCTCCGGCTCAAGTAATTGGTGGCGGTGGCAATCCAACGGGTTTGCCTCACTACACATCAAACAAATTATTCTTTTTCTTTCCGTGCCATATACCAAAGTGTCAAGCGTCAACTCATAATCCACATTCCCACCAAATCCGCCTAAGTTTTTACCTCTCCAATTATAATTTATTCCGTTGCTTCTTACTTCCGGACCGAAAAGCGGTTGATTGAATTGAGGAGTCCATTTTGAGAATGGCACCGACCTAACATCAATTAAATCAGTTATGTTTTGCTCTTTCAATTTTTCAATAATTTCCTTTGATGTTTTGTTGCTGTGTCCAATCGTAAAAATTACATTTTTCATAACTTAATTATAACACTTTTAAATTATTTAGCAATAGCCCACCAGCCACGAGCCTCATCATCAAACGGCTCATCTGTCTTTTTGTCATAATTGGTAAAACTTTGGCATAACTCGCCCTCGCCATAACCTTTTTCTATACATTCTTTTATGTGGTCAATATCAGACTGATCAAGCTGGCGATTTTCCATGTCGTCCTCAGACCAACTAAATTCAATTTTGTGCATTAAAATTTCTGTTTCCATAATTATATTTTAGATTTATTAAAGTCCAATAAAAACATCTTTGTAATGGTCATCAAAAAGTATTTTTTTTGGATCTACCTTGATTATTTTTTCAAGTCCGTCTTTTCTATCAAAACAATGATAGATTACGAGATCAACATCTCCATGCTCATCTTTTATCTTTTCTAATTTTTGGATCACTTCATTTAACTTTGCCATAAATTTATTTATTGAATTAAATTTTTACTCCGCCGATCCGTAATAATCGTATTCTCCGGTTTTTTTAAACCTCTCCAGTTGCTCCTCCGTTTCCTTTTTAGTTTTATAAAGAGCAGAAGCAAAATTTGGATATTTTCTACCATAATAAACTGAAAACGCCCAACCTCTTTTTTCTCCGACTCTTGATTTATAGACTTCCGTTTTCGTTATCATTAAAAAACACCTCCTCTCTCTTTCATTGATACAAATTTATCTCCCGAAAAAATTATATGGTCGTATAAAGGCATTTGCATAATTTCTCCTACTTCTTTCAATCTCCTCGTCACTTTCATATCGTCCTCGCTTGGCTCAATATCATTGCTCGGATGATTATGTAAAACAATCAGTCCAGCGGATCTTCCAACTATAGCCGGCCTAAATACTTCACGCGGATGAACTATGCAGGTGTTGATAGTTCCTAAACTTATCAATTCAACTTTTATTACTTTCAAGTGCGTGTTCAAATATAATCCTATAAAATGCTCTCTATGATTATCCAACATAACGCTTCTTGCTTTTTGCACCGCTTGCCACGGTGTTGTTATTTGATTTTTCATTTTCTTTTTAAGTTAGCTGTTTAAGTAATTTTTAATAACTCTCTCTCCTCCCCATAAACGGCTGTTTCCAAAATTCTCTATCTTCCTTTTTTCGTTTGGCTTTTTGCCGTTGACGCTTTTTGATTTTACCTTTACTTTTTGCTCTTTTCATTAGTTATTTTTTTAGATTTTAAACAATCAAAACATACAACATCTGGAAGACACGCCGCTGAAGTTATGACTGCCCTTTCTTCTACTCCACCTTTTCCATACAAGTATGTTCCTAATTCTCTACCGCATATATCACAATGTATTTTCATTTTAATTAAAATTTATTTTTTTAAACTGGCTCTCGCAATATTCTGCATTACACTTTTTACAAATTATATTTTCAATTTCACTGGTTGCTTTTTGGCATTGCAATATTCCTTCATCATCAACAAACGCTTTCCAACTCAATCCCTCATTTACATAAAAATCTTCGCTTCCACATTTTCTACATTTCAACATTAAACTCACCTCCTTTCTCAACTTCTCTTTCAAATAATCCTCTTTGCTTTTTTAAAAACAAATTATTCCATTCTGCCAATAACTCATGCTCGCTTGCACTAACTTGTGCCGATCTCGCTTTCTGAAATATCGTTATATCTTTTATGATTTGTCTTATAAAAAAACCATTAACCGCTTCTTTTGTAAATCCGTATATTGTCATTATATCCGTAAACAATTCATCTACTTCCTTTTTATTTGTCAATTTCAGATCATCGAAAATTCTATTTAATTGTTCAAAATCCGCCTTGATATATATTTTTAATCTTTCTCTTTTTGTCATTTTATTTGCCTCCTTTCTTTTCAGTTTTTACAAACGGTTTGTCCCAGCTTCCGACTGAGAAATCAGAATAAAAATTGTTATGGAAATAATCGATTTGAGCATCACTATCATTAAAATTGTAACTATTCGTTAACTTGATTAAAAATTCCATAACCTTTTTTGCTTCTTCTGTCATTATGTAATTATCTTCAAAGTGATATTGGTTTACTTGATGATGTCCACTGTTTATCAACCTTTGCCAGTTCTCAAAAAATTCTTCTTCTGTTTTAAAATTTTTCCATCGTATCTCAGCATTTCTATCAACTTTTTTAAAGGCTTCAAACGGCGCTGACACTAAAGTTAAGTTCATTGACTGACCTCCGGCATATCTTTGTATTCTGATTGAAAATTTACATTCCGGTGCCATCTTTTTGCAGGCAACTCTTATTTCTTTTGCGATGTCTGCAATCCCAAGACTGGGATTATATTTTTTGCCCTCCCACGCATACGGTGTGTAATTAAAGCGTGGGGTTTTTTCTTTTACAGTTTCCATTTTGGTTTCCTTTCTAATTAGTTTATAATTTTACTTTTTTAATATTTCCATTTAACAATTCAAAAAATCTTCCGTTGTGTTTTTTACTAAAATTCTTTATTAACTTCCCCTCTTTTTTGTATTTATTTAAGATTTGAATAATATTATTAGGCTGATAACCTAAAACTATATTATTCATTGCCTTTCCGATTATCTCAATTATTTCCTTTTCCCTTGCCCTTGTTATTTTGTCCATGATTTTGTTGTTATTGATTAACTATTTTAATATTAGCATACATTAAAATAGTGTCAATAGTGTAAATAGGGTCGTCTGTGGATAAGTCAAAATCCCAATAATCGCACATCGTCAACACTTCTAACAACCTTATAAATACAACCGTTGCTTTTTACATTTTTTTCAAATTCTTTTTGATCTGCTGTCTGATATGTTTTCGGTTCTAAGCGCTTTACTTCTAAAAAATAAGCGACTCCATTCTTGAGAAGAATTAAATCGCTTACACCTCCAATAGAGTATTTTGGCATTTTATGAAAAACTTTTTTCCGCGGATCAAAGACGGGGATATTATTGGTGCGCCAAAAATAATGTTTTTTAATTGTTAGGTATTCGCAAATAGCGTTCTGAATATCCTTTTCCAATTCTTTTGTCATAAATTTCTGAATAAATTGATAAAAACCTTTTGTCTATGTCTTTGAGCATATAATTTTGGTCATAAATTAGCGCGTATAATGTTTTTTCAAGCAACATCGGTATTTGTTTATGTAACTCGCTTTCGTTGCCTATATGGCAATTTTGGACTGCATTATCGTCTGACTTAAAATTATGAATCGGGCAACTGTTTAAAATTGACTTGTTATGACCACCAGCAACATACTCATGACAAGGCGGACTAATAATATGGTGGAGTGCGTCCCAACCATTCTTTCCGCAAAACATACATTCGTGCCAAAAATGCCATTCGTATTTTAGATCTTCCGGAAACCTATTTTGTAATCCTTTCATTTTCTATATTTTTTAATTTTGTTAAAACCATCTATCATTTCATCAAGTTCACATTCATCAAGATAAAAACCGGCTTTGATTTTCTTTGCTCTCGTATCTCTAAATTGAAAAAACGCAACCTCTTTTTCTGACTTCGGATTTGTCTTGTCCGGAAAACCAAACAAAAAGTCATAACTCGGATATTTTATCCAGCTTACAATATTTATTTTTTCGCCTTTTACTGGCTCATAAACAAGTTGACCTATATCCTCTATAATTACACCGCTCTCTTTGTCTTCTTTATATGTTTCAATTTTATTTGGGATTTTAAGCATTGTCGTAATTGTTATTTGACTTAAACCTTTCGCCTTGTTTTACTTTTAGTGCCGACTGAATAAAGGATGTCATTCT
>JAGLWU010000061.1 GCA_023133275.1 Candidatus Moraniibacteriota bacterium
ATAAATTCCTTAAAGAAAGTGATAAGATCAAGCTTTTGTAGCCACTTTAATAAATATTCTTTATCATAATCAGTATTAAGTAAATTAATAATATCATTTTTTTGTTTTTCCGACTTTGAATCTTTTGCCCAAAATAATTTGGAAATTATCAGGTCTTCTTTTGAGACAATATTGATCTCATTACCAAGAATTCTAATTATTTGCCTTCTATCAAATTCATTTTTACGATATTCTTCCTTTTTCCGTATCAGGAAATCTACCTTGATAACAGCCTGGATATGTATAATATTGAAAAAAGAATTATAATGAAGTGCTTTGGCAATCGCATCTTTTGAAATATAGTAATCTTCTTTGAAATTATTTATGAATTTATCAATATCTTTTTCATTTATCTCAATAATAAAATCCAGATCTCTTGTCATACGAGGTTCGGCATAATAATTCATCGCAAGTGAACCTGTTAGCATATAATTAACATTAAGTGAATTTAGTTTATTTACTACATCAATTAAGACATCTAATTCTGAATATGATTTATTCATTTTTTATTTTCTGATTCATAAAAAAGCAATTTTTTCAATTCTTTAACAAAGTACTCAGCTATTTCATATTTATCGACTATTTCTTTTGGTGACAAGGATGTTTGGATGCTTTTTTCAGGAATATCATCAACATAAATAATAGTTTCCGAGTAAGTTATAGGAGCAAGATTAGGTACTAATTTTTTTGTTTGTTCAATAATTTTATTCAATGAAATTTTATATTTTGCCAGAAAGTATAGATCATAATAATCTCGAATTTCATTTCTTTGAGAAATAGCTACAAATTTTAAGGTAGCTATAATTTCAGGTGTTGCAATGTTCATTTTATTAAATTTGGAAGAAAAATTCTTAACTTTAAAGGGAATAAGAGCAGCAGAGGAAGAAAAAAATGTTACTTTTATATCTTTTATAATAAAATCTAATTGATATCGATCATCTTCTTTAATAATTCGGTAGTTTTTATTAAACAAATTATGAATATTTCTTTTAAGTTTTTTATTATTAATAAATTCACCATTATAAATAAAATCCAGATCTTCTGAAAGTCTGTGTTCAATTTGTAATGAAAGAGCTGTTCCACTCACAAGTATATATTCTTTGATAAAGTCCTGTGTAGATAATATATTAAATATTTTCTTTGTTTTAGGATTTAAAAAATTTAGATTAATCATTTTTCAGATAATATTACTTTAGAAATAAAATTAACTCTTTTTTTATAACGATTAGTTTGTTTTATCTTTTGTAAGACAGCTCTTAATAATTTAGTGTCCACTTCTTGGGATAAACGATACATATCGATCATATCTCCGTATAAAAAAACACGATTTACGACAACTTCATCAGGTAGATTTATATTTTTTTCATAGTTCCAGAATATGTTCTTAGGGAATTTTGATATATTCATTATATTATTTCAAAAGGCAAAAGAAAAGTTGCATATAAAAGTTTGTTTTCTTTATATGACAATTAAGTTCCATCTTTTTTATCCATTTTAATTTAGCTTTAGTTTTTCCCAAAGCAGTCCTTGTCATGCGACATGGTAAAAGCTTTGATTTCCTTTCTTTAGTCACGGCGTCTTGTCTGGGCGTAACGTAGTGAAGACTGAAACGTAGTGAAGACCGAAGCGCAGCGAAGACGGATTATCACGGCGAAGCCCCGAATGTTTTCGGGACGAAGCCGGAATCTTCCTGCATTT
>JAGLWU010000062.1 GCA_023133275.1 Candidatus Moraniibacteriota bacterium
TTCTTCTAATCTTTTAATGTAATTTTCTACAGTGTCTTTACGAGCACCCGGTCGAGCAGCAGAAAGTGCATCAGCGGTTGTAACAATGTAAGATTCTGGTGTAGAAAAAGGATATTCCTCGTGATGAGATTTCATCGCTTCAATCACCTTTTTATCTATTTTAAACTTCTCTAAAATTTTAATACCAATCTCCACGTGAGTCCCTTGAACTTCGTGATCAACTGCTTTTCCAATGTCGTGAAAAAGACCTGCCATTTTTGCTACTTTAACATCAGCACCTAATTCAGCCGCCAAAGCTCCCGATAAATAAGAAACTTCTAAAGAATGTAATAAAACATTTTGTTTAAAACTAGTTCGATACCTCAATCTACCCAACATGTAAAGTAATTTTGGATTAAGTCCTGCTATACCAACTTCATAAGCCGCCGCCTCGCCTGCTTCACGAATACGATTATCAATTTCTTTTTCTGCCCAAATCACAGTTTCTTCAATTTTAGCTGGATGAATTCTACCATCCTCAATTAATTTTTCTAAAGCAGTTTTAGCAATCTCTCGTCGTACTGGATCAAAAGATGATAGAATCACTGAGTCAGGAGTTTCGTCAATAATAATTTCCACTCCTGTGTTTCTTTCTAAAGCTCTAATATTTCTCCCTTCTTTACCAATAATTTTCCCTTTAACTTCTTCTGATGGAATAGTTAGTACGGAAGTCATAACGTCAGCTGCATGCGAACGAGAATATTTCTGAATCACTTGAGTCATAATATTTCGAGCTTCTTTCTCCAAATCTTCGTGAGTCAACTTTTGCAATTTAATCATACGGCTAGCCAAATCCTCCTTGTTCTGTTCCTCAACTAATTGAAGGAGAGCTTTCTTGGCTTGATCCTGAGTTAATTCTCCAATTTTTTCTAAACGATCTAATTCTTTATCTTTTAAATTCTCTGCCTCTTTTCTAATTTCCCTAATTTCTTCAGCTTTATTTTGCAAAGCTGTCCTACCCTTTTCAATTTCTTCAAACCGATCATCAATCATATTTTCCCTTTTTTCCAATCTTTTTTCCGATGATCGAATTTCATCTTTTCTTTTTTTAGCTTGTTTTTCTGAATTATCAAGAATGTCAACAGATTTATTTTTAGCCTCAAGAATAGTTTCTTGTGCCTTTGTTTTTGCATCGGTCAGTATTTTTTGTACTTGACCTTCCGCTGTTCTCGCTTGATTTTTGGCAACGATTTGTCGCACAAAATAACCGATTATAGATCCCATGATTAGCGTTATGACGACAATCATTAGAAATGTTAAATTGATAACCATTTTTTTAGACTTCCAGAAAAAGCACCTTTTATTTTAAAAGATTTTAAAGTATATCTATATTTTTATGTAAACAGAAAAAATTTTGTCATTTTCAAAAATAAAGAAATTATTAATTTAAAATCTCATCAAACGGTCAAATGTGCTCAGGCGGAATGTATTCATTAATTAGACTTCCTTTAGTTTAGTTTAATTAAAGCGGTTTGTCAAAGGGAACAGTTGGTAATTAGTAACTAGTCATCAATAATTAGTAAAATTTTTTTGAATTTTAAATTTTGAATTTCAATTGAATTTTGATTTTATAACATTGAAATTTCTCTTAAATCATGAATCATAAATCTTCATTCTTAACTCTCAATCTAAAATCTAGTTACGAGTTATAGATTACAAGTTACTAATTCACCCCTCGTTTTATTTCTTCTTTAATTTTATCATCAATCCAATCTGGTAACATATCTCCCTCAGGATTATGTTCAGTCGCTTCTTGATAAATTTTTCCAGTTATTTTTGAAACTACTTTTTTAACAAAAGGCTTTGTATTTTCCTCAGTGATAATGTGAAATCCACTTTCATCTTTTTGTAGATCAAAGAAGTTGAAAAAGATTATTGTAAATAATAAACTTCCTAAAAGAAA
>JAGLWU010000063.1 GCA_023133275.1 Candidatus Moraniibacteriota bacterium
TTTTCTATATTTTAGTAGCAATACCTTATATTTAAACAAGTTACAACCCAACAATTTGAACAAGGAGTTATAATTCCTTGTTCATAGTAATTTTCTACTACAATAAATCTGAATTATGTAATTTATTTAAAGCATTAATCGTTATTTTTTGTTTGCCTTGCTGATATATTTTTTTTGATAATTCAATTGCTTGTTCATAATCTAACCATTTGCAATCATCAAATTCTGTTTCGTCAATATTTAAATCTGTAACATTTGTATCTATTGCAATAAAAAAATATTTTTTACCTTGCATAAATATTGTTTTTCCATCGTCGGTTTTTAAATCTCGAGAACCTTGCGTGCGAGATGGAAAAGTTAATTGATCATCACCAATTAAAGAATTTATTTTTAATGATTTTGCGAAATTGGAGCCTAACTCTTCAGTCATTTCACGAATTGTGGCTTTTTCGATTGTTTCTTGATTATCGATTCCACCTTGGAGTAATTGCCATAAATTGTATTTCTTTTTGTGGAAAAAGAGGATTTTTTTGTTGTTTAAAATACATCCGACTGCTTGTGGACGAAAGCCTGATTCACGTATTTGATCAATTTCTTTTAAAGTTGGTAATTTCATGTTGAAAGTTTAACGATTTTTATCAATTATTTTTTCTGGTCAAAAGAAAAGTTCCAATAAAAAATGGAATAATACTCATAACTTGCCAAATAGTTGGAATTTCTGCAAGCAAAAAGTAAGAAAAAATTAAAGTAAAAAGCGGATAAATTGCTTTCAGCGAAATAGCTTTTGTAACTGGAATTAATGTAAATACTTTGTACATCAAAGTTCTTGAAACTCCAAAAATAAGAAAACTGTTTAACAACAAGAATGGGAAAGATATTTTAAACTCTTGAAAAGTTGGGGTCTGTTTGAAAATGATAGCTAAAATAAATAGAAATATTCCCAACAAAAAACTTCTAGCCATCATCACTGAAATAACGCTTGTTTTTTCTAAAGCCTTTTTGGCAAATAAACTACAAAACGCTCCAAAAAAAACTGAAATAATAACAAATATATCTCCAAGATTTAAAGAGAAATTTTTGGAATAGTAAATAATAATTACGCCTAAAATCATAAATGCCGCCCCAATAACATGATGATAAAATATCTTTTCTTTTCTAAAAATTATAGAAATAACTAAAAAAGTAAAGAATACTTCCAATTGAGACAAGATTGCCGTGTTTCCTGCAGTTGTATCTTTAGTTCCTGTGAATAAAAAAGCAAAAGTTATAGTTAAAGCAATTGAAAGTAAAATTATATTTTTCCAATCAAAATTATTTTTTAACTCATGCCATCTTTTTTGGTATATAAAAATAAAAAGAAAAAATACTCCCGCCAATAATGAAGATATTGAAGCAGATATTATTGGTGAAACGCCTAGAAAACTAAATTTTGAAATTATTGGCAAAGTGCTCCAAATAATTATTTCAATGAGTAAAATTAATTCACCTTTTCTTTCTTGAGATAAACTATTCATTATAAATGATATTAAATTTTAATCTTATTCATAAATTACCAACAACTACTCCAAACTCCGATCTTTAACAATCTCCTGATAAAAATGCACATTATCATTCATCTTAATTTTAGTAGCCCCACCAAAAGTAATTCCGCACTCATTCCCCTGCTTCACTTCATTAACATCAACTTTATTACTTTGCAAATTCAAAAGTTCACCTTTACCAATACTTTTTTCATCCCTGAAAATTTCCATTTTAACATTCTTATCCACCACAGAACCCTTCGTAATTTTTCCACCAATAATCATTTTATCTTTTTCCGTTCTGAAAATACCCAAAACCTCCAAATCTCCCAAATCAGTTCTCTCAATTTCTTCAGGAAGTAATTCAATTAATCGCTCTGTAATATCTTCCACTAATTTATAAATAACTGTGAAAGACTCGATCTGAACCTCTTTATTTTCCGCCATTCTTTTCGCCACTGGACTAATGCTCACATTAAAACCAAAAACGATTGCCTCGGAAGATTCAGCCATTTTTACATCAGATTCTGTGATATTTCCCACTCCAACGTCAACATAATTTACAGCCACTTTCGTTTGAGGTATTGTCCCTAAAACCTGCTCGATTGCCTCGATA
>JAGLWU010000064.1 GCA_023133275.1 Candidatus Moraniibacteriota bacterium
TCTATATTTGAGTAGCAATACCAAAGAGAGATATTGAAAAAGTTTACACAAAAAATGAATTTGTTAAAAAATTGCGTCGATTGGCTGACGCTTTAGAAAATGATAAAAAATTTATCATCCAAATCGCTGGCGAAAAAATTAACATTCCGAAAGATGCGATTGTAAATGTTGAACATGAAAGAAGTTCTAATGAAGAAGAAATAGAATTTCAAATTAAATGGAAAAATAAATAAATTTAAAAAAACAAGGTATCAAAAGCCTTGTTTTTTAATCTCAAATTCTATTTTAAATTATAAAAACAAATTAAAAATATAACCAATCAAAATAATCCCCATCGTAACTACTCCAAAAAAAGTAACTAGCAGCTGCCACTTTAAAACCTTTTTTAAAATCAAAGCCTCTGGTAAAGAAAGTCCCACCACTGCCATCATAAAAGCCAACGCCGTTCCAAATGGCACGCCTTTAACGACTAACGATTCAATAATTGGAATAACGCCACTTGCATTAGAATACATCGGAACCGCCAAAATTGTAGCTAAAGGAACACTCCAAAATCCTGAATTTTCTAAATATCTTTCAAAAAAACCTTCAGGAACATACCCGTGAATAATCGCCCCCAAGCCAACCCCAATAATAATATAAATAGCAATTTTTCGGATAATCTGAAAAGCCTCTCTTGAAATTTGTGGAAATACTTTCAAAAAAGAAACTTTATTAAAATCTTTTTTTTCACCATTCTTAACTTTAACCTTCCAAACAAAATCTTCTACATACTTTTCCATTTTAAGTTTACCTAAAATAAAACCGCCAATCATTCCAATTAAAATTCCAGCTATAGCATATAACAAAGTTATTTGCCAACCAAAACTATTCAGAAAAAGAGCAACGGCAACTTCATTAATTAATGGCGAAGTAATCATAAAAGCAAAAGTTACACCTAATGGAATTCTAGCTTCCAAAAATCCAATGAAAAGAGGAATAGAAGAACATGAACAAAAAGGTGTAATTGCTCCAAAAATAGTAGCAAAAAAATAATCAAGTCCGTAAAGCTTTCTCTTCACTAAAAAATCACGTAACTTTTCAATAGGAAGATAATATCTTAAAATACTCATGAAATGCGTAATCACCACCATAAGCAAAAATATTTTCAAAATATCATAAATAAAAAATTGGATACTATTTCCTAAATAAGAATTTTGCTCAATATTAAAAATTGAAAAAGTAAGCCAATTAGAGACAACTTCTAAAAAATAAAAAATATTCATAGTTTTAAATATCGTAAAAATTAAGTTTTATAAATTTATTTTCTCTAAAATATACGTTTCAATTTCCTTTTCAGTAGGCACTTTTCCTGAAACGATAACTTCATTATCAATCGCTAAAACAGGACTACTCATTGCACCCAATTTTACAATTTCATCAATATCCGTAGAATATTCAATATCAACTTCAAAATTATTTTTTTCAACTACGCTTTGAACTGATTGGTATAATTTCTTACAAGTAGCACATCCTGATCCTAAAACTTTAATTTTCATAAAATTTAAATTAAAAAATTATTTAACGATAAAACATTTTTTTTCATACACTTTTTATTTAAAAAATAAATAACCTTTCTTCCCTCTTGTCGAGATTCAATTAAATTAAATTCTTTTAAAATTTTAAGATGATGTGAGGCTAAGTTTTGAGACATATCTAAACTTTTCCAAATACCACAAACACATTGTTCACCCTGACGTAAAAGGTAAATAATTTTTAACCGATTAGGCTCTCCGATCATTTTTAAAAAATCAGCATTTTTAAAAAAATTCTTTTTAAATTTAATATTCTTATTATCAAACATCAATTTATATTATATCAATTTATATTGATATAATAACACAATCACCAAAATAATCAAATGTTTTCCATCAAAAAAACAGAGTCCAGCCATTTTCAACTAAACTCTGCTTTATAAAATAAATACTCGCATACTACTTTCCTAAATCCAATTCTTCACTAATACCGATTTGATCAAGAAAAGACTGAACATGACTAACTACAATCATCGCACCTTCATATTTTTTCAACGCCTCTGCAATCACAGGAATATGACGAAAATTAATATGATTCGTCGGCTCATCAAGAATAAGCAAGCCTGGTTCCAACAAAACCAATTGAGCAAAAGCTACCAAGCCCTTTTGACCCTCAGAAAGACTCCCAATTTTTGCACTTATCACATCTTTACTAAGCAAAAAACTACTCGCCACCGATCGCATCTTCTCCTCACTTTTAAGTTGCATAACACTCAACAACGCATCAAAAACCGTATCATCAAAATTCAAAGTCGAAAAATCCTGTCGATAATACCCAACTTTCACATCATCTAAAATTTTTGCACCCTCAGAATTGTTTAAAGCTAATCGTTCAAGTAAAGTTGTTTTACCAATTCCATTTGGACCTTTTAAAAGTAAATGTTCTCTTTTTTTAAGAATAACATTAACCTCTTTTTCAGTCGGCTGATGATCTTTCATAATAGTTACCGAAGTAATCGTAATCACATTCCCCACAAAATCAGTCTGAGCTGGAATAACAAAATCACGAATCGTTTTATCTTCCTGTCTAACATCCACTTTATCAGCCTCCATTTGTTCAATTTCATCACGCATCTTTTTCGCCACCAAACGCATCTTCCCTCCTTTATTTGCAAAATAATTCATCTTCTCCTTATTATCTTTAATCTTTTTTGCAAACTGAGCATTTTTTCTCTGTTCTCTTTCAATCTGTGCTTTAATTTCTTCTACTACAACATAATAATCACCAACATATTGTTCAATTTTATGTGTAAAAACATCGAGATATAAAACTCCATCAGTAAACATGTTCAAAAAATCAGCATCATGAGAAATCACAATACAAGTTTTCTCATAAGCCATCAAAAAAGCAAGTAAATGTCCAACGCCATCATCATCAAGATTATTAGTCGGCTCATCAAGTAACAAAACATCTGGTTCCTGAATCAAAGCTGATGCCAAAAGTAAACGAGCCTGCTGTCCACCTGAGAAAGCTGAGAGGGGTTTATCTTCTGGCAAAGTAACATTAACCGCCTCCATCACTTCTTTAATTTTTCTGTCTAAATCGTAATCTTCACCTTTAAAATAGCTTGCGAAAAAATCTCGAATGTTTAATTCTAGTTGATCTTTTGGTATAACTTGTTGTGAACAAGCAATCGTTCGTCCTTCGTCAATATAAATATTTCCAGAACTTGGCTTATTATTTCCCATAATCATATTAAACAGTGAAGTTTTTCCTGCTCCATTCTGCCCCATTAAAGCTACTTTCATCCCTTCTCGTAAAGAAAAGGATGCATCATCAAGAATTACTTTTCCGTTATCATATTCGAAATCTACACCGCTAAATCGAATTGCTACATCATTATTTGCCATATTTTATTATTTTAAAAGTTATAAAAATTTAAATTTAAAAAATTGTTCATGAACTTCCATTGTATAGGAAAAATTAAATTTTTGCAATGGAAGTCGGTAAATAATTTAAAAAATAATTTTATATTTTATGTAAAATAAATTTTAAAAAATAAAGGCATCAAATATTTTAGAATATGATGCCTTACAAAAAAGTAATCTTAAATCAAATAAATATACCAATTTACTTAATATTTAATTTCCACACTAATAATTTTAAAAGAAAGATAACTTTTTTAGGTAAATTCGCAATAATAGAATTTTTCTCTTCTTCAACAACTTTATCACAATTACCCTCCGTAGCAGAAAATTCCAAAACATGCAACTTTCCATTTCCCATCTTCAACAATTAAACG
>JAGLWU010000065.1 GCA_023133275.1 Candidatus Moraniibacteriota bacterium
ATAAAGCCAATGATAAGGATGCTTTTGTGGTTGAAGATGGAAGTGGAAAAAGAGTTCCCAAACGCAAAGAATTTTGTGTGGCCTCCACCACATAGTGATAAACATTGATATGACCAAAGCAATTGCGTTATGAACCTTGTCCCTGATAAAGAAAAAGCATTACAATAGACAAAGGCGAAATAATGCGCATAGGGTATCATATATTTAGAAGTTAGCAACCATATTAAAAAAGACAATATGACAATAAATAAACTTTTTGACTTCCTTGACGATTGGAGAAATTTACCTGCTTACCAACTTGAAAGACGAGCAGACATATTTTTCGCAATTTATCTTGACAAAATCATCGAAAAAATATTAGGTGAAAAAATTGACTTAATAATACCTGAATTTCCAGTAAGGGTTGGAGAAATTTCTGAAAGACATCCTGAGTTAAATAAATCTTTCAAAATTGACTACTTAACTTATTCGAAAAAGGAAAACAAAGTTTATTTAATTGAACTAAAAACAGACCAAAGGTCACGTCGAGAAAAACAAGATTGGTATTTAAAAAGGGCTTCAGAAATAAAAGTAAAAGGACTTGTCAACGGACTAATAAAAATTTCTAAAGCGACGAATCAAAAAGTAAAATACAATAACCTTCTTGACAAAATTGAAAAAATCGGATGGATTGAAAGAGACAATAAAACGATTAAGAATTTGAACATTGAGATTGAACCATCAATTATTTACATACAACCATTGAATAAGGAAAATGAAAAATCCATAATTTCCTTTGACGACATAATTAAAGCACTTTCGGACTCAAATGATTTGTTGACAAAAAGATTTATTGAATCACTTGAAAAATGGAAATCTGACACAAATAAATAATAAAAAATGATAACAAAAAGATTTTTAGATAAACTAAATGAAACAATAACAATTAAAGGACAAAGTCTGATAATTGAATTATTTATTACATTTTCAAGATTTGAATGTTCACTAAAAGCATCAGATTTTTATAATGTAAACAATGGAAAGGTTACAGCGAACTGGGACAAATTTGTGGCATCTATTAGAGACGAGTTTAACAACGAAAGAACAAATGAAATAAAAAATGCCGTAGACTACTTAATACAACATCCACCAAGAGTTCAAGCCATAGACGATACCAGACTGGTATGGAATGACAGGATTTTTAACAAAAATGAACCATTAGTAAATAAGTTATGCCTTTCCATTCGTGATGTTAGGAATAATCTTTTCCACGGTGGGAAATTTCAGGGAAATTATCAAGAAGATGTGTCAAGAAATTATAAATTATTAAACAGTTCGATAATAGTTTTAAACGAATGGTTAAGATTAGACGATATAGTGAAAGATAATTTCTTACAACCGATTCAAAAAAAATATAGAAAAATACAGGCTGGTAACAACAAATATAGTGCATTTGGCAGAAAGTGCTAAAAATGAAGATAATAGTAATAAATTAAATTAGTATCAGTTTGAAAATTATGCGTTTCAAAATGCCAAACGCACCATATTCAAAACGTCAGACTATCTAAAAACCATTAAAAAGTAAATATATTGATTAAAAAGCAAAACGTATAACACTAAAAAACAACAATTTTGATAATTTTATATTAAGAATAAATGA
>JAGLWU010000066.1 GCA_023133275.1 Candidatus Moraniibacteriota bacterium
ATTCCGGAAATTTTTTAAGTTTTTTTGTAAAAAATTTAAAAAATTATCCGGAATCTAGGAAACTGTAAGATTAACAATGAAACTTTTAAGTTTAATTTTAATTTAAAATCTTGAATAAACTATTTAATTTTTTTACAAAAAATTATTTCGTTCAGAATAATAGGAGAATTATAATGACAGGAAATTTAAAGTTTTGAATATTGTAGGGGTTTGCCATTGGCAAACTCAAAAAGCCCGTGCGGCGAGCACTGTATTTTCTATTTATTAAATTGTTTGGTATAATGAGTTTGTGAGAATAATTAATTGAGTTTTTATTTATGGAAAAAAATCTTGAAGAACAAAATGAAGTTCTTGAAAATAGTGGCAATAAAGTTTTATATGGAGGATTTTGGGCACGTTTGGCGGCTCATTTTATTGATAGTCTTATTGTCGGTGTAGTATATTTTATTGTTATGGTGTTGTTGGGGGTTTTATCAGTTTTTTATATAGGTATTTATGGAAATGAAACTGTTGAAATGTTTATTGGTCTTTTTAATTTCATTTTTTCTATAATGTTTGGGGTTGGGTATTATGTTTATATGACTTACAAATATCAAGCTACTTTAGGGAAAATGGCAATTGGAATTCGAGTTTTGAATGAAAAAGGCAAAAAACCTACTTTGGGCGAAGTTTTTTTAAGAGAATTTGTTGGAAAAATAGTTTCTGCTTTTACTCTAGGAATTGGTTATTTAATGGCGGCTTTTACAAATAGAAATCAAGCATTGCATGATATGATTGGTAAAACTATAGTTGTTTGTAAAGATCAGAAAAATGGTACAAATAAAATTGTGGTTATTTTGGTTAATGTTTGTGTGATTGGTTTCTATGTGTTAATGAGTTTTCTTTTTATATTTTTTATAATTATGATGATAGCTTCTGAAAGTGGGACATGGTAATAAATTTAATTTTAAAATTATGCAATTAACAAAAGAAGAAGTTCAGGAAGTTGTTGATTTGGTACGAATCGGTTTAACCGAAGAGGAAATAGTTGAGCGACAAAAAGATATGTCAAATGTTTTAGATTATTTCGATAAATTATCAGAATTAGACACGGACAAAGTTGAGGAAATTGGACATATTACAGGAATGAATGACGTTTATCGAAGTGATCAAATTGAAGAGGCGACTGAAGAAGAGAAAAAGGGAATGATGGAGAATGTAAAAGAAGAACAAAATGGTTACATTAAGGTTCAAAGTGTTTTGTAGAAATTAAAGTAAATTTTGAATTCTGCTATTTTTAAAATAGTAGGGTTCAGGTATGCCTGAACCCTATGTGAATGGTGGAAAATTTTAAATTAAAAATATGATAAAAGAATTACATAAAAAATTAGTTGCTGGAGAAGTAACGGCAGTGGAATTGGCAAAAAAATATTTTGGAATTATTGAAGAAAAAGATTCCGATATTCAAGCTTTTCTTACAATTACTGAAAAAGAGACTTTGGCAGAAGCTCAAAAAGTTGACGATAAAATTGCGAAAGGTGAAAAGATAGATTTATTAGCAGGAATCCCGTGTGCTTTTAAAGATAATATTTGTATTCAAGGAATTCGAACAACGGCGGCGTCAAAAATGCTGGATAATTATATTGCTCCGTATGATGCGACTGTTACAAAAAGAATTAAAGAAGTTGACGGGGTTATTTTAGGTAAAACTAATCTTGATGAATTTGCTTGTGGTTCGAGTACGGAAAACAGTGCTTATCAAGTTACTAAAAATCCTGTTGATTTAACTCGAGTGGCTGGAGGTTCGAGTGGTGGAAGTGTGGCGGCGGTTGCTGGAAGTGAAGCAGTTTGGTCTTTGGGAACGGACACGGGCGGTTCAATTCGACAGCCAGCTAGTTTTTGTGGAGTTGTTGGCTTGAAGCCGACTTATGGA
>JAGLWU010000067.1 GCA_023133275.1 Candidatus Moraniibacteriota bacterium
TGATTGAGTTTGATAAAAAGTTTGTGATTATTGGGAATTTGAATGCGATTACTTACAAGGAAACTTTTAAACTGATAAAAGATAATAAAATTTGGCAGGGGTATGGATTTAAAGGAGGAAATGCTTATTTTTCAACGCCTTATGAAAAGGAGTTTGCGAGTGGTGTTTATAATGATGAAACAGGACTTGTTAAGTTTCGTAATGTTGTATGGTTTACAAATTTAGATACAGAAAAGAGAAATGAGGAATTGATACTTTATCAAACTTATGAGGGAAATGAAAAAGATTATCCTAAATATGATAATTATGATGCTATAAATATTGATAAAGTAAAAGATATTCCAATGGATTATGAGGGTGCGATGGGTGTGCCAATTACTTTTTTAGATAAATATAATCCTGCTCAATTTGAGATTGTGAAATTTAGAAAAGGTGATGATGAAAAAGATTTGGTTTATACAATTAACGGTGAAAAGAAATGTCCTTATTTTAGAATTTTAATTAGAAATAAGAGGGTTTAATTTTAAGGTTTTTCTGTTAAGTTTTTTATAAATGAAATTTTATGTTGAATAAATTTGTAAAATCAATTTTAATAATATTGAATTCTTTAGAAAAAATTTCTAAAAAAGTAAATATTACCAAATTTTTATTTTTATTTTTTTTCGGAATATCTAGTTTTTTTAGTCAGAAGACAGATTTTTTGACTTTTTCAATATCTTTTGTGTTTTTGTTATACCTTTCTTTTCTTTTTTCAGTAAAAAATAATCCAGAGAAAGAGCTAAATAATAAAAAATCTGACAAAATAAATAAAAAATTAAAAAGTCTAATCGTAAAAGATTTTATTAATAATAATTGGTTTATTTCTATAGTTTCAGGTTTAATTGTTTATTTTTTAATTCGGTTTATTAATTTCATATTTTCTTAAGTAGTTTATAAAACTAAAACTTCGCAGAAAAACAAAAAATCATTTATAATAAAATTGTAATTTAAAATAAAAAAAGCTCCACTTTCAAATTTTGAAAGTGGAACAGTAGCAGTTAAACTTTTGGCGGAAATTTATAAAACTATCTCATCCTAAAAAATCACTTTATTTTTTGTTTACGCCTTTTAAATTTAGTTTACTTTTTTACTTTTTAAAGGTAAAATTAAAATAGTTTAAATTTATTTTTTTATATATATTATGATAATAGATGACGTAAAAATCAACGTAAAAGCAGGAAAAGGCGGAAACGGAATGGTAGCTTTCGCAAAAACAATGATGAACCAAGGACCCACAGGAGGCAATGGAGGAAAAGGCGGAAATATAATTTTAAAAGGCGTCGTAGATTTAGGAGCATTAAAACAATTCCGTACCAAAAAAGGCGTAAAAGCAGAAAACGGAAAAGACGGAGCACAAAACACCAGAACAGGAGCTGACGGAAAAGCTGCCGTTGTTTTAGTGCCAGTAGGAACAATCGCACACGATTTAACCAGAAATAAAAAACACGACATCACCGAAATTGGTCAAGAAATTGTAGTTGCCGAGGGCGGAAATGGAGGCTTTGGAAATTTTCATTTTCGATCTAGCCGAAACACCACGCCAACGAGAGCAAATCCAGGAAAAGAAGGAAAGCAAATTGATTTGCGATTGGAATTAAAAATGATTGCGGATATTGGTTTTGTCGGTTATCCGAATGTCGGGAAATCTAGTTTGTTGAATGAATTGACGAATGCTTCCAGTCGAGTGGCAAATTATAAATTTACAACTTTAGAGCCACATTTGGGTGTTTATTATGAATTGATTTTGGCGGATATTCCGGGGTTGATCGAGGGGGCGGCTGAGGGGAAAGGTTTGGGTCATAAATTTTTGAAACATGTTGAGCGGACTCGGGTTTTATTTCACTTTATTGCGGCTGATAGCGAAGATCCACTTTTGGATTATCAAAAAATTCGGGAGGAGCTTGGTAAATTTAATCCTGAACTTTTGGAAAAACCTGAATATATTATTGTGAGTAAAACTGATGAGAAATCTCCTGAAGAAGTTTTGAAAATTATGAAAAAATTAAAAAAGGAAAATAAGAATGTTTTTTCTTTGTCGCTTTTGGATGAAAAAAGTGTTGAGAATGTTAAAAAATTGTTGAATGAAATTAAAGATAAGAAGTAAAATTTTCAAGATGATATGGCTGTAAGTTTTTGTATTTCCATGTCATTGCGAGGAATGATTTTCTTGCAGTGAACGGTTTCAAACCGTTCACTACTGAGATTGCCACGACATTTTTGGGTTAAAAATTTTCAACCCCTGCATTACAATGATAAAAAATGTTTTAGAAATTCAACAAGGGATCATGACCCCTTGTTCAGAAAAGCCAGTGCGGCGAGCACAGAAATTCCTTTAAAAAATAAATTAAAATAAAAAGTATGAAAAAAAATATTGCCATTGGAATAATTAGTGTTGTACTTTTAATATTTGGAGTTAGCTCCAGCGATTTAGATTTTATAAATGATTTAGCTAATTTATTCACAGATTCAGTCGATTCGAAAAATGACGGTTTTTATGACGTGGTCAAAGTAGTAGATGGAGACACGCTTTCAGTCAACATTGATGGAAAAGTTGAAAAGTTGCGTTTAATCGGAATTGATACGCCTGAAACGGTTGATCCGAGAAAACCTGTACAATGTTTTGGAAGAGAAGCTTCTGATAAGGCAAAGGAGTTGTTAAGCGGGAAAAAAGTGCGTTTGGAGGTGGATTCTACACAAGACGAGAGGGATAGATATGATCGATTATTGCGTTATGTAATTTTAGAAGATGGAACAAGTTTTAATAAAAAAATGATTCAAGAGGGCTATGCTCATGAATATACTTACAAAGTTCCTTATAAATACCAAGCTGAATTTAAATTTGCTGAAGAAACGGCTCGAGAAAATAAAAGAGGTTTATGGGCAAGTGATACTTGCAATGGAGATACCACGCAGAGTGTTGAATAGTATTTGTGTGGTAAATCTTTAGTTTTTTAAAAAAAATTTTACTTAATATTTTTTATTCTTTTAATTTCATTTTTGAATAATGAAATTAATTTTTCATTCCAATCTTTAATAAGTTCTTGTTCTTTTGAAGTATAAGTATTTAAAAGTTTAGGAATATTTTTTTCAAAAAAATTAGTGGCAATATTTGAACGACGAAAGTTTTTGTTAATAAAAGTAATGATGATTTTGCGTCGATCTGTCGGATCTGTTTCACGCTTTACAAATTTAGTTTTTTCTAGCCGATCAATCATTGCAGTTGTAGCACCAGTTGTAAGTCCCGTTATTTTTGCTAAATCACCAGCTGTTGCAGAGTTAACATCCATTAAATAATCTAAACATCTAATATCGGTAATTTGCATGTTCATATTTTCAGCTACAGTATGAACAAAGAGTACCGCTGTACGAGATTCTTTTTGAATTAATGAACTGATATTTTTTAAAGATTTACTTTTTAAATTTTTAGAAGACATTTGCGTATTATTTATAATTGCTTTATAATCAAGATAATTATTGATAAAGATATTTAAAGACAGTTGTTTTTTTATTTCATCTCTCTTAGCGTAGTGGATTTTTAATAAAATGTCTAGTATTATTAAGTTAGAGATAATAATTCTTTGTAAAAAGTTTAATAAATGTTTAATTTAAAAAACTATGAGTAAAAAAATTATATTTACAATTGTTGGAATTTTAATTGTGAGTGTTGTCATTCTGTTATGGCGATCAAGAAAGCTAGATCAACAATATGAAAATGATATTGTTACTATAGGTAATGTTAGCAAAACTATTAATGTTGATGCAACTCTTCAGCCAAATATATATGTAGATATTTCTACAGAACTTCCAACACTTATAAATTGGGTTGGGGTAAAAATAAATGATGAGGTAAAAAAAGGACAAGAGGTTTTACGACTTGATAAAAAATCTATTAATGCACAAATTAGAAATGCACAGTTGGCGGTGGAACGAGCAGAATTGGCAGAAAAGCAATCACGAAGAAAATGGGATGATTTAAAGCCAGAAGAACGAGAAAGTATTAAAAAAGCATCTGAACAATCACGACAAACACTTAACGAAATTTATGCACAAGCAAGTAAAACATCAATTACTTCATCAATCGATGGTGTGGTAACTAAACAAAATGCACAGGTTGGAGAAGTTGCTTCTGGTGTACTATTACGCATTATTGATTTAAATTCATTACAGGTCGAGGCTTTAATTCCAGAAATAGATATTTCAAAAATTTATGCGGATGAAACAGTTTACATTACTTTTGATGCATATCCAGAAAAAGAAATAAAAGGAAAAGTTAAATTAATAGAAATAGGAAATATTAATTTACAAGGAAATACATATTATAAAGCAATTATTAAAATGGATAATGTTGATGATATTGTAATTTTGGATGGTATGAATATTGAGGTAGATATTGAATTTGCAAGTAAAAATAATGTTTTGGTAATTCCACGTGATTTTGCGACAAAAGATGACAAAGGCTATTTTGTTCATACAACAGATTCTTCTAATAAAAATAAAGAAATTTTTGTAAAACAATATTTTGAAGCAGGGTTAATTGGTGATGAAAAAATAGAAATAATAAGCGGACTTTCAAAAGGTCAAAATATTATGAAATTAATTGAAGAAGATAAATAATAGATTTGGTTTTTGAAAAAAATGATTTAAGTATTTTTTCTTTATAACAAATTTAAATAAGTTGATAAATAAAATGAAACTATCATTATTTTTGGCGATAAAAACAATTATACGTGGCGATAAAGGTTCGCTAATTTTGACGGTGCTAATCATGCTTGTTGTTTTTTTGAATTTACTTTTTGTGGATGCAATTTTTGCTGGTATTACAGAAACGATGGATAAAGGAAAAATTAATTATCAATATGGAGAAGTAATTATTGAGCCAAAAATGGGAGATCGTTATATAAAAAATACAAATCAAATTATTGATACAATGAAAGATTTTTATTATGTAAAAAATATAACTGCACGAATTACAACAGGTGCTGTATTAATTAATGACAAAAATAATGACGGGCGTGATGTTGTAAAATTTCGAACAGGCATAATTGGAATTGATCCTGAAGAAGATAACGATGTTGTAGATATAAAATCTAATATTATTGAAGGGCGTTATTTAGAAAAAAATGATCGTGGAAAAATAATGATTGGTGCAGATGCTGCTGGCGGATATGGAAGTTCTGTTTTTGCGGAGGATCTTGAAGGAGTACGAAGTGGAGATAATCTTACTGTAGAATTTGAAAATGATATTATAAGAGAATTTGAAATTGTTGGAATTTATAGAACAAAGAATTTTGAAACAGATTCAAAGATGATTATGATGCGGAATGATTTCAATTCAGTATTTTCTACGACAAATGAATCTAGTGAAATTATTATGCGATTGACAGATAAAAATTTATCACAAAAAGCAATTAGCGATCTTCAAAAACTTGGCTTTGGAGAATATGAGCTTGCAGATTGGAGCGATAAATTATCTTTTGGACGTACAATTAACGAATCTTTTGATAAAATTGGTTTAATTTTGCGGGTAATTGGTTCATTCGTTTCTGGATTGGTAATATTTATTATTATTTTTGTGGATATTGTAAATAGGCGAAAACAAATTGGTATTCTTAAAGCAATTGGTATTTCAGAAAAATCGATTATGTATTCATATATATTTCGAGGAATGTTTTATACAATAATAGGAATGACACTTGGTTATTTGATAATGCGTTTTGGTGTGGTTAATTTATTTACAAAACATCCAATAGATTTTCCAATGGGCTGGATGATTCCAAAGATTAAAATAGAATCATTACGGATGAGCATTTTATTATTTATATTAGCAGGTCTCATTGGTTCATTTTTACCAACAATTAAAGAAGTTCGTAAAAAGATTTTAACTTTAATGCGATAAATTTAACAATAAAATGAAAGAATATATTTTAAAAAGCAAAGACCTCGTAAAAACATATAAAGCGGAAAGTCAAAGTCCCGTATTTGCTTTGCGAGGAGTAAATGCCGAATTTAAAAAAGGTGAATTTGTAGCACTGATGGGGCGAAGTGGTTCTGGAAAATCAACTTTTTTACATCAACTTGCATTATTAGATAGACCAACTTCTGGACAGGTGAAAATTAATAATACAGACGTGGCAAAATTATCTGAAAATGAAAGAGCAAAATTTAGATTACAAGTATTAGGATATGTTTTTCAAGACTATGCTTTGATACCAGAATTAAGTCTTTATGAAAATATTGCTTTGCCGATGATGGCACTTGGTTTTTCACGTAAAAAATATGATGCGGATGTACAGGAAATTATTAAAAGAGTTGGATTAAATGGACGAAAAAATAATTTACCGTCGGAACTTTCTGGTGGCGAACAACAGCGTGTATCAATTGCTCGAGCGATTGTCAATAAACCAGAAATTCTTTTTGCAGATGAGCCAACAGCAAATTTAGATTCTGAAGCAGCGAGTGTAGTATTGGAAGTGATGCGTGAATTAGTTGATAAATACAACCAAACAATTATTATGGTAACGCATGAACCAGATGATAAAAAATATGTTGATCGTGTTATTTGGTTAAAAGATGGCGTTATTTCTGAAGAACGATAAAAAGGGGTTATAATTATTTATAATTTAGATATTAAATTAGTTTTTTATAAAAATAATCATAATTAATATAAAGATGCTAGAACAAGATTTTAAAAAACTGAATAAACGAATGCTTTCTTGTAAAAAATGTGATTTGCGAAAAACTTGTAATCAAGTAGTTCCAGGTGAAGGAAATTATAAAGCAGAAATAATGTTTATTGGGGAAGGTCCTGGAAAAAAAGAAGATGAATTAGGACGTCCTTTTGTAGGCACGGCTGGAAAATTTTTAGACGAAATGTTGGTGGTTATTAAATTAGAACGTGAGGATATTTATATTGCTAATGTGGTGAAGTGTCGTCCGCCAAAAAATAGAGACCCTTTAAAATCAGAAGTGAAAACTTGTTGGTATTGGCTAGAGGAGCAAATTAAAACTATTGAGCCAAAGTTGATCGTGACTTTGGGTCGGCATTCAATGAATCGTTTCTTACCAAAGGAAAAGATTTCACAAGCTCATGGTAATTTTTTTCAGAAAGAAATTGTTGGTTTAGGGAAATTAAATTTTTATGTGCTTTATCATCCAGCGGCAGCACTGTATAATGGTGGTTTACGTGAGATTTTAATTAAGGATTTTAAGGGGATTTTAAAAGTTTTGGATAAGATTGAAAATGAAAAATAAGTTGTTTGTTAGTTTTTTAAATTAGAAAAGAAATGTTAAATTAATTTTATAAAAAATTTAAATATTATGAAAACTTATTTTGTCTACATTCTAGCTAGTGAAAAGAATGGAATAATATATATTGGAGTAACAAATAATTTATAAAAAAGAGTTTGGGAACATAAAAACAGAATAGTTGAAGGATTTACTAAAAAATATAATATAGATAAATTAGTTTATTACGAGCAAACGGAAAATATTGAAAGTGCAATTAATAGAGAAAAACAGTTGAAAAAATGGAGTCGGGCTTGGAAGCTAAGATTAATTGAAAAAGTAAATCCTTTTTGGAAAGATTTGTATGATGAGATTTTGGGTTGAAAAATTCTTTGTGTCATTCCTGAAAATTTTTGAAAAAAATTTATTAGGAAGCTAGTAAAGTTAAGTTTAAGGTTTGTAAATAAATTTTAGTTAATATTAAAATTTAAAGTTTAATGTATCTGGATTCCCGTCTACGCGGGAATGACAAGTTTTATAATAATTATTTTATAGAGTTTAAAAATTTATGAAATACAGAAAAATAATTTATAGTGGATTTGTTTTTGCTATTGTTAGTGCATTAATTTGTTTAGCAATACTTTTTTACATTTCACATTCATCACTAACCAAAATAACATTCCTAGACGTCGGACAAGGCGATGCAATTTTAATTTCCCAAGGCAATAATCAAATTCTAATTGATGGCGGACCAGACGGAACAATCTTACTAGAAAAATTAGGTAAAGAAATACCATTTTGGGATCGCCAAATCGAATTAATAATTGCCACCCATCCAGACAAAGATCACATCGACGGATTAGTAGACGTTTTAAAAACTTATCAAGTTTCACATTTTTGGCAAGGAAAAAATATTCGAGACACAGATGTTTTTCAGGCGTTGCAAAGAGAATTACAAAATAGTTCAGAAACAAAAGTAACTAATATTTTCGCTGGAACTAAAGTTAATTTTCCAAAAGGCGGAGAGTTAAAAGTAATCTATCCTTTTGGTGATGAAATTATTGAGGGAAGTGATGATGATGTAAATTTGGCGAGTATTGCGACAACTTTTCAAATTAGCGGTGAAATTTTTTATTTTGGCGGTGATTTAGCGAGTGAAAAGGAAGATGAATTTACAGCTTTGGAAGAAGTTACAATTTTGAAAGCGAGTCATCATGGGTCAAAAAATTCTAGTAGTAATTTTTTTCTGAATGAATTGTCGCCAACTGATGTTATTTTTTCAACAGGAAAGGAAAATCGTTATGGTCATCCGAGCGAGGAAACTTTAGAGCGAGTGGAAAATATTTCAGCCAGAATTTTTCGTACTGATGAGGATGGTACAATTAGTTATGAATGCCGAGAAAAATGCGTGGTTGTTTTGGAAAAATGATTTTATTTTTTTCTTGACTTATTTTTTTATTTTTAATACACTAAATAAAAGCTGTTCTTTCTCTAAAATATTTTTTGATAATTTTTTCTATAAAAAGGTGGAATAAAATATGGGTGCAAAAAGCGAAATTTATGAGTATATTATGAAATACTCTATAAAGCTACATTCAACAAAATAAC
>JAGLWU010000068.1 GCA_023133275.1 Candidatus Moraniibacteriota bacterium
ATATTTTGGTAGCAATACCAAAAAAAGAATCCTAATTCAACACCACCTGAAAACCCACATTCCTCATCTCCACATTCTCCTCCAGCAAACACCTTAATAGGATTACCGAAAATAGAACTATTAGAGATAGATGGCCCAAAAACGATCTTTTCCTGAAATCCTTTATAGCCCAGCTCAAAATTAACAGCATTATCGGAATTAAGCTTTCTCTGAATAACTACAAAGCCCTCAAAAAGAAAATTTTGACCATCCTCATCAGAGGATCCAAAATATATACTCGGATCTAAATAAGCACTAAGTTCATTACTTAGCGGAAGATTTATTGTAACTCCCAACCGCCCATAAAAAGATCCGTCCGTTCCACCTGAGACACCAATCAATGGCCTGAATTTGTCCGAATAACCGTCAGTAACAGTATAAATTCCAAACAAATTTTGACCGCTAAATGCATCCACATTCAATCCCACTGAATACTTCGATGGTTTGTCTACCTTGTCAGCATCATAGCTGTAATCGAGGACAGCACCCAAAGGAACAATAATATCCGCTGAAAAATTCTCTCCACCACCAACGTTCTTCGAAAAAAGAGCTAAACCTCCTTGATTAGGGACTTCAGCATAAGCAATACCACCAATAAAATAAAAAATGCCAGCAATTAAAAACAGGGATGTGATTTTTTTCATTTTTTTCTCCTTTTCAATTTTGGTATGTTGTTAAAAAACTTATTTCACAGCGAAACAATGCTATAATATAGCAAATACTTTGTACTGCTAATGCCCTACCGTAACACGATAAATAAAGAAAGTCAACAATAGTTTTTCACAACAAAAAATTAATTTTTCTGCAAAATCTTTAATAATTCCAAATATTCCTCTGTTCTCTGATTTTTCTCAACATCCTTTTCCAAAAACTCACCCGAAAGAATCTCCTTTGCAAACAAATTAATTTCACCTTTCAAAACATCCACATCCACTCGCGAAACCTCAATAATCTTTCTCTCATATTCACCGCTCTTCCGACTCCGCTCCACAAAATCCAAAACACCACAATTCATTTTATATTTACCGTCCTGATAATTATCCAGCAAAAGTTTATAAAAAACTACCTGCCGTTTTAATGCCTCCTTCTCATCTTTACTTTTCTCACTCCAAGATTTACCAGTTTTATAATCAACCACCTGAACTCCGCCAGTTTCATCAAATTCAATTTTATCAATAATTCCCTGCAAAAAAAATTCCTCACCAGAATCTAATTTGAACGGAATTTTTTTAATAGATTTTTCAGTTTCCAAATTCAAATTAAAATCTTGCAAATAATTATCATAATAATCCAACAAAGTTTTTTTGCCCTGTTTCAAAATCGAATCATAAAATTCTTTTGCCACAAAAGCTGAATTTACCGACTGATGAAAAATTTCCAATAATTTTTCTTTCGACAAAACTTTTTTTTCTTGTGAAGATTGAGCAAAAAATTTATCTAAAGTACCGTGAATAATATTTCCATAAACAAGCGATTTAGTTTGACCGCTCGGCAAACGAACGAGATTACGAAAAAAATAAAGGATCGGCGATTGAAAATAATTATTCAAAGCACTTACCGAAAGTTGCATATTCAAAAATTTTTCCTGAATATAATCCAAATCTACTAAAGATTTCGCCGTAGTTAATCTCGGCACAAAATTAATTTCAACTGATTTTTCTTTAGAACTCAATTCCACTTTTTGTTCATCAATCAAATTTTCATCCAATTCGGAAATAAAAAGCGAAGACGATTTTTCCCGACCATTTGAATCAAATTCAGAATAAGTAATTGTAATATTTTTTTTCGCCCGAGTCAACGCCACGTAAAAAAGCCGTCGTTCATCCTCAACATCTCCTTGAACAGAATTGACTGGCAACTGAAAAGATTGACGTTTCCGCTTGCCACCCCACAAACCATGAACTGCATTTGTAATATAAACGTCGTCAAATTCCAAGCCCTTTGAACCATGTGCTGTCATTAAATTCACACCATCAACTTCCAATGGAACTGAAATTTCCAAAGCTAAATTATAAGTTGAGCATAAATTTAAATAATTAATAAAATTTTCTAAATAATAACTGTTATCATTTCTAACCTGAGTTTTAATTTCATCAAAAACTTTTTCTAATTTAGCAAGAAGAAAAACATTATATTTCTTCGCTAAAATGTGTTTCAAAAATCCACTTTCCCGAACTAAATTTTCAAAAAATTCTATAAAAGAAATATTTTCGCTTTGCTTTTTCTGTTTTAATAAAAATTCCGAAAGTTCCATCACAGATTCTAAATTTGAAAATTCTTTTGTCTCAAGAAATTTTTCATTAGAAATTAAATTGAACAAAGACTTATTTTTAAAAGAGTGATTAAATAAATCCAAAAGTAAAATTGCATCGCTAGTTTTCAAATTTAAAAAATCAAAAAAAATAACTTTTGCCAAAACTTCTGAATTCCGCGGATTATAAATTGCTCTAATTAATAATAAAAGCTTTTTAATTTCTTGATCATCCAAAACATTTAACTTTGAAGTAACTATAAATGGCACTTGCATTTTCTCAAAAACCTCTTGAATGAACGGCAAATTATTATGCTCACGATACATCACCGCAATATCCGACGGATTAACACCTTTTTTAATTTTCTCTAAAATATCTTGAGCAATAAAAATTAATTCATCTTTGTAAGTTTTAAATTCTTTTATTTTATTTTTGACACTTCCACTTTTTAAACAAGGGGTCATGACCCCTTGTTTATTTTTCACATCATTTGAACAATGAGCTGCAACCCATTGTTCAATTTCAAATGAAAAAGATGTCAATTTTTTATGACCATTTCCATTTTCACTTTTTTCAATCAGACTGTGCGAAATGTCCAAAATATCTTGTGTACTCCGATAATTTTCAATTAAACTAATCACTTTTACCTCAGAAAATTTATTTTTAAAATGAAGAAAATTTTCCACGCTCGCTCCCTGAAATCGATAAATCGCCTGCTTGTCATCGCCCACCGTAAAAAGATTCGGCTGCGAATTCAAATGTGGCGAATCAATTAAAGCCGAAATAATCCGATTTTGTCCCTCATTCGTATCCTGATGTTCGTCAACTAAAATGTACTGATATTGCTCTTGCAAAATTAATAAAAACTCAGCATTATTTTCCATCGCCTCCACCACAGACAAAATCATATCAGAATAATCATACAATTTTTGTTCTCTCAATTTTTCTTGATATTCTAAATAAACAATTTGCAACTCTAAATTTTTCTCAATCGGTTTTAACGCCTGTGGTTTTAAATCACCTTTTTTAAATTTTTTCGTTGCTCGTTTATAATAAGAATTTTCGTCAGCAATAATATCTTTTTTCTGCTCATCTATTTTTTCACTAAAAAGCTCTGGATTGATTCCCTCTCGTTTCAATTCATCAATCGAACTTCGAATACTACGAACATAATGTGATTCACTGGCAAAAGTTTTTAAATATGTAAAATCATTTTCTTTTAAAATTTGTTCAATAATTTGCAAACACTCAACATCAGTCGCCACTGAGGAAAAAGCAAGATTTGGAAAATAATCTGGGAAATTGCTAATCTGTTCCTCCGCAAATCCGTGAAAAGTAAAAATTCCTACTCGATAAGCCAATTCACTTCCAATAAATTCAGCTAATCTTTTTTTCATAGCATGAACACCCGCATTGGTAAAAGTAAGTGCTAAAATATTTTCTGGTTCAATTCCCGCTCCAGCATTTTTTAAAATGTTAGCGATCCGTAAAGTTAAAATTTGAGTTTTCCCCGTTCCTGGTCCAGCAACCACAATAACTGGACCCTCAATTGTATCAACTGCTTCTTTTTGCGAAGAATTAAGTTGACTATACTTTTGTTGAAATTCATTCATAATTTAAAAAATTTTATTTATCTTTTTATTTTACCACAGAAAATTTTAAATATTTTCTGTGCTCGCCGCACGAGCTTTTCTAAAGCAAGGGGTTGTAACCCCTTGTTGAAACTCTAAAATATTTTCTGTCATTGCAATGCAGGGATTGAAAATTTTCAACCCAAAGATGACGTGGCAATCTCAGTAGTGAACGGTTTCAAACCGTTCACTACAAAAGTTTATCTGTCATTCTGAACGGATTTATTTTTTCACTAGAAAAAATAAAGGAGTGAAGAATCCCCCAAAGAAAATCACCAAACTTTCAGTTACAGAAAAAATAATATTGCACAAAAATAAAAAAGTCGTCTGAAAAATCAAACGACTTTTTTAAGTGCATACGAAATTCTAAATAATTTGAAAAAATTATTTAAGAGTAACAGTAGCTCCAGCTTCTTCAAGTTTACCTTTCATTTCTTCAGCTTCATCTTTAGCAACTCCTTCTTTAATAACTTTAGGAGCTCCGTCTACAATGTCTTTAGCCTCTTTTAATCCCAAACCAGTGATTTCTTTAACAGCTTTAATCACATTAATTTTTGAATCACCTGTAGCAGTAATCTCAACATCAAAATTAGACTTTTCTTCAGCAACTTCTTCACCACCAGCGCCTGGCATAGCAACAGCCATAGGAGCTGCAGCACTAACACCAAACTTGTCTTCAAGAATAGTAACAAGTTCTGAAAGATCTAAAACACTCATTTGCTCTATTTCCTCAACGATTTTTTTAAACTTTTTAGGAACTTCTACTTCTTTTTTATCTTCTGTAGTTTCCTCTGTCTTTTTTTCTTCTGCCATATAATTGACTATTAATTATTATTTATTAAAAAAATTTAACACTTGAAATATTTTCACTCTCGCCGAAAATTACGCTTCCTTGTTATCTGCAACAGCTTTTAAAACCTGAACAAATGATCTTGGCACTCCAGCTAGTACATTTACAAAACCACTCACTGGTGCCTGTATCTGACCAACTAACTTAGCCCGCAATTCATTAGTAGTCGGTAACTTAGCTAATTTCTCAACTTTTTCTTTATCAATAATTTCTCCATCTAAAATCCCTCCAACAATTTTAATATTTTCATTTCCCTTAGCTGTTTCATAAATAACCTTTGCTGAAGTTACTTCATCTGAAGATACACTAACCGCAATTTGACCTTCAATAGTTTTTGGATCTAAATCAATATTATTATTTTTCAAAGCAATTGAAAGTAATTTCTTTTTGATAATCTGAAAAGTAGAATCAGAATTTCTCAATTCTCTTTTTAAAGTTACCATGTCATTAGCTCCAAATCCTTTGAAATCTGCAAAAACGCAAGAAGATGAATTTTTTACTTCTTCTGATAACTTTTTAACGATTTCTTCTTTTTGTTGTCTTGTAAGCATACTTTTAATTTTAGAATGTATAAAAATTTATTGAAAATAAAAAAATTCTACGTTCAAATCTAAACCGCAGAATTTTTTAAAAAAGTTAAAACTCATTTAAATCCTCACGAGGTCTTATTAAAATGCCTCGTTTCTACGGAAAATATTTTTCACTGATTTTTAAAGTTTATAACAACTTTAAATTCTTGTCAAACATTTTTCTATTTGTAAAATAAAATAAATCCAATAAATTATAATTTTACATTGAAATTATTTTTTTCTTCCTCTTTTTTATCCTAAGTCTTTTCTTTTTTTGCTTCCACCTTCTCTTCTTTTTTCACTTCTTTTGAAACTTCTTCGGTTTTTTCCTCTTCTTTTTCTTCAACTTTCTTTTCTGGTAATTTCACTGAACGCTTAGCTTTATTGATAACTTTATTACGAACTAATAGATTATGAACTGAATTAGAAGGTTGTGCACCTTTAGAAATCCAATCTTTAATTTGCTCTTCTTTTAAAACCACATTTTTACTGTGTGGATCATAACTACCTACTACTGCTATATGTCGCCCGTTTGGAGCTTTTGATTTTTCTTGAACAACGATTCGATATTGTGCTCGATTGTGTCGTCCTACTCGATTGAAACGTATTACTAACATAAAAACTATATAAAAAAATAAATTAAAACAAACGGAGAATGAGCTTCCGTTAAGTTATTTATTGCATGTACTATTTAGAATAATCAAAAAATTGATTTCTGTCAAGATTTAACAATTAGTCTCTCACCCAAAAAAGACAGGTTATTTAAAATACTCATTATACTTTCTTCATCAGGCAAAGAATAACTATTGCTTTTTCCACTGTAAAAAATTGTTATAACGCTTAATTTCTTTTTGATTATAACTTTTTCAACTGAATCATAAGGCAAATTATAACTATAAGAACTTTCTTTTAAAGCACTTTCTAATCCTCTTTCAACCATCTGATTAAGTTTACTTTCAATTTTGCCTCTATTCCATAGAACATTTTGGATAGTATAATCTATATCTTCAACAACTTTATTTCCTCCAATTACTGGCACTTGAAGAAATATAAATCTACAATTTGTCAAAATCAAAGCATTTTCAGGATGTAAATTTTTACCTACGCCTAAAAAAGAATAGGACATTAAACTAAATTCACCAGCATTTATAGTAGACATTAATATTCCAGCTATCGTTGCAATCATATATTCATCTGATAAAACACTACTTACTTTAGTATTTAAAATTTCTTGTTCATTTAAATTAACATTCTTTAATCGCTTCATTTCCCATAAAGACAATCCATGCGAAAAAATTATAAAAAAGAGAAAACCAATCAAAGCTAATATAAAAATATAAGGAACTTTTAAATAAAAAAATAAAAAAATAAATGGAATAAAAATTAAAAAAGTAACGCTTAACTTTGAAATTAAGTCAAATTTCTTTATAGCTATAGAAAAATCTTTATCGAATTCTGCAAAATTTTTATTTTCATCTAAGTTGATAATTATTTTTTGTCTAATTAAAGAAAATATAAAACTAAAAACTTTAATAAATAATTTAAAAAATAAATAATAATAAATCAACTTAGCTAAAATACTTTCTATTTTAGAATTTTTAAAATATTCAAATAAAATTAGATTATTTTCATAAAAATTTAAAAAGTATTGATTACTAAATAATAAAGAAGTTATTTTATTTAAAAATATTGTAATAAACAATATATAAAAAATTAATCGAATAAGTATAAATAAATTATTTACCAAATCCACTTGATTTGTTTTATATATAATAGTTTTATAATTTTTTATGTTATCTGGAAGAATTTTATTTATTTTCCTAAACAATTTTTTAATATAAGATATTTTTACAATTTCTAAAATTAGACTAAAGAAATAAATTAAAACTAAAAACTCTAATGGCAAAAAAGAAAAATAAAATAAAAAACCAAAAATTATAAACTTAGTAAAAAAATTCTTAATTAAAACAAGATGCCTAAAATTATTATAAACTTTTCCATATAACGAAATTTTTTTCTTTTCAAAGTCAACTAAATTAGAATTTTTATCAAAAGGCTTTGGTAATTCTTTTATTATATTGTTAAATATTTTTTTCATCCATTTAATATAGATAAATTACAAATTTTTAACTGCATACTTAAACTGATTCCCTCGATCAAACTCATTCGAAAAAACACCAAAACTCGATGCACCCGGAGAAAGCAAAACAACATCACCCTCATCCGCACTCCGAGAAGCCAATTCAACCGCTTTATCCATAGAATCAACAATTTCAAAACTCTTTTGACATTCACAGCCCTTTTCTGTTAAATACTTTCGAATATATTTAACAATTTTGTCAGTAGCATTCCCTTTAATAAAAACAACTCCCTTAACTTTTTGAGAAATTGCTTCTGCAAATTCTTTGTAAGGAAGTTTTTTATCATTTCCACCCGCAATTAAAATAATCGGTTCACTGAAAGTATTAAGAGCTGCTAAAGCTGATTGAGGATTTGTCGCTGCCGTATCATTATAATATTTTACCCCACTTTTTTCCGTAACAAATTCTAAACGATGAGAAATTGAACGAAAAGATTTAATGGCTGACTTAATTTTTTTGCTACTAACACCATAAGCAAAACACACACCAATTGCCAGCATACCATTGGCAATATTATGAATACCTAATAAAGGAAGTTCGTCAATATCTAATAATTCTTTAGAATCTATCCCGTCATTTAAATAAATTTTTTCGTTTTGAAAAAACACACTCCGACCTTCTGATCTTTTATTCATAGAAATAGCCATGACATTTCCAGGAGAATTATCACAAAAATCACCAATCACTGGATCATCACAATTACATACAAGCCAATTTTTAGATTTTTGATGAAGAAAAATATTTTTTTTATCAGCTAAATAAGCTTCTTTCGTTTTATAATAATTCATGTGATCGGGAAAAAAATTAGTAAAAACACTAATTTGTGGACTTATTTTCGCATTAGCCAAGGCAGATAATCGCCAACTGGAAAGTTCAAAAACTACAACAGAATTTTTTTTCAATAAATTTAAACGGTTTAAAACAGGCGTCTGTCCAATCCCTACTTTTACTGGATTTTTGCCAGATTTTTTGAGAATGTGATGAATTAAATGAGAAGTAGTTGTTTTACCTTTGGTTCCTGTGATGCCAATAATCGGATTTTTGCATAATTTAAAAAATAAACTGGAATCTACTTCAACTGGAATTTTATTTTCTAAAGCTAATTTGATGTGCTTGTTTGTCCAAGGCACTTGCGGAGTTTTAATGACCATATCTACTTTTGCGAAATCTTCTCGCCGATGTTGTCCTAAAATAAATTCAATATTTTTTAAATCTTTTAATTGTTCTAAAGAAGGCGCTAAACTTTTTCTGTCTTTAATGTCAGTGGCAATAACTCTAGCTCCATTCTCAACCAAAAAACGGATGGTTCCGATTCCACCGCCAAGCAAGCCAATGCCAAATACTGTTATTCTTTTTCCTTTAAACCATTTGATATTCATAACTTAAATTTAATCTATTGGAACTCATTTCTTTATAATAAAAATAATATTACATAGAATGAAAACATTGATAATATTCCTGAGGTAATCAAAGAATAAAAATAATATTTTTTAAAAAAATATTTTAACTTTCTATTTTTATAGTCTTGTTTAAATAATAAAAACGAAGTTATAAAAATTATTGGAGAAATATAAAAAACTATTAAAATAAAGAGGTTACCAATAAAATTTTGAGTTAAATTAATATTTTTCACTCCTTCGTAGCCAATCCTTTCACAATAATCATAATCAATATCATCACCTATACAATCATATTTAAAAATAATGAGATAAAAAGCAAAACAGCTAACCAAAAAAATGATCAACATGATAATATAAAAAACACTTAATCTATTTAAAAGCTTTTTATTAAAAAATTTCTTAATATTCATAAAATTCTAAAAAAATAATTAACTCCTCCGTAAAACCTGCCCTGACCGAGTTCCTATAAATTTTTCATCCTGCACAACCATACAACCATTAATGATAACATGTTTAATTCCTTTTGCATAGATCATTGGATTTTCAACAGTCGCTTTATCAATAATATTTTCTAGATTAAAAATATTAATATCAGCAAAATAATTCTCTTTAATTAAACCTCTTTTTTCCAAATTTAACTGTTCAGCCACTTTGCCAGTTGATTTATGAATAACCTGCTCCCAACTCATAACCTCTTTCTTTCTAGTGTACAACCCTAATGCCCGTGGAAAAGCACCAAAAGAACGTGGATGAATCACATGCGAAGATTCCTGTTTATCTTTAGAATAAGCCGAACCGTTTGAAGTAATAATCGAATTTTTATCTTGCATTTTCCGAATAATATTTTCCTCACTCAAACTTTCAAATAAAATCATTGCCCGACCTTCATACGCTAACAAAATATCCAACACCACTTTAGAAACTGACTTGCCATGAGACTTAGCTAGATCGCCCAAAGTTTTATTACGAAATTCAGATCCATAAGATTTGTTAAAAACTCTAGCTGACGAAAGATCAATTCCTTGCTTATCCATTTCTTTCGCAATTCGTTCGTAAATTTCTTTATTTTTCAAACGACTTAACATCACTTTTTTCCCTCCCTCCGTCGCCCAAATTGGTAAAAACATATACAAAACTGAACCTGTATGAGTGTAAGGATAAAAATCAAAAGACAAATTCAAACCTCTTTCATTAACAATATCAATCATTTCCAAAGCTTCTGCCATTTTTGCCCAATTTTTTTTATCAATCACTTTCAAATGACTAATGTGAGTCCGCACACCCGACTGACTAGCTATTTGAATAATTTCCTCAACCGCTTTCACAAAATTGTCTCTTTCGTAACGAGTGTTAACTATGTGCAAACCATTGTATTTTTTAACTAATTTTCCAACCTCAACTAATTCTTCCTCTGAAATGGATCGTCCGTGAACATAAGCTAATCCTGAAGAAAGCCCCAACGCTCCTTGTTTTAAACTTTCCTTAATGTGTTTTTTTAGAGATTTCATTTCTGTTTTTGATAAATCTCGATAGTCATCACCGATTAATCCTCGTCGCAATGTACTATGTCCAACTAAAGTTCCAAAGTTTACTGACAAATTATAAGACTCAACAACATCTAAAAAATTTTTCATTGACTGCCAATTGACATTTACTTTTTGCACGTCGATCCATTTTTGGGCGGAGAGTAGCATGTCTTTATTGTAAATTGGTGCGAGGGATGAGCCGACATTTCCTCCAATGATGGTGGTGATTCCTTGGTGGAGCAATCCTTCTAAAGTTGGGTCGATGAATATTTGCCAACTCATGTCTGAACGGTTTGAGATGTCAATAAATCCGGGTGAGATGTAAAGGTTTTTTGCATCAATTATTTCTTTGGCATTATCTTGGGATAGGTCGCCGATTTTGGTTATTTTTTGGTTGTTGATTGCGAGATCGGCTTGATACATTGGTTCACCACTTCCGTCAATGATTGTTCCGTTTTTTATTATGATGTCATGCATATTTTTTTATTTTTATTTTTCTCTAAAATAATCGGTCGTGTCATTCCGGAAAATGTTTTGTTTTTTGTAGAAAAAGAAAACATTTATCCAGAATCTTAAACTTTGAAAGTTTTTTAAAATTCAAAGTTTATTATTCTACATCTATTATAGAACTCTTACGCTTTTTTGCAAAGTAATTTTTGGAAAATAAAAAAACCACCTCATTTCTGAAGTAGTTTTTAAAAAATTTAAATAAAATAATTTAGTTTAAATCTTTAAATGTTCTTGCAATATCCTTTAGCTTATTTCTATTAATTAATCCTGTTTTGTCCCAAGCTATCATCTCAAAGCCTTTAAATTCTTTATTATCATGGATTGTAGATATTGATCCTATT
>JAGLWU010000069.1 GCA_023133275.1 Candidatus Moraniibacteriota bacterium
GGGCTTTAAATTGTTGAATTCAAGCTGTCATCAGCTTGTAGTTAGCGCTGAGTTGAAAAGATAACCGTAAATCACCATATACCCATTTAAACATCTCTTTATATCCAAAAAGAGTTTGTCTAAAAACTATCTCGTAAAGAGTATTGGCTTTTAACTTGTCGGGTCGCATAATGATAACTGAATATTGATGCTCAGAATCTGAGGCACCTACATCAGGTTTCAACAAAGCTTCCGATGGTATACTGCTGGTATCAGCGATTACATGTCCTTTTGAGTATCCAAAAATACCTTTTTTATCCACAAGATCAATTTCCAATGCTAGTGGCACTCGGGTATTGGTATAATTGAATTTCAAGTTCTCAAAAAACTTTATATCATCTTTTGACATTTGAAAACGTATGACAAATTCATAACGTTTCACATCCTCGTTAAACCTAATCTGGAGACCAGCTTGATCTGGCGCCCATTTCTGTTGATTATCTCTACGATCATCACCTTTTGAATAGTAATGAGGACCTAAATCACCCCAAATACTTTCTGACCAATTGCCCTTGGCAGCATCATAGCAACCCCATTGTGGATGTGTAAACAACACTTCGACAAAGGAGAATCTCCACCTTCAATCTTAATTCCTGCTTGAGCAGGAATAATTGAAAATAGGATTAATAAAACTATAAAATACAAAACTTTCATTTCTCACCTCATTATTGAGATTTAAGTTGAACTACATAAATACAATTCTCAAACCAACTTCACTTTTTCCTCCTTGTTGTTAAGATTTTTAATGAACAAAAGAACATTGAATTTATCAATGTCTTTGTTCATATTAACAAATTTGTTTTATTTGTCAATTTTTTTTATTGTTTGAATAATTGAATAATAAATTTTGGATGAATTTTTATCAGTCGCACTAAATTCTTCATTTTCGGCAAAAACAACATTTCCATTTTTTAAATTGAATCCAAATCCACTACGACTCCTATATATATATATATTATAATCTTTAATATAATCACAAGCCACCCTACCAATCGGCTTAGTTTTATCTTCATTCCAAATAAATGAATCACAATCATCTAACCACATCTCGATAGGGCTCTTTTTCTCCTCTCTAAGTGAAGTAATATTATCATAAAAAACTATACTACATTTTTTTTTAGACCAATTTAACTCAAATTTTTTATAAGGATTATTAGATAATATAAAATTATTTTCTTCTCCTTTCTCTTCTGAAGTTAAACAAAGAAAAGAGAGATTTGATGTATTTAAAGGAAATCCCATGTGTTTATATGTTTCTTCATTACCTTTTTGTGCAGTATATGAAAATATACTTTTCTTTTCTGCTGTTGAGTCAATTGAAGAAATATACCAATTAGCTGGATATTGAAAACTAAAGCCTCTTTCAATATCTTCGTAAGTTTTCCAATCTGCTGTGTCCATTTTTTCTAATTCAATTTTTTCTCCATGCTCCTCAAGAAGTTTTATGAATTGTTTTTCTATTTCTTTAGTATTTTTATAATTACGCTTTGGGATAATACCTTTACTATAAAAGAAATTATCAAAAATAATCAGTCCAGTTATCAATATAAAAATCGCAGATGTAAACACAATAAATACTTTTTGTTTTTTAGTCATATATTTTAACTAACCACTTAATTATATTCATAATATCATTATTTCACAAAAAAATAAAACCCCGCTTTCACGAGGTTTTATTTCCATCTTTTTATTTTTATTTTAATTCAAAAACTACGCCTTAATAGCCTCTTTCAAAGACTTTCCAGCCTTAAACTTAGGCACGGTAGTAGCAGCGATTTGAATTTTCTCACCAGTCTTAGGATTAACCCCTTGACGAGCAGCTCGATCAGATGTAGAAAAAGTTCCAAAACCAACAAATGCTACCTCATTACGAGATTGCAACTGAGATGTAATTTCTTCAATTACAGCATCAACCACACGCTCTGTATCTTTTTTGCTCATATCAACTTTCTCTGCGATTGCATCAACAAACAATCCTTTATTTATTTTAGCCATATTTTTCACCTCGCTTTCTAATTTAAATTTTTATTACCTAAACAACTCAATTATTCTACTATTTTTCCCTTATTTAACGCAAATAAGTTATCCACAAGCTACTTTATTTAGCATATTCAATTGCTCGCGTTTCCCTCAATACGTTAACTTTAATCTCCCCAGGATATTTTAATTCATCTTCAATTTTATCAGCAATTTCTCGGGCTAATTTATTCATACCCAAATCATCAATCTCCGATGGTTTAACAAAAACTCGAACTTCCCTACCAGCCTGAATCGCAAAACATTTTTCTACCTGATCAAATCCACTCCCAATTGCTTCTAATTCTTCTAATCTTTTAATGTAATTT
>JAGLWU010000007.1 GCA_023133275.1 Candidatus Moraniibacteriota bacterium
AAAAATATATTGAAAAAGATCCTGCGTTAGGGCGACGTTTTCAAAAAGTTGTTTTAAAAGAATCAACGCCGAAAGAGACTTTGGCGATTTTAACAGGATTAAAAAAATCTTATGAAAAATATCATCATATTTCCATTAGTCGAGACGTTTTAAAAAAAGCAGTGGATTTAAGCGTACGATATATTCAAGAGAATCATCTTCCAGACAAAGCGATTGATCTTTTGGACGAAACAGCCTCACGTTTAAATTCTCGGGAGGAAAAAAATCCAATTGTTAGTGAAATTATTGAATTGGAGGAAAATTTAAAAGATATTGTCATCAAAAAAGCAGATTGTATTAATTCTAAAAAATATAAAGAAGCGTCTGAATTACGTAATCAAGAATCGGATTGTATCGATATTTTGATAGATTTACAAGAAAAACTTAAAAAAGATTTAGAAAAAAATATTCAAAAGATTAGCATTGAAGACATTACTCGGACAACTGCTTTAATTTCACGCATTCCCTATGAAAAAATTTCAGCAACTCTAGAGAATAATTTAGTAAAAACTTACCAAAAATTAAATAAAATTATTATTGGACAAGAACCTGTTTTGAAAGCGATCACGCAAACATTAAACCGTTCAATTACAGGCGTTTCGAGTGAGGAGCGACCGTACGGTTCATTTTTATTTCTTGGACCGACAGGTGTTGGTAAAACTTTGACGGCACAAACTTTAGCGAGCGAAGTTTACGGCAGTGAGGAAAATTTAATTCGCGTAGACATGAGTGAATTAATGGAAAAACATCATACTTCTAAATTAGTTGGTGCACCAGCAGGATATGTTGGTTATGGCGAGGGCGGATCTTTGACTGAAAAAGTACGACGAAATCCTTATTCTGTAATTCTTTTTGACGAAATTGAAAAAGCACATCCTGATGTTTTTAATATTCTTTTGCAAATTTTAGAGGATGGTATTTTGCATGACGGAGAAGGACGATTGATTAATTTTCGTCATAGTATTATTATTTTAACTTCTAATATTGGGAATCGATTTTTTACTCAAAATTCTAGTTTAGGTTTTGGTGAAAGTAAAATTGAGAAACAAAAAAATATTGATAAAAATGTTTTAAAAGAAGTTAAACAAATTCTTTCTCCTGAAATTCTTTCGCGATTGGATAATAAAATTGTGTTTCAGCCTTTTTCTGAAAAGGATATGGTTAAAATTGCGAAAAATGAATTGCGACAACTTAAAATTAGACTTAAAAAACGGGATATTGTTTTGTCTTATTCTCAGAAAGTGGTGAATGAGATTGTGCGGAAAGCGATTGGTTTGAAAGAGGGAGCGAGGGGTGTGCGGAAGGTTATTTATGATAATGTTGAGAATATCGTGGCGGAATTTATTATTGGGAATACTGGAGTGAAAGATATTAAATTGGATTTAAAAGACGGGGAGATTGTAGTTAAAAAATAGAACTTGTAAATAATGATTTTTTGTGAGATTATTTATAGGTAATTATTTAAATAAAGAATATGAAAAAAATATTTTTAGGGTTAGGTTTGCTAGTTATTTTATCTGGATGCGGTGAGCAGGTAAAAATAGAAAATAAAAATATTGAGGAAAATAAAGTTGAGGAGAAAAAAGATGAAAGCAAAAAAGAACAAGTCAATGAAATGAAAGAAGATGATCAGGATTTAATTATTGATGTTAATAAAATTGTAGGTAAATCATTTGAAGAAGTAAAAGAAATTATTGGAAGTTCTGAAAAAATGGAAAAGGTCAAAATTAGTAATTATGATTCTTGTGTAAATAGTTGCGAAAAACATTTTTTTCAATCTGAAAAATATGAAATAGTTTTTATTAAAAATCAAGCTACGATAATAACCATAACTCCAGAAAAGAAACTTCCTTTAAATGAAAATTCTATAGAATTATTAGGTTTTTCTAAACGTAAGCCTGATTTTAAAAATAATAACTTTGTTTTTAAATGGAAATCTTTAAAAAATATAGAGGAAATTAGTTTTTTTGATGACGGGTCTGGAAAAATTGATTATATTTATATAATTAATAATTAGATATTTTTTTGCGAACACAAATTCCTTGTAATTTTTTACAGGGAATTTTATTTTTATTTATGAAACTAAAAACCTTATTTAAAAAAACCAAAAAGATATTTCTTGATTTATTTTTTCCAATAAATTGTCTCGGTTGCGGAAAATTCGATCAGTGGATTTGCGACGATTGCCACAAAACATTCCCAATTTTAACCGAACAACATTGTCCAATATGCGAAAAAGAAATTACCCAAAACGGTGAAGTTTGTTTAAATTGCCAAAAATATTACAAGATAAATTTAAAAGGAGTTTTTATTATATCAATTTATAAAGATGCTTTATTAAAAAAATCAATTCATCATTTTAAATATAAATTTATTGAAAAAATATCAGAACCACTTGCTTTACTAATTGCACAAGCATTACAAAATTCCGAACATCCAATTCCTGATTTAATAATTCCCGTGCCATTACATAAACAAAGATTGCGGTGGCGAGGCTTCAATCAATCGGAAAGTTTGGCTCGGGATTTAGATTTAAAAATTCCAATTGTTACCAATTCTTTAATTCGGAAAAATAACACAATACCGCAAGTGAAAATGAAAAATCGAAAGCAAAGACTTGAAAATTTGAATGATGCTTTTTGTGTTGAAAATCCTGAAATTATTAAAAATAAAAAAATTCTTCTCATTGATGATATAATTACTACTGGGACAACCCTTTCTGTTTGTGCTAAAATACTAAAGCAGGTTGGAGCTGAGGAAGTTCGAGCGTTAGTGATTGCCTGGGAATAATATTGAGTAAGTAGTTAATAGAAAGTAGTGAATAGTAATTAAATTTGTAGAGACGTAGCACTGCTACGTTTATAAATTACGATTTCCAAACAATGCAACCTGTCACTCTGAACGGATTTATTTTTTCGTTAGAAAAATAAAGGAGTTAAGAATATCGATAAGTTTTTCTGAAACTATAGTAATTTAAAAGGTTTATGATTCTCTGTAGGGGATTCTTCACTCCATAAATTTTTTTACAAAAAATTTATTACGTTCAGAATGACAAGCAGTTTGAATGATGGAAAATTGTAGGAATTTAAAATTTTAAACCCTAAAAGCCCGTGCGGCGAGCACAAT
>JAGLWU010000070.1 GCA_023133275.1 Candidatus Moraniibacteriota bacterium
CAATAATAATTTTTTTGTTATAATCCCATCGCATTTTTGTACTTTCTGCCCAACTATTTTTTGTTTTTGTACTTAAAATATTACTGCGTGTATCAAAATCAAAACTCATAACTCTATAGCGTTTCATACAGATTCCTATTTAATATATTGTCCATTATGTTCCGCCACTGCCATGATTATACTCGCACTCACTTTGTTCACTGCAAGTCAAGTCTTGCTACTTTTTTCCACGATTTTAATCTCTTCATCAGTTAAACCATAAAGCTCATAAACCATTTGGTCAATTTCGTTATCGGTTTTATTGATCTGAAATTGAAGTTCATTTATATCTTTTTTATAAGAATCAAAATAATCTTCCCATTCGTCCTGCCGATTAAAAGAAAGTTTAATCTTCTGTTTTTTGAGTTCAGTGATGAAAGTTTTAAAATCGAAATTATAAAAAGAATCTAACTTTTTTGTTATTTTTTCTATCTCTAAATTGCTCGTTATTCTGTTTATAAATTTGTTTTTCTTTTCCTGAAGTTGTTTGTTTAAAGAAAGCATTTGATCGGCTTTTTCGATGAAGGGGAGTTGGGATTCGTTAGAAATCTCTTTTATTGGAAGATTTTTTAAGTTTGCAATTTTCACTTCTGAAAAAGTTCTACCAAGTTCTGGAACTATTATATGATATAGTAAATTAAAAAATTTTGAATTCAAAATTACCATTAGATATTTTGAACTATATTTTTGTATTTTATCAAATAAAATATGTGTTGTATCCATTGTAAAAAATTGTCTGTTGTCATAAGTTGCAACAATATGATCAGAAGTTTGCCGAATAATTATTTTTTCTTCTGCATTATACATTTTTTCATTAGTATTGCTCCACAATAGTTTAGGGTCAAATAAAACAAAATAAACATTTTCTATTGGTGTATATTTGTAAAAATCTCTACCCCTAACAACTGGCTTATATTTATCGTCTATTTTGATTTGTGATAAATATTTTTTGTTGTTTCCTGTTTTAATTCCATTATAAAATTGGAAATTTTCACTACCAAGTGAAATGGCATTTTTAAAAGATTTATTCCAAAGATGTATTAAATTTTTAGAAAATACAAATTTATTATCAGGAATATTTTTAAAAGTTTTTTGAGATGAATAAAAGAAATGTGGTTTGTCAAAATTTTCTTCTCTGTTTATTGTTAAAAGTTTTGTTTGGACTTTTATTTTCTTTCCAAAAACAAATACAGAAGAACCGCCTATTCCTGCATCATAGAAAACTTCATAATCTAAATTATACAATGAAATAATTGAAATTTTTTCTATTAAATATTCTCTAAATTTAGAATAATAGAAATTTGTATGTAAAGCATTAGGTACAATAAAAGACAGTAATCCTCTATTTGAAATAAGTTTTAGAGACTGCTCAATAAATATCAAATACGAACTTACTTTATAAACGGATGATAATTTAAAATTTTCTTTATAATACTCTATTTCTTTATTGTTAAACTCTTGCTTTTTCCCAAGTGCAAAAGTAACATACGGCGGATTTCCAATCACAACATCGAATCCACCATTTTTCATAATTTCAGGAAATTCTTTATGCCAGTCAAAAGCTTTATCTCCGGCAATTTCAGGATCGTCTATTAGCGAGTTCCCGCATTTGATATTATTGGAAAGGTCGGAGAGTTTTCGTCCTTTTTTTGCAGTTCGCAGCCAGAGTGAGAGTTGAGCAATTTCCACAGATTCTTCGTTAATATCCACACCAAAAAGGTTATTTTCCAAAACTTCCTTTTCCACATTGAACAATAATAATTGTTCTTTATTCAGTTCTGTTTCAATATCGATAATGTAATTATGTTCATTAATCAGGAAGTTCAAAGTCTGATTCAGAAACGCTCCGCTTCCGCAGGCAGGATCGAGGATTTTCAGTT
>JAGLWU010000071.1 GCA_023133275.1 Candidatus Moraniibacteriota bacterium
AATGTTTATCAAGTTACACTTCCCGTTGTAGATGGGGAGGTTACTATTTTACCAAAACATCGTTCTTACATTGCCGCTTTAAAACCAGGGGAAATTATTTACAAAAAAAATAAAGGATCTAAAGAAGAAGAAAATTTAGCGATTGCAGGAGGTTTTGTTGAATTTCATAAAAACAGATTAGTTGTTTTATCTGATGAAGCGGCAAGAGCTGATGAAATTGATTTAGAGAAAGCGGAAGAGGCTCGTAAAAGGGCAGAGGATTTGAAAAATAGAGTTATTCAGGGTGCTGAAGGTGAGTTTGCACATGTGGCGGCGACTTTGGAGAGGGAATTGGTTAAAATCAGAGTGGCGAAGAAATATATTTCAAGAAGAGGGTTTTAGGATTTTATAAGTAACTTTTTTAATTTTGTAAAAGAATTGGTACATAATGACAATCATTTAATTTTTTTAAAGCATGTCTAAAAATAATAAAATTTTCATTTTAGTTTTTATTGTTTTTATTTTATTCATATTTTTTGCAAAATCTTCTAGTGAAAATAAAAAAGAAAACCTAATTTCTCAAGAAATTGAAAGTGAAGAAATTTATCAATTTTCTACAGTAAATTTTAATAATACATCTTTTGATGTTGTAAAAGTAGAATCTAAAAATATAAATTCAATAAAGTTTTATTACAAAAACAAGAATAATCAAAAGATTGAAACTATCAATCAGTTAAAAGATTTATTAAAAGAACAAAAAAAGAATTTAGTTTTTGCGACAAATGGAGGAATTTTTTCAAAAGAATTTAAACCGCTCGGTCTTTACATTGAAAATGGAAAAGAAATTTCAAAAATTAATTTAAATGAAGGTGAGGGAAATTTTTATTTTCAACCAAATGGAATTTTTTCTATTCAAAACAACAAAGTCGAAATAACTGAGTCCAAAAAATATCAAAATTCATCTGAAGTATCTTTTGCAATTCAATCTGGTCCAATGTTATTGATTGACAATAAAATTAATTCGTTGTTCAATGAAAAATCTGAAAATAAACATATTCGTAATGGCGTGGGAATAACTGAAAATGGAAGTGTGATTTTTGTAATATCAAATGAGCTAGTAACTTTTTATAATTTCGCTTTATTTTTTAAAGAAGATTTAAATTGCAAGAATGCGTTATATTTAGATGGAGCAATTTCTGAAATGTATGTTTCTGAACAGAGAAAAAATGTTAAAAATAAATTTAGCGTAATGATTGGAATTGTGGATGAGTAGAAATTAATAAATTTTTTGTAAAATCTAAAAACATTGATTGAATAATTTTAGACAAATTAAAAAACAGGCATAAAGCCTGTTTTTTTAATTTGTGCTCCAGAGAGGACTCGAACCTCTAACCTTCTGGGCCGAAACCAGACGCTCTATCCAATTGAGCTACCAGAGCATTTTTTTTATCACTCTTTCTATTGTGCATCAGAGAAGCGTTTTAGTCAAGAGGCTAGGCAAATTAGGGTAGTGGGTTTTTTTGAATATTAAATTTTCAAAGTTTTCTAGTTTTCCGTGGGGGATTCTTCACTCCATAAATTTTTTGTAAAAAAATTTATTACGTTCAGAATGACGGGAGGCTTTTAAGATTTTGAAAAAGGTTAAATGGTGAAAAGCCCGTGCGGCGAGCACAATTATTTCTTAAATGAAATTTTTTAATTTTTACAAAATTACTTTATTAAATATTAATTTTAGGTTATAATTCAGTAATGGAAATGACAATTTTACAATCAGTTTTATTAGGGCTTGTCCAAGGAATAACAGAATTTTTACCCGTGTCTAGTTCGGGGCATTTAATGTTGGTACCTTATATTTTTGGTTTTCCGGAGCCGAGCATTAGTTATTCAGCAGCTCTTCACATGGGAACGTTGGGTGCAGTGTTGATTTATTTTTGGCGAGATTGGCTGAATATTTTTGGATTAAAAAGGGATATGGAAATTTATCAGTGTAATATTTGTTTGTTACGATATTTATTTTTTGGAACTCTCCCAATTATAATTGCTGGTTATTTTGTAAATGGTTATGATGAAATATTAAGTCAAAAAACGTTGATAGTAGCTTTTATGATTTTTGTTGGTGGAGCGATTCTTTGGAGTTCTGATCGATTTTTTTCAAGTGAACGATCGATGAAAAATATTAATATGAAAGATGCTTTAATTATTGGATTGTTTCAAATTGTAGCATTAGTTCCAGGGATTTCTCGTTCGGGCATTACGATGGCTACAGCAAGAATTTTAAAAATCAACAGAGTGGACGCGGCTCGTTTTTCATTTTTGATGGGAACGCCAGTTATTTTGGGAGCAGGGGTTTTAAATATTCTAAAGTTTC
>JAGLWU010000072.1 GCA_023133275.1 Candidatus Moraniibacteriota bacterium
GAATAAAACTTCACAGTCAACGACCCAGGATTTTGCTATCGCTCAAATCCGGTGTACTGGGAGAATGCTCGGGGATTATATTGTTATTTAAAAGCTATATTTCAAATACAAAAATATTGAATACAAAGATTTAAGTTTTTATAAACTCATTCTTTTTATTAGAATAGCATATGTTAATAATAATTGAGTGGCTTATGGTTTTTATAGAGAATCGTACTAACATAATAATTTTAGGCCTATTTTTTGAACTTATTGGTGGGATACTGTTAGCATCTGAAATGATTGAGCTATTAGATAAAATAAGAAATTGGAATGTATCGCTTCAAGACAAAATTCAAGGGAAAAAGAAAGAATGCGCAATAGATATCGCATCTGTTGGTTTGTTATTTGTTCCTATTTTATTATTAGCACATATTAAAAAAACGTTTTCTTTAAAAGAAATATTTGTTTTAATTTATTATATATCAATTTTGTATATACTCATTCTCATCAATTTAATAACCATTAAATTGTTACATTTTTTTGAATATTTGATTAAAAAGCTTGGTACGAAAAGAGGTCTAGGTGTATTAGGAGTGATTTTTCTCTGTTTAGGTTTCATAATTCAATTTTACATTAATCTCACAACAAAATAAAAGAATATAAATCTGAATTTCATAAACAATTATTCATTTTTCTAAACTCCAAATTGACTGATAGGTTTTTCATTTTGTAGTCACAACCCTGAATCAGTTTCGCTAGAGTAAACGACCCCGGACTCCATTTCGTTCTGTTTGGGGCATCTGGAGTATGCTCAATTTTTTTGTATTTCTGTCAGATTGCTCTTCTTTCAATTCCGATTTTACTCAGCGGGTTAGATTTCAACCGAAATCGAAATAAATAAAAAATCAGAGCAAAATAGACAAGAATACCGGTTAATCAACATTTATTCTGTTTTTATATTCCCGGATTTGTGAGGTTAAATTTCCAAGAATTTCGTTAAGATATGCGCGTTCTTCATCACCAATCCCATCCATATTGCGCCATTCCATTACTCTTTTTTCTTTAGATTCATACATCGCCAGACAGTTTTCAGCTACGCTCTCTCTTGGAAAAATGCCTTCCTTGACTTTTTTAACATCAACCGAGCTCAATTTGTGGCCTTTGCCCGTTGTGATTGGATATATTCTCACTTCAAAACCAGAATTTGAGAATAATGTTTCAAAATCGTCAGGTTCATTCCATAATACATAATTTCTTTCATCAATAAAACTCATCGGGTCCAGGAAATAAATTAACCCTCCAATAACGAGTTTCTCTGAGATGTGATAGATCGCTTCTATCAGACGAGAAAGGTCTATCTCGTGCATTGTATGTAAAAAACAGACATAATTAATTGGAATATCCCTTTTAAAGAAATCTTTAGGTTTATACAACTCTGGTCTCTTGAACAATTTATCATAGAAACCATTTTTTTTTGCAGTCAATTCGGTTTTGCAAAGGCAGGCGCTTTCTTTATCTACACCTATATAAGATATGTTTTTAAGGGTGGGTAGAGCCTTCATAGTATGTAATAATTTTCCCTGCCCGCAGCCGTAATCCACAAGCACCAATGGCTCATTTATTTTTTTAAGCCAGTCTACCTTAATATGGAAATAAGGGTCCTTTGCTCCTTTTTCCGGGGATTGGGCTGTAAATTCTTTTGTAAACCCAGATGTTTCAATTTTTTTAACTTTTAAAGGTCCCTCTACGAACAGTTCTATCTTTGATTTTTCATTCTGTTCGATATTTTTAAGGATTTTATAGGCTATATTCGCTTCGTATTTGTTGCTGGATTTTAAGTATTCTTCGAGAAGCGTTTTATGCTTAATGATGCAGATTTCACCGAGTGCCCGCGCCGCTCGCCATCGCATATATTCATCTTCATCCTTCAGCGTTTCAATAAGTGGTTCTACTGCCTTGTCTGATTTGATTTCACCGAGTGCC
>JAGLWU010000073.1 GCA_023133275.1 Candidatus Moraniibacteriota bacterium
TCCTGCAATCGCTAAATTTGCTTCTTCTTTAGATCCTTTATTTTTTTTGTAAATAATTTCCCCTGGTTTTAAAGCGGCAATGTAAGAACGATGTTTTGGTAAAATAGTAACCTCCCCATCTACAACGGGAAGTGTAACTTGATAAACATTTTCCTCACAAACTACTTTTTCAGGAGTAATTATTTGTAGATCAATTGTTAAATTATTTTTTTTCATCTTTTTGATATTTACATATTATAATTACTCTTTATCAGGAAAAATCTTTCCTATAACAACAAAATAAAATACTCTTCTAATAATTTCCAAAATCAAAAAAATTAAAACAATTAGTAGAAAAATATTAAATAAAGCTTCTTGCCACGAATAAACATTTACTTTTTCAAAACTAACACTGAATATTTTCATATTTTCATCAAGAAATGATTTTGCTATTAAATTTGACAATCCACAACCATCTGTTGCAATACTCATTACAGACCAATCATTTGGTGCTTCATTTGAACTCCAATTTTTAGGATCTATCACTTCAACAAATCTATTTACTAATATTTTTTTATCTTTATGGGCCAAGAAATTTTCCTGATTTCCAAGATAACATTTTATTCTATTATCTTCTTGATGATTCCCAATAGAATCAAAGCTTACCCAAATTACAAAAAGTGATAAAAAAGATAAAATTAATACATAAGAGACACTTAAAAGCCTATAATACCATCTAGATTTTAAATCCATGTATTTCATATAATTGAATATTAAACAAATTAAGCCTTAACAACTTCATCGATAGAACCCTTCATGTAAAATTCCTGTTCAGCCACATCATCCATATTACCATCCAAAATCATCTTGAATCCTTTGACAGTATCTTCTAATTTAACATAAACACCAGGAGAACCGGTAAACTGCTCTGCTACGAAAAAAGGTTGTGATAAGAACTTTTGGATCTTTCTCGCTCTAGAAACAACAACTTTATCTTCATCAGAAAGCTCTTCCATTCCTAAAATTGCAATGATATCCTGAAGATCTTTATATCTTTGAAGCACTAATTGAACTCCACGAGCTACTTTATAATGCTCTTCCCCAACGATGTTTGGATCTAAAATTGTTGAATTAGAATCTAATGGATCAACAGCTGGATAAATTCCTAATTCTGAAAGTGGACGAGAAAGTACCACCGTTGAATCTAAATGACCAAAAGTTGTTGCTGGTGCTGGATCAGTCAAATCATCTGCTGGCACATAAACCGCTTGAACAGAAGTTACAGAACCATCCTTTGTTGAAGTAATACGTTCTTGAAGTTGCCCCATTTCTTCTGCTAAAGTTGGCTGATAACCTACAGCTGATGGAATTCGTCCTAAAAGTGCTGATACCTCAGAACCTGCTTGAGTGAAACGGAAAATGTTGTCCACAAAAAGCAAAGTATCGCGCCCTTCTTTATCACGAAAATATTCCGCCATTGTCAAAGCTGAAAGTGCTACTCGCTGACGTGCCCCTGGCGGTTCATTCATTTGCCCGAAAACCAAAGCTGTTTTATCTAAAACTCCAGATTCTTTCATTTCGTGATAAAGATCATTTCCTTCACGAGTCCTCTCTCCCACTCCTGCAAAAATTGAATAACCTCCATGTTCTTGTGCAATATTTCGGATAAGCTCCTGAATAATAACTGTTTTTCCAACACCAGCCCCTCCGAAAAGCCCAACTTTTCCACCTTTAACAAAAGGACAAATTAAATCAACAACTTTAATTCCAGTTTCTAAAATTTCTGCTTCTGTAGATTGTTCTGAAAAATCAGGTGCATCTCGATGAATTGGATTTCTTTCTTTTGTTGTTACTTCTTTTTTTCCATCAATCACCTCACCTAAAAGATTAAACATTCTTCCTAGTGTTTCTTTTCCAACTGGAACCTGAATTGCAGATCCTGTGTCTATCACTTCCATTTGTCTTTTCACTCCATCGGTTGAACCCATTGCTACTGCCCGCACTTTATTGCCACCTGAATGTTGATGTGTTTCTAAAACTAATTTTTTTCCGTTCTCTAAAATGATTTCCAGAGCGTTGTAGATTTCTGGCAAACCGTCTTCGAATTCTACGTCTACTACTGGTCCAATTACTTGGGATATTTTTCCTTTATTCATATTAATTGCTAAATTATTTATTTGTTAAATTAAAATTAAATTATCATATTTTGAATCATCTTCTATTGTAATTTCCACTAACTCTAACTCAATTTTTTCATTCAAATCTTTCGGCATCACAAAAAAATTCATATCTTTAGAACTTATCCTCATTGCAAAAGTTAAATTTGTTTCAAACTTATTTTTTAAATAAACTATTTCTTTTTCATTGTAAAATCCTAAATAAAATTTTACCGAACTACTACTTGTCGCTTTCATAACAGCTACATTCTTCCAAGACTGAATAGTTTTTTCATCATCGTTTGATTTTAATTCTTGTTCTCCAGAAACGCCCTTAACATGAATCGTACTAAATCTAGGCCAATTTTCATTCCCTGTTAAGTCTTTTTTTAATTTGTAATTAATCATATTTAAACTTATTTAAATTATAGTCTAATATTTACAATCTTACTCTTATATAAAATCATAAATATTGAATTATAACAAGTTTTTAATTTTTAAAAAGTTTGACAAAACTAATCAATTAATATATTATAGGAATATAAATGACTTTCGGCCCGTAGCCTTTGAGCTACACTTAGCGGAAAGTCTTTTTTATTTATCTTTTACTGGAAAAACTGAAATAAAATACTTTTGACCAGTTTTCGTATTTTCTTTAATTTGAACAATAAAACTATCACCACATCAAGTAATTCCACCAAATCTATGTAAAATTTCATTTGACTTTTTATTATCTTGAATAGTTATAGAATCAAACTTATTATTCTTCATCAAACAAATTGCACAGGAATAATATTTTAATCTTCTAAATCTATCCACCCAATTCTTCTGCTTCAAATGACTCCAAAAAATATCTAAAAATATCTTCTCCTTATTAAAATACATCGATCTAATATACGGTCTTCTTTTACTTTTACATTTTTCTTTCAAATAAATTTTCCAAGCCTTTTTATAAACTTCATTATAACTTGAACCTGTCAATTTATCACTTTTAATTTGAAAATATTTCATCTTTAAAATTCTTAACTTCATCTTTATCCTCAATCAATTCTCCTTTATGTAACTTATACAACAATAATAAAACTCCACAATCTTTACATTTTCCCCAATTACAACTTTTATCTTTTTTATACATTTCCTGACACATAGAAACTTCTTTATCAAAAATATCTTCGTTTATCATAATTTTATAAATTTTAATTTTTATGTATTCAACTTAATTATGCATCATTCTCAGCATAATAAATTATTATTTCAATAATTTTTTTATCAATTTCATCGCATCCATCCATTAATTCTTTAATTAAGAATATTTCTAAAAAATATTCCTTACCTGGAGTATACTTTTTAGAAATTTCTTCAATCGATAATTCAGCCTCATCCTCTGTTAATTCTAGAACTATAGCCTCTGATGATAATAGCCACTTATTGTTTAATTTTTCAGCATATATAGTAGCCCTTTCGGAATCAGAAAAGTCGTTAATATTTTTTATTATTTCCTCTATTGTCATAAATAAACCAAAATTAAAATATTATATAATTCAAAATTATCTCTATGTTATTTATTTTCTTCCAAAAACTCATTAATCATTCTAAAACTCTCAGAATACATTTTCTTTACAGAATCATCACTATAAAACGCAATGTGTGGCGTAATAATAATATTCGGATAAGTCATGATTTCTTTATTTTCTTCAATATTTTGCTCATCTTCTAAAACATCAAGTGCTAAATGACTAATCCTTCCACTTTTCACCGCATCCAAAACATCTTCCGTATTTAAAATCCCACCTCGGGAAGTGTTAATAATTGAAACGCCGTCTTTCATTTTTGCAATTGTTTCTCTATTAATCATATGTTCAGTATGACAATTCAAAGGACAATGTAAAGTAATAATGTCGCTCTGCTCCAAAAGTTCATCAAAAGAAACATATTCAAAATTATATTTCTTAGCTAATTCCTCATTTGGATGCAAATCGAATGCAATTACTTTCATCTGAAAACCTAAACTTGCAATTCTCGCCACATGACTTCCGATTTTCCCCATACCGACGATTCCCAAAACTTTATTTTTCAAAGAAACTCCTCGCAACCCATACCAATCAAAATCCAAAGCGTTTGTCCGTTCCTCACCCTTAACTACATTTCGTAAAGAAGAAAGCATTAATGCAAAAACGTGTTCGGCAATTACATGGCTTCCGTAATCTGGGACATTACAAAATTTATTTCCTCGTTTTTCGCATTCTTTTATATCAATGTGATCAAAACCTGCGCTTCGAGTAATTACTAATTTTAAATTTGGTAATTTATCTAAAATTTGTTTATCGATTTTTGAATAAATAAAAATGCAAATAATTTCACTATCTTGAAATTTTTCGACATTATCTAATGATAGTTTTTCTTCGACTATTTGAGCTTCTGGAAAATTATCTTTTATTGTTTCAACATCATTTTCAACAACTTCAAAAAATGTAATTTTCATAATTTTGTTTTTAATTTTGAATTTTAAAAAAACTCTGGATAATCTTTTTTCATTCTTTTTTCCATTTCATTAATTTGTTTAAGCATATCATGTTTTGGCGATAAAGTTCGAGCGATATCCCAACATAACCAAGCATAATTTGTTTGGTATGAAGAATAATATATACCACCTAAATCTTTATACACACCTGCAACATTTGAATTTATCTTCAAAACATCAATAAAACTCTTTTTTGCTTCAGAATAATTTTTATCACCAATAAGCATATTTGCCTTAAAAATATCCATTATATGTTTCTTATTCTTACTTTTACCTTTTAACTTTTCTAGTTCTACATAACTACCTTCGGTACTTTTAACATCATATTTTTTGCTTAAAAAAGTAGCTAATTCTTCAACATCTTCATCTTCTGATAATTCATTTCTTTTTTCTCCAATTTGATCAAAACTTTCTTTATCTCCTACAGTTAAATCATATTCCACATAGGTCAACATTACATCAAAATAATTTTCACTATCAAAATAATTTTGCACCTCATCTAAAGTTTTTTGTAAATAATCATCTTTATTTATTCTTGTTAATTCTTTTGATTTCTGAAAAAGAAAATCTATATCCGAATCTTCTGATTTTAATTCGAAACCTTGATTTAACTCGTCAATATTTATATATTTTCTTTCAATTGAATTTACAAA
>JAGLWU010000074.1 GCA_023133275.1 Candidatus Moraniibacteriota bacterium
ATAAAATTTGAGCAATTCCAAAATTAATTCCAATATAAAGTAGAGTTTTTTTGTTATTTTTCCAACCGTGCAATAATAAATGCATTTCGTCAAATTTAGAGGGCTCTATTTCCATTCTAGATTTAATTTTTTGTCTCTCAAGTAGCATCAATGGAATGAAAATTATAGTCTCAACAATACATGTCATTGCGGCGAATATATACACGTCCAATACGCGGGGTCTTGATAATGCCACAATTGGTTGTAAAGAGACCAATAAAAGAGAAACAATTCCAAACATAATTCCTTTCACATAGTTTTTATTCTTCAAGATATAAAAAAGAAAGCGGCAAAAAATTAAAACATTTTAGAAATCGTTAGCTGTATTCTTTTCTTATAGATAGATTTTTATAACAGTACTTTAATTACTTAAGAAAACCAGATTAAATTAACTAAATGAGATGACTAATATGTCACTTCAAAAGACAAGAGAATTTATATTATCCGAAAAATTAGTGTCCTTGAAAGATAAAGTCTGGGTTATGGATGCAAAAAAAGAAAAGCTCGGCTATTTCATGGGGAAAATAATAAAAATCGGTAATACTTATCGATTACGAGATCTTCAGGATGAGGAAAATCCATTATTGACAGTACATGAAAAAGTGGTTTCTCTGCGCGCTACGTATACGTTCTATAAAGGCGGTGAAAAGGATGACGATAAATTCATTGGAAAGTTAAAAAGAAAGCTTGCTGCGATAAAACCAAGTTATTGGTTTGAGGATCCGGGCGAAAATAAACTCTTTACTATGAAGGGAAGTATCTTTGGATTGAAATACAAAATTCTAAAAGATGGGAAAGAAATTGCTCAAATTAGTAAAAAATTGTTCAAAATAAAAGGAACCTATGGAGTACAAATCGCATCCGATGTTGATGATGATACAGCAATGTTAGTTCTTGGAATTGTTATAACGCTTCACCATGAAAAAGAAGAAAATAAATAACTCACTTAAATCATCCAGAACTCAAATTATATTTTAAATTTTTTATTTTATTTTTTTTGAAATCTCAATTATTAGTCATTATTTAACTTCACTAACAATCATAATGATTGAAAAAATAACGATGCTAGTTCCTATTAAATGGAATATAGTAAAATTTTCTCCAAGAAACATTATGGCAAAAATCGCGGTAATAATTGGAGTAGCCGCGACTAATATTGATGCTTTTGAAATATCTAGATATGTCAAGGTTTTATACCAGCAGTATAAACCACTACCATAAACTATACCCATTGCAATAAACCAGAAATAATTCATAGGATCAGAAAAGATATATAAATTTTCTGTTGAAAAGAAAAGAAGATATATCGTAATAAGAATGAAACCCCCAATTGCATTTCGCATACACACCATTTGGATTGCTGTGGCTTCCCTTCTGTTTAACATCGGCTTTGAAATAGTATGAGTAAATACCCAAATACATGCTAATATTATTAGTATTAAAACTCCGGCATTAAACTCTAATAAATTAAAACTTCCTTGAGTTACTGCCAAAAATAATCCAAAAAATAAAAGGACTGAAAATAAAATCTGCTTTTTTGAGATTTTTTCTCGTAAAATTAAAAATCCAAATAACAAGGAAAAAAACAGAGCGCTCTTCTGCGCTAAAGACCCGTTAATTGCCCCTGCGATTTGGTAGCCAAGGAAAAAAAGAAACATCCCGAATCCAAACGCAAATCCTACAAAAATAAGAAGTCCCTTATTTCTTTTATATCCGTATAAAAGCGAATTCAATTCTTCAAGACTAATTGAATT
>JAGLWU010000008.1 GCA_023133275.1 Candidatus Moraniibacteriota bacterium
TTCTTGTGCTCGCCGCACGGGCTTTTAAAATTTAAAACTAACTCCACACTCATGTCATCCTGAAAAATTATTTTGTTTTTCGCAGAAAAATAAAATAATTTATTCAGGATCTCAGCAGAACAATACACTTTAAATTTTCTTTAAACTTGAAGTAAAAAACAGGCATGCCTGATTTGCTACAATCGAAAAGAAAATATATTTTCTGGAATGACATATCTGGAGGATTTAAAAATCTGTATGGGTTTACCATTGGCAAATTCAAAAAGTCCGTGCAGCGAGCACTTTTATTTTTTTGAAATTTTAAATTTTGCACTCCTCTTTCTATATGTTACAATAATTTTATTGGTAAAAAATAATTAATAAAAATAAAAAAATATGCAAGATATTCAAGAGGTCTTTAATGACTTACAAGTGGCTAAAAAAGATATGAAAGAGGTTCGTAAAGAGTATAAAGATATTTTGGCTCAAGACGCTGAGTATCAAGTGTTACTGGAAAAATTGAATGTTATTCGAGAGACTAAAAAGCAACATGAGTTTTCTGCTCAAAATGATATGGGGACGCGTTGGGAAAAATTGGAGGAATTAAAAGGTGAGATTAAAAAGCTTCAGGAAATGATTTCTGATATTGCTTTGACTACTATTATGGATGGTGAGACTGTTGAGGTTAGGGATGAGTATGATTCTCTTTATGAACCGAATTATAATGTTAGTTTTAAGAAAGTTGGATAGTTTTTGGAAAAATTTGGTAAATTAAAAACCACTGACTAAATGTTAGTGGTTTTTAAAATGCAAAAATTTCAAAAAAGTTTATTCTCTATCACTATTATCGTCATCCTTTTTAGAACGACCCAATCCATAACCTCCCAAACCTCCAGTAAGAATTCCAATCATTCCATATATGATTTCACCAACATATTCTTTTGCAAAAAATATAGATAATGTAAAAATGATTAAAAAAGTAATAATTACAACTATAATAACTGTTAGTTCAGTTTTTTGAATCGGAGAAAACTTCGTTCTTTCTTCGTGAGTATATTCCATTCCTTTTGCTTGCAAATCAAGTACTTTATCTACTTGTGATTGCGTCGGCATGTATTGCTGTGACTGATTTCCGAATATTTGCATCATATGTGCAGTTACCGTCTCATCAATCACAGGCACATCATTACACTTTTGATCATTTGAACTTTCTACTATTTTGTTATTTTCTTTATCTGACATGGCTAAATTTGCTATTTCTTTTGTAAGTTAAAAATGTCATATTTTGCATATTATCCTTTTTTGGTATAATTTTATTGATCTCTTTGCTAACCATATCGCCTAACTCCTTTTTAATAAAAAGACCAAGCAAAAAATTAAATTGTTTTTCATTAATCTTCTTATTATTTAAATCTTTTTGTATAGAATTTATGAAAATAAATAATTTACTTTGATAGTTTTTTCCCATATATAATCATATTTAATTTAATTATATTGTAGCATGATTCTTTAAAAAATTACAACCCCTTGCAAGAAATATTAATCCTACCCAAACAAATCCTGAACATCCTCCCAAGTTAATTTCTTAAACATATCCTTACTCTCCCCCACCAAATTATCAAAAAGATTCTGCTTTTTCTTTTGCAATTCAACAATCTTCTCCTCAATTGTTCCCTTCGTAATCAAACGATAAACATTCACCGATTTCGTCTGACCAATCCGATGAGCCCGATCAACCGCCTGATTCTCCACACTCGGATTCCACCATGGATCAAAAATAATCACATTATCCGCCGCTGTTAAATTCAAACCAACTCCACCCGCTTTCAAACTAATCAAAAAAACATTTTTATCACTATCCTCAGCATTAAATTCATCAATAATTTTCTGACGATTTTTGGTTTGTCCTGATAAATACAAATGCTTAATTTTCTTTTTATCTAAATCTTGTTTCAAAATGTCTAGCATTTTCGTAAACTGACTAAACACCAAAACTTTTTTCCCTGAAGAAATAATCTCATCAATCAACTCATTGAACGCCTCCAATTTTGCCGAATCATAATCAGAATAATTTTTATCTTTCAATAACAAAACCGGATGATTGCAAGCTTGTCGCAATTTAGTCAATCCCGCTAAAATATGAATCTGCGATTTTGCAAAACCTTTTTCTTGAACTGTTTTAAAAATTTTACTTTTCACGTTCGCTAAAATTTCTTGATACAGAATATTTTGCGAATCTTCCAAATGACAATAATTAATATTTTCAATCTTTGGCGGAAGTTCTTGTAATACTTCACATTTAGTTCGTCGCAACATAAAACACGAAGTTTTCTGACGTAAATTCTGTAACGACTCCGCACTACTTTCTTTCATAATTGGTTTTAAAAATTTCTTGGAAAAAGATTTGTGTGAACCTAAAAAACCGGGCATTAAAAAATCAAAAATTGACCAAATTTCCTCCACTGTATTTTCCAACGGCGTACCAGTCAAAGCTAATCGATAATCTGCGTCCACCCGTTTAACTATCTGTGCATTTTTCGTTCGATAATTTTTAATCACTTGAGCTTCGTCCAAAACGCAGTAGTTAAATCTAATTTTTTGTTTTTTATAAAAAGATAAATCTCGTTGCAACGTCGGATACGAAGTAATTATTAAATCACTTTTAATCGCTTCTTTTATTTTTTTCTGACGTTCTTTCGGCTGACCATCAATCACAGCAGTTTTCATTTTCGGTAAAAACTTTTTCGCTTCCATCTGCCAATTGTAAAGTAAAGTTTTTGGACAAACAACTAAAGACGGTTGATCTTTTTTCGCATTCAAACTCATCAAAATCAAAGCTTGCAAAGTTTTCCCTAATCCCATGTCATCCGCCAAAATTCCCGCAAAACGATACTTCCGCAAAAAGTAAAACCAATCCAGTCCTTCCTCCTGATAATCCCGCAAAGTCTTTTTAAAATTAGCTGGCAATTTAACTTTTTCTACTGGTTTGCCCGACTGAGCTTCTTTTATAAACTTTTTAAAACCTTGATCTAATTTTGCATTGTAATAATTTGAACTGGTGAAAATATCTTCCAACTCTGGTGCGTGGTAAATTTTTCCTTCAAACTTTCCGCCACTTTTTTGTTGATGAAAACTTTCTAGCATTAAAACAAACTTTTCTAATTCCTTTCTGTTTGCAACTTTTAAAAACTTTCCGTCTGCTGTTTTAATAAATTCATCTTTACTATCAATGTAAGTCCGCAAAGTTTCTAAAGTAATTTGATCTTTGCCACAATAACAATCCACGTCGAAAGCCAACCAATCTTTATCAGCATTAAAATCAACATCAAATTCCGCTTTAAAATCTCCCTCATCAAAATCAAATTTATCTTTCAAAAATTTAATCGAGTATTTCAACTTTTTAATTTCCGCCCAATTATTTGCGAAAAATTTAAAAATGCTTTTATCACTTTTTAAATTAAATTTTCCTGTTTTTGTGAAACCTAATTTTTCATGATTAGTTATAATTTCTTTGTAAAAATTTATTTCTTTGTGAGAACTAATCGGTGCATAAAAAATTGTTTTATTTTTCAAATCAATATTGTGAATATATTTAAAACTATTGCGAAAGCTTTTTCGTTCATAGCCTTGCTTATACATTCCCCGCCTCAGACGAATTGACTGGGTTACAGGAATTTGATAAAAACCATAATCAATCGTCGGATAAATTTTCAAAGTTGATTCTTTGCTATTATAATCAACTACAAAAACTTTTTCTGCCTGATTAAATTTCTTAATTTTAAAATCATTTTTTAATTCAGTTTTTAAATCGAATGACTTTTGTAAATCTGTAATTAAATTATTCAAATTAAAAATTTCACCTTCTTCCAATAAAGTTCCTAAGATATCTTCACTATCATTTTGATAATACTTTCTATCTTCCGCTATTCTATTTGTAATATTAACTAAGTTGTTTGACATTTTATAAAAAGAAATTTTATTAGAATCTAAAATCATCAAGCCAGTTTCCGCTGTAATAATTTTAAAATACTTTCTCTCAAAATACTTTCGATCTAAACTGAAAATAAAATCTGTAATTTTTTCATCGTTCTCTAATTCTAAAAGACTTTCCGCTTGTTTTGTGAATAAAGATGCCTTCAATTTACTTTTTGGTTTTAAAGAAATGTCTACTTTTTTCTCGCCACTAACCGTACTTATAAAAATATCCAAGCCTGATTTTTTAAGCAAATTTAGAAAAGTTTCATAATCAAATTTATCCTGATTCCAAAAACTGATCCGTTCCCAAAAACGCAATAATTCTTCCTGCTCATCAGTCATCGTTTCAATTTCTGAATTAATAATTTCTTCTAATTGATATTGATCGTACGCATATTGATGATAATAACTAAAACTATTTCCCTGATCTTTTTCTCTCAATTTAAATTCTATTCGATAACCTACATCCAAAATCACTTCATATCTTTCCTGAAAATTCTTTTCTTGTAATTCTTTTTTATTTTTTAAAGATTCTTTTTCCGCTCGAGTTTTAATTTCAAAATGATTTTTTTTCGAAATTTCTTTCTTCTTTAAATTTTCTGAAGATTGTGCCAAATTTTTCAAAACATCAATCGGTAAACTTTCCGGATCAACACCAGCTTTTTTTAATTTTTCTAAAAACCCCCTGTCAATTTCTTTTATTTTATTTTTTTGACTAATATTTTCCTCTACTTTATTTTTAAAACTTTCATCAATTCCCTCATTTTCATCAATCAGCAAACCTTTACTTTTTTGATAATATTTTAAAAATTCATTTTTTTCTCGTATTGAATCAAGAAAAATACTTTCATCTTTTTCCTCCAAAAATTCCCCAAATAATTTCGTAAATTCCAATCCTAAAGCTGCAATATGTTTACAAAAATATTTATAAGGACAATTACAATTTGTCATGCTAAAAGTGTGATTTTTAAAATTAAAGTGCAAACCAACCTCGTAATCTTGCGTCCCCGAAACACTGCCCATAACTTCAACTTTATGCAAAGAATTTTGATCCTCTTGAATATTCATTTCATAAACTAAACCATCCTTAAAATATCGCTCACCACGTTGGTAAATAATATTTCCAACCATGTTTTTCAACTGACTTTTAAGCTTAATCCTAATTTTAATATCGTTTTTCATTTTCTAACAATTTTAATCAATTTCAACTTGAACTTTCATTGTAACATTATTTGAGAAAAATGAAAGTTCTTCGCATCTTCTAATTTAAATACTAAATTTTTTAATATTTATTTTTTGTGCTCGCCGCACGGGCTTTTTTGAACAAGGAGTTATGACCCCTTGTTCAAAAAACAAAAGGAACCGATACTAAAACCGATTCCTAAAAAATAATTGAAAATATATTTAACAAATTATCTATAATGTCTCCAATTAAACATAACTGAAATAGTTGCTACACCAACTGCCATGTAAATAATCTGTTCTATAAGAGGATAACCAGCCAACAAATAAGCAATTAAATTTTTGTCCAAGAAACCAATCAATCCCATATTTATTCCTCCAATTATAAGTAAAGCTAATGCTATAGAATACATAAATGTTTATTTTTATATTAATTAAAAAATATTTCTAAAATGAAGTTCGACCTTTTAAAACTTCTTTAGATATTTCAACATTGAAAAAATAATGTCTGTATTTATTTTAACTTATTTTTCAAAAAAATGAAAATAAATTTTACAATGTTTAATTTTTAAATTCAATCATAATTAATTTTACTTGACTTTTAGATATATATATTAGACTTTTTATAAATTGAATACCCATAAAAATTTCTTACAATTATTACATTGAGGGAGAATTATTATGATGTCAGAAAAAAGGGCAAATGAAATAGTCATGATGTTCATTGAAAGACTTCTGAGATCTGGAGAAGAACAGAATTTAACAGAAGAACAAATAATTTATGTTTTGTCAGATTTAGTTATGGATGGTACAGATATTTCCATTGATGAAGCTAGAAGTTTTACTAGATACATGATAGAAAGACAGTAAAAAGGTAGGTTGCTAAATAATGGCAACCTACCTTTAAAATTTTATAGATTGTATCTACAAATCTATTTCAACCGTTTAAACAAAATAATCCTTTCTTTCGTTTCCAAAGCATTCTCAATTTTCTCTGCAGTTTCTGGTAAAACAGGAATAAGCAATTGAGAAACAATTTGTAAATTCTGAATTAATTTTTTCATAACTTTTTCAAATTCAATTTCATCATTCTTCGCCAACTCCCAAGGTTTAGTTTCTTCAATTAATTTATTACTCGCTCGAACAATTTCCCAAACATAACTTAAATATTTTTCAAATTCCATTTCAGAAACAAATTTTTTCAAATCTGCTTTTTTCTTTTCAATAATATTTTTATCCACTTTTTCATATTCAACATTCTCCCCCAGCTTAATCACTCGAGAAACTAGATTACCTAAACCATTCGCTAAATCTGCATTGTATTTTGCAGTCATTTGATCCCAAGAAATATCATTATCCTCCCCAAAACTTCCTTTTGTCAAAAGTAAATAACGAGTTCCATCTACGCCAAATTTTTCCACCATTTCTTTCGGAGAAATAACATTACCAATAGACTTACTCATTTTTTGACCATCAACGCCAATAAATCCATTGATAAAAACTTGCTGACTTACCGGTAAAATAGCTGCCATTAACATCGCCTGCCACATCGCACTTTGCTGACGAAGATTATCTTTTCCAGCAATCTGAATTGCCTGAGAATTTTCTGAAGTCCCCCAAAACTTTTCAAAATTTTCCTGATCATCTGACCAACCTAAAGTTGAAATATAATTTACTAAAGCATCAAACCAAACATACATAACTTGGTCCTCATCGCCTGGAACTGGCACACCCCAAGGCATTTTTTCTTTAACTCGAGAAATAGAAAAGTCTTCTAGTCCACGTTCTACAAAAGCCCTAATCTCATTCAAACGTTTTTTTGGTTTCACAAACTCAGGATTCTCTTCATAAAGTTTTAATAGTCTTTCCTGAAACTCGCTAAATTTAAAAAAATAATTTTCCTCATCAATAAATTCTAATTCTTTATTTGGATGCAAAGGACATTTTTCATGATCTAATTCGCTATCAGTTTTATTTAATTCACATCCAACGCAGTATTTAACTTTATATTGTTTTTTATAAATAAAGCCATTCTCATCAACTATTTTCCAAAATTCCTGAGCTGCTTTCACGTGATTTTCATCAGTAGTTCGAATAAAATTTGTGTAACTTAAATTCAACATCTTTTTCAAATCATCAAATTTAGCTGCGTACTCGTCTACATATTCTTGAACATCTTTATTTTCCTCTTGAGCTTTCTGCCAAATTTTAACTCCGTGTTCATCCGTTCCTGTGTTGAAAATAACTTTCTTACCCTGCTCTCGCTCAAATCTCGCTCTCGCATCAGCAATTACAATTTCACTGGCAAAACCAATATGCGGCTCTGCATTTACATAAGGCAAAGTAGTTGTAATATAAAAAGTTTCTTTTCTATTTTCCATAAATTTTTGGTTATAAAATTAATAATTATTTTAAATTAATTTTGCATTTCTTAAAATACCTCCATTATCATTCTTTTGAATAAAAATAAGTTAGCATAAAAATATTAAAATTCAGAAACTTATCTATCAATTTTCATTCTATTTTATTTGTTTGCTGTACAATGGACAAGTTCCAATTGAAAAACCATAACTCTTTCAACAAAAAAATCCCTCGCGGGATTCAATTTGAATTAACAAAGTTAAAAACCCACTTTTTTAAAAAAATTGCGACATTAACATCATTATCTTGATTTTGTAATTATTTTCTCTCATAATTATATGTTATCACCCAACTTATTTTAAGTCAAAAAAATATAAAAAATCATCTAACTTCAAATTCCTTTTTTGCTAAAATCTTTTGATTACCTTCTATATTTATAACTACCTCAATATTATATTTGCCCACATCTTTTTTAATCACTTGAGATAACGTTACAAAACGACTGCCTTTTTGTCCACCAAGTGGAACCTCTGTTGATTGAATGATTTCTTCATTTACAACTTTTTTAAAAGACACTGTTGCGATAGTTCCATCATTCATATTTTCAAAATCTATTTTCACTTGCATTGGATCGTTAGTGGAAAAAATGTATTGCTCTTTTTTTTCTGCATCTCTACTTCCTTTGGAATAATAAATGTAAACTTGTACATCATCAGATTTATCAATCTTAAATTCATTAGGCTTATTTATAAAAAAATAAATACCCAATCCTACAAAAACAATAATTCCAATAAATAAAATGATTTTTTTATTTATTGTTATTTTTTGGTGAAATGACTTGAGAGGTTTTTTTGAAAAACTAGATTCACCTCTTTTAAAAGATTTTCTTTTTTGAACTGGTTTTATTTCTTTCATAATAAAATCTAAAAAATACTTAATGTTTACTTAAATTATTTATAATATTTTCTTAAAAAATTAATAGTTATTTCAAATTCGTAATTCCTCCTTTTAAATTTCTAACACAAAAACGCAACATTATATCTCTACAAAACTAAATGTCCACATTTCTAACAGGCTAATTACAAAGTTGTATTCTGTTCTTCTGTAGCCACCTGAGGTCTGCCAAAAATACGAATGATAATCTTTTTTCGAATAGTTTCAAATTCATCCATTTTAAACAAAGCTGTGATAAGTATGTAAAAAAATAATCCTATTCCGGCAGGAATAACTAATTGCAATAAAACATGCCAAACACGATCTAAATAAAATAAAGAACCTATAAAATTTCTGGAATAATGAGTGGTTACCGCACTAAATCCTGAGGCTAATAAAATTTTACCTAAAGTATCTCCAATTTTAAAATATTTCAATTCTCTATTTTTCTGGGACAAAAGAACAAACAACATAGTTGCATTTAAAATAGCGGTTACTGAAAAAGCAATCGCAATAGCTGACAATTCATAATCTCGAATGAAGAAAAAAATGATAGCTACATTAAAAAGTTGACTAGTTAATGCTGCGTACAATGGAGTGCGAGTATCGTGCATAGCATAAAAACCTCTAGCTAAAAGCGGAATTATACTTTGAGCAAAAAGACTCAGACATAAAATACCCAAAACATTATAAGTTAAAATAGTATCATCTAAATCAAAATGCCCTGCTCCGAAAAAAACTCTAACTGCCTGTTCACGTAAAATAAACAAAATTACACTTAAAGGAACTGTGTAATAAAGTATTCGCCGAAAAGTTTTTGAAATTATTAGTGAAAAGTGAGAATATTTCATTTCAGAATAAGCCTCAGTCAAAGCTGGGAAAGCTGCTAGGGAAAATGGTATTCCCACTAAACCTAAAATAGAGGCTTGAATGTTACTCGCTAGAGAAAAAGAAGCAATACTTCCCGCTGCTAAAGTTGAGGAAAAAATGGTCATTAACAAAAGAGGTATTTGATTGGATGCACTGGTGAACATTCTCGGTAACATCAATTTAAAAACATTGAGTACGTCATAATTATTTTTTAATATGGATAAAGAAGATGTGAGCTTTAATCCTAATGATCTGATGGCAATAAAATATATTAAAAAATGTAAAAAGGCTCCTAAAATAACTCCCATGGCTAATCCTATATCGCCAAAAATAGAAGTTAAAAAGATAACTCCAATAATAATTCCGATATTGTAAAATAATGAAGCTCCTGAATAAACAACAAATTTTTTAAGCGAAACTAAAACGTTTCCTAAAACCGCACTGGCACTAAAAATAATAGGACTGAGAAACATTATTCTGGACAAATCGACTGTTTGCATCATTTTTTCCTCTGGAAAACCTGGTACAATAAAATGTACTAAATACGGAGCGAAAATTATTCCTAAAACCGCTAAAAAACCGAAAGTTATTACTAAAATAATTAAAACTCCATTAGCACAACGCCAAGCTCTTTGCATGTCTTTGGAAGAAGTGATGATCGAACTGAAAACAGGAATGAGTGCTGCTCCCAAAGCTCCTACGACTAAAAGTTCAAATAAAAGATCCGGCAAACGAAAGGCTGCGTAATAAACATCTAATGTATCTCCTGCTCCGTAATGTGCTGCTAAAATTCGATCTCTGACTAATCCGAGTATCCGACTTAATACGCCAAAAAAAGAGACGATTAAAGCTGCTGCTCCAATTGAATTATGATTGGCTTTATTAATGATTTTTTTAATTATTATAATCATTTTCCCCCTTGAATAAAGTTATAATTGTCTGCTTCTAACTTAGCAGAAAAATTGGTGTTTGCATAGAGACAAATGCTAATTTTAAAGAATTTTCTGTGCTCGCCGCACGGGCTTTTTAAATTTTTTATATATTTTCAATTTTAGACCCCTTTGTACGATTACATCTCCAACACAATACTTGCAAATTATCTTCCATTGTAATTCCTCCCTTTGAAAGAGGTGTGATATGGTCTATTTCTAATAACAAATTTCTTTCATCATTTGTTGATAGACTACATTTCTGACAAGTGTATTCATCTCTAACTTTAATTTTTTCTCGTAAATTTGATGTCATCAATGCTCTTTGTCCTGCGATACTTTTTCTAAATTTTACTACTTCATTTAAATAACTAATAAATTTATTTAAATTTATTAAATCTAATTTTATATCACATTTAGTAGAACTATTTCCTCCGGCTGAAACATATTGAAATGTATAAGCTGGAAAATGTAAATTGCTTAAATCAACATCTTCAAATCCTAATTTTTTAGTCAATTTTTTCTTACTAAAAAAATATATCAATGGTGAAATAGAATTTTTGATATTATTCAATACCAAATCTCTTTCTTTTTGTAATAATATTTTTCCTTGCTCGGCAGCCTCAAAATCATTTAACACATTTTCAAAATTTGATAATGTTTCTTCATTTACTTTAATATCAAAATATTTGCAAAGATATTTAAATGGTTGATTACTTGCATTTTTACACACAATCGCAGAACAGTTATGTACTTGATTATTTTTTATATCTTTATTCCATTCTTTTCTTTTAAAAGAGTAGTTGCTATCATCCTGCATATTACTTTCTCCATAATCATAAGATTTTACGTTTACATATGAAGATTTTAATTGTTGAATATGATGATTTAATTCATTACAGTTTTTTGTATATTCTTGAATACTATTTTTTATTTTTTTAAATTTATCACCTCTAAAATATAATTCAATATATATTTGATAACTTACTAACAATGCTATAAAACCAGATATTAGATCTATTAAAAAAGTTATTATTACGCTTATAACTACTCCAATAATTAAAATATTTTTATCCATTTTTTTATAATTTTATTAGTTAATTTCTTACTTCTTTTTGTTATTATATCATAAATAAAAAAACAAAAATTAGTCGACTCGAAAAACCACCCCGTGATACAAATCATTCCGCAAATCACCTTCCATCTTCAAATCCTTCCCATCATCCGTTTCCCAAAACAATTCAAAATTTTCAGGCAAAACCATCTCACTTTCCACTTTTGAATTTTCACTTCCTGCCTGTTTTTGATAAACCACCGCATACGATCCAAACTGACCAGAGCCATCATAATTAAAATCAATTTTAAAAGGTAAAATATATTTATAAGTAATTCTCGCCGTTTCCTGAGGACTAACATAAATCCAATTCGCAAAAACCGTTTTACTTTCTTCTTCGTAAATTCTAGTTCCCGACTCTTCATCAATTGTCAAATTTTCTTCCTCCGCAACAACATGATCATCCCGCTCATAACCTAAAGTATCATAATCCAAACGCTCCTCATTAATCTCCCGAGTCTGCCCTTCCACCGAAAGCAAACGTGAACCTTTTGGAACATAAAGACGCATATAATTAGAATTAACTGAATCCCACCAATCAAAACCTGTATGACCGCCATCATGTTTTCTTGTAATTGTAACGGTATTAATAATACTTCCATCCTCGTGAATTTCTGAAGAATGTTCAATAATTTCGTCAACCACACCATCTGTCTTAAAACCATTAATATTAGAATTTATCACACTCAAATAATCTTTATCTGTTTCAATAATTTCACCGCTCCAATCATTTTGACTGACTACATCTTGAATATAATCATTTCGCATATAAATAAGAATATGTCGCTCATCCAAACTTTTCGAAAGTACATTTGTGATACTCGCTAAGTTTTTAGGATTTTTATCAGAAATCAATTTTTCGAAAACCATTGGAGTTAAATCGGATAATATTTTTTTAGGCTTATTTTCTTCTTTATCATAATCTTCCTCAACTTCAGACTGAATCACTTGCATAAAATTATTACTATTCACCTTAACATCATATTCATCTAAAGTTATCGATCCAGTAATTTCTAAAATTTTTACCATAACTGCAGGTGTAATTGTAATCACACCATCAACAGTTGGTCCTCCCGTTCGCTCGTAAAAATCAATCGCTTTTTCTGCTGAAGTTGGAAAATTCGGAAACCAATTACTGTCATGTAAACTCCAATCGGCTGAAATTTTTTGAATTGGCAATGGCGGAACAATTCTATCTATCAACTGACCGTCTGGATTAAAAATTCCTTCCACTTTAAAAGTTTGGATTTTTCCATCAGAAATTTCCAACAAACCGTAACTGCCGATAAAACCACCAGTCGCTCTCATCTCGTGATTATTTTGAAATAAAAATAAATATTTTCGTGGACCATTCGCCCCCAAAATATCTTCAATCGCTTCCTGACCTAAAACAGCTATATTTAAAGATTCTTCAATGTGTGGCATGGCACTTTTCATATCAGCAAATTTTCCTCGATATTCATCTGGAACATCGTCTAAATTTATTTTTTCCACGTGCCGACTAGCCTGCTGAACATCTTTTTGGATGACTGAAATATGACTCATCGAATTTTGATAAATTTCTAGCAAAGAAATATCGTCCATTGTCAATTCATCTTTTGATTCAATAAGATTAGTAATAACCGAAGCTAGAGAATTCATTTCTTTTCCAGCATGAGTCAAATATTTTCCTGTCTCTACGATATGTTTACCGGAAGAAAGCTGCGATGCCACTGGAATAAACTCAGACATAAAAACTGCAATATTATTTATACTATTCATTTCATCCGAAGCAAAAATCATTTCGTCATACGCTTTATCAATAGCCACCTCTGATGATTGAAAATCTTTTTGACCAACATGATCAGCTGCTAATTTAATGGATTCCACTGCTCGTTCTCCCGCCCCCGTCACATTTTCCTTGACTGCGAATGTATTACCTGCAAATGTAAAAAACCCAAAACCTAAAACGAAAAGTCCGGCGAAAATAGAAAAGCCGGCGAAAACACTTTTTGGAATTAAAATTTTCGGCTTATTATTTTTAAAAACATCAGACAATGAAAAATCTAAATCTTTAACTTTATTTGAAAAAGAATGTACGTGTTGTTTAAAATTATCAGAAAAATTATTTACCGTTCTATGCACAAAATGATTATTTGAACCAAAGAAATTTTGAATATTATTTTTGCTATTTTTATTCCGAAAAGCTTGAGAAGAAGTCTGAAAAGTTGGTTGCTCGTTTATTTTTGCAAAATTATTATTCTGTTTAAAATTTGATTGCTGTTTGATCTGTTGAACATTTTTTTTAACCTTAGAGGATTTATTTAAAATTGTTTTATTAATTGTAAATTTTTGCTCACTACCTCTACTTTTTAAATTGCAAGTTTTTGAAGGATTGAAATTTTTAGTTTTTTGAGAAGATTTTTGAAAATTTAATTGAGTAGAACAAGTTTTTTTTCTCTGATTAGTAAAATTATTTTTATAATTTGGAGAAAGTGGTAATGTCTGTTTTTTTTGCGAAATTTTATTTTTAGAAGTTTCAGTTTTAAAAGTTTGAGCTTTGGAAATTTTGGAACTAGATTGAGTAGGCTTTACAATTTTTTTCTTCTTTTTTTTAAGATTTGAATTTTTGGGATTTGAAGAAAGTTTATAATTGTTTGTTTTTGTTTCTTGGGAAAAGTTTTTTTCTAAAAATTCAAACTCGTCAAACCACCCATCAAAGTGAGTTTGTTTTTCTTGTCTATTTTTTTTGAATTTTAGTTTTCTTTTTTTTCTTACGCCATCCATAAATAGCAAAACGCCAAACTTTTTTTATTTCTACTTTAAAGTCTGCTGTTCCCACGAAAGTGAAAATTTTAAACTTTGAAATTGAAATGATTTTAAAAAGTTTATTGTTTATTTTTGTAATTTTTATTCTTGTTTTTACTCTATCTTATGTTTTGATTATAACATATTTTAAAAATTTTTCCTTGACTTTTAGATATATATATTAAACTTTTTTTAGGTTTGAAGTTTTTTATTAAAAAATTTTCAGGAGAAAACTCATGTTGAAAAAAGAAATTACACACGAAAAAGACACTCCATTGATCATGATCTCACTCTGTTTCAAAAAAACTAGCGGTGAAAATAGATTTTTTGTAGGAAGTCGCTATTGCAGAAAAGAATGTAAGTACTTTTCTGGAATAGTTGAAAAAAACGGAAAAAAATTTGTAAATTGTAAAGCAGAAAGTTAGAACTACTCAAAAATACAATTTCACAAATCAAAAGCTACCGACATCGATGATGTTTTCTGGTAGCTTTATCATTTCATAAAACAAATTTAAAAATCCCAGTTACAAATTACCGATTACCATTTACTGAATCATAAACCTCAAAAGTCTCTTTCGCCATTTTTTCCCAAGAATATTTATTCGCTTGAATTCTACCTTTCGCAATTAGTTCTTTCCGCAAATTTTGATCACCAACAATCCTTTTCATTCCCCGAACAATATTATCAATATTTTCCCCGTCGCAATGCAAAGCACTCTCACCTAAAATCTCTAACATGACAGGATGATCGGAAGACAAAACAGGAATTCCCTCTTGCATTGCTTCCAACGGTGGCAAACCAAAACCTTCATACAAAGATAAAAAAATAAACGCACTCGCTTTCGCATACAAATTATAAAGAATTCTATCGCTCAAAGTATCAAAAATAATCACATCCTTAATATCTTTATTTTTAATATATTCTTTCAATTTTTGGTAAAAATAATCATCTTTGCCGACTAAAACTAATTTATGTGAATGATTGGTTTTTTTCTTCCAAACGCCAAATGCTTCAACTAATTTTTCAAGATTTTTATGTGGATAAGCATTTCCAACGTAAATTAAAAATTTATCTAACTCAGTTTTTTTTGCCACTTCATCGCCTGCACAAATTTCATCTTTTTTAATATTTTTTTCATTATCTACCGCTTCATGTGTTACGAAAATTTTCTCAGATGGTAAATTATAATACTGACAAATATCTTGCTTCGTGAATTGAGAGACTGCAATTATTTTCATCGCCCTTTTTACAGCTAAAAAAATGGTTAATTTATAAACTAAAAATTTAATTGTGTAAAAAAATTTATTTAAAGTAGTTGCTTTTTTTGTCGGAAACCTGACTAAAATTAAATCATGAATCGTAATAATAAATTTTCCTAAATAAAAAATTGGAATATTAAAATGTGGAAAATGTACAAAATCGAATTTGTGTTTATGTAAAAGTAGCGGCATGAAAATTTGTTCGGCGAAAGTGTACCATTTATAATCTGCGAGAATTTTTTTAAAATTTGGATTGGTTGGTTGGAATAAATCGTAATTGTCTTTGCGTAAAAAGATTATATATTGATTTTCGTGATCGATTTTTTCTAGGTGTTCGACTAATTTTTGTGTGTAGCGTCCGAGTCCTTTGCTTTCTGGACCGAGAAAACGTGCGTCTATTCCTATTTTCATTTTTTTAATTTTAAATATTTTTAGGTGTTTTTATTTTAACATATTTATTTTTTGAAATTTTTTTGTACTTGACATAATAATAATAATAATATATCCTCTCATTAGAAGTGGTGATTTCAAACTTGAGATCACTTTTTAGTTATTTAATTTTTTGGAGGATTTATTCGATGAATGTTATCAACAGTGCGACCACCGTCTTCGGAATTTTTTTGTTATTATCTTCAGTCTCTTCAGCACAAGCCAAAAAAATAACAATTAAACCAAGTATAGTCTCTGCGGTGGAAAAATCTTGTGAGTTAGAGGATCCCAAAGATGATTGCTTATCCGCAAAAAATTTAGTAATCGACAACATTACACCCACCGAAGAAATTCTAACTCTAGATATAGATAAAAATGGATTACCTATAGCGTTTATAGAAATGGCAGCCCCAATAAATGGTGTCGGTTGCTATTGGCTTAAAATTTATCCGCAATATTTCGAAAAAATCGGTACTCCATGTCAAAAAAAATGATAAATTCTGATTCATAGAATTTATCAAAAAGCCCAATCGTTAATTGATTGGGCTTTTTTCATTTATAACTATTTGAAATACTTCAACTTAAATACTCCTTCCCCCGTAATTCCTCTGGTAAAAACTCCTGTTTCGCATCATCTTTATTTTCAAAATCAGGCGTATATTTATAACCTTTCCCATAACCCAAATCCCCCATCAATTTAGTCGGAGCATTTCTAATATGCAACGGCACAGGCAAATTCCCCATTTTTTCAACATCCGCTTTTGCCTGATTATAAGCTCGATATGCCACAATCGATTTCTTCGATTTTGCCAAATAAATCACACATTGCGTCAAAATAACCCCACACTCTGGCATTCCAATTTTCTGACACGCCGCAAAAGTTTCATTCGCCAAAATTAACGCCGTATTATTCGCCAAACCAATATCTTCACTTGAAAATCGAACTAACCGCCGAGCAATGTACAATGGATCTTCCCCACCCGACAACATTCTCACCAACCAATAAACTGACGCATCAGCATCACCGCCCCGCATTGATTTATGCAAAGCCGAAATAATATTATGATGTTCCTCGCCATTCCGATCATAAAGCAAATTGGATTTTTGAAAAGCCTGCTCAATATGATCTTTTATAATTTCAATTTCATTTTTTTCAACATTATCCGAAGTCGCAAATTCCAACGCCAATTCCACAGTACCCAAAGCACTCCTTGCATCACCATTCGCTAAATTTGCTAAATATTTTTTCACTTTATCATTTAAAATAATTTTTTGATCAATTTTAAATAAAGATTTGCTATTTTTCAAAACTTGTTCAATAATTTTTTCAATATCTTCTTGCATCAAAGAATTTAACACGAAAGTTTTACATCGAGACAATAACGCATTATTAACCTCAAAACTAGGATTTTCCGTCGTCGCTCCAATTAAAATAATAGTTCCATTTTCCACACTCGGCAAAAAAGCATCCTGCTGAGCTTTATTAAATCGATGAACTTCATCAATAAAAAGAATCGTTTTCGTTCCCAATCTCGAATAACTTTCCGCCTCCTCAACTGCCGCCCGAATATCTTTCACTCCAGAATTAATTGCACTCAATTGAACAAAATTTGCTTTAGTTGCATTGGCAATAATTTTTGCCAAAGTTGTTTTACCCGTTCCAGGCGGCCCCCACAAAATCATCGACGGAATTTTATCCTCCTCGATTAACTTTTTTAAAATTTTTCCCTTGCCGATTAAGTGCGATTGACCAACAAATTCATTTAAATTCTGTGGTCTCACTTTGTCAGCAAGTGGTTGATAAATACTCATATTTTCTATTATTGCATAATATTTTGAATTTGAAAAAGAAAAGCATTTTTATAAAAAAATACAGTGCTCGCCGCACGGGCTTTTTAGGTTGAAGATTTTAAGTCCTCACAAAAATTTACAGAACCCCCAGACATGTCATGCCGGAAGACAAAATTTATTCAAGAACGTAGCGATTGATTTAAATTCGTCTATCCGGTATCTACACTGTAAGATTTAAGAAAACCTAGAGCATAGATTCCAGATAAATTATTTTCTAATTTCTCACTTCGTTCGAAAAGAAAATATATTTTCCGGAATGACATGTTTGAAAGAACACAAAAAATATATAAATTTATTGACAAAAACCACTTTCAGTCTATAGTTAAATAAGACTTTAAAAATTACAATAACTTATAAAAATATGAAATACGACATAATAATAATCGGAGGCGGACCAGCAGGAATGATGGCAGCAGGACGAGCGGGCGAACTCGGAAATATAGGAGACGCACATGTGCGTACTCTACTCCTAGAAAAAAACCGAGAAACTGGAGTTAAACTCCTAATCACAGGGAAAGATCGTTGTAATATGACAAATGCTCGTGACGAAATACAAGAAATTATCAAAAAATTTGGAAAGAACGGGCGTTTTTTAAATTCAGCACTTTACAAGTTTGGACCAGAAGAAGTTATTAACTTTTTCGAATCACGAGGATTAAAAACAAAAGTTGAACGTGGCGGACGAGTTTTTCCAGTAAGTAATAAATCTTTAGACGTTAGACAAATACTTTTAGATTATTTAAAAGAATCAAAAGTTGAACCTAGAAAAAATGCAACTGTAACCGAAATAGTTACAGAAAATAATAAAATCAAAGAAGTTATACTAAAAAACGGAGAATCTGTTTCTGCTGATAAATATATTTTAGCTACAGGTGGAAAATCTTATCCTGTTACTGGATCTACTGGCGATGGATACAATTGGCTGGAAAAACTTGGACACACTTTAATTAAACCAATCCCTTCTTTAATGCCGATAATGATTGAAGAAAGATATATTAAAAGATTGGAAGGATTGAGTTTGAAAAATGTAGAAATTAGTGTTTATCAAAATAATAAAAAAATTGATAGTCGATTTGGTGAAGCGATTGTTACTCGTGATGGTTTGAGTGGACCGATTGTTATTGATATGAGTAAAAATATTGGGCGAGCTTTAGAAAATGGAAAAGTTGAAATTAAAATTGATTTTAAACCTAGTTTGGATTTTCAAAAACTTGATCAGAGAATTCAACGGGATTTTCAAGAAGGAATTAATAAATCGTTTAAAAATATTCTTGATCGATTGATGCCAAAAAAAATGATTTCTTTAATTATTCGTTTATCGGAAATTGATCCTGAGAAAAAAGTTAATTTGATTACAAAAGAGGAGCGTAAAAAATTGATTCATCTTTTAAAGGAATTTACTTTGGAAGTTTCTGACACGAAAGGTTTTAATCGAGCAATTGTTACTTCTGGTGGCGTTAAACTTTCTGAAGTTGATTCTAAAACTATGCAATCTAAAGTGATTGATAATTTGTTTTTTGCTGGTGAAGTTTTGGATTTAGATGGTCCGACTGGTGGGTATAATCTTCAGGCTTGTTGGAGTACGGGGAGAGCTGCTGGGGAGGGTTGTATTGGGAAGTAAGTTTAGATTATTTTTGTAAAATTAAAAGCAGTGCGTCGATGACCACTGCTTTTTAAGTATTTTGAAACAAATTATTTCTTTGATATTTTTTTATCTACTAAAGTATACTCCATATCTGTAGGTTGTTCACCTTTTTTATAATTATCATTCTTTTTATAATATACAATTTTCTTATAGGGATAGCCAAATGGCAAAAAACGCTTTAAAGTTTTTTTCCAGTATCTCCTACCTTTAAAATAACAATAGAATAAAGATCTCAACTCTACTCCATCTCCCTCTAAATTTATATATTCTATCCATTCATAAGGGACTACACCAACAGGAAAAGCAATGAAAACTTTTTTATAATTTTTTTCAGAATTAAATGATAATCTACCATCAGGTTTAATATAAATTTGTACTGACAATCCATCGAAAAAATATATCCCATCAAATTCAGCTATCTTAATACCAGCTCCAATATGAGAATATCCACTAAATAATTCCTCTTCATTATTTGGATAATTTTTAAAATATCTATCGAACTTGAGATTAACTAAACAAACTTTTTAACTATATTTTCTATCTCTGATACCTGATAATAATTCTTTAACTTTTTCATTAATTATTTCTCTATGTTCAAATTTATCTTTATTTGATAATTTTCTCTGTAAAAAAAAGATATTATAGGCAATAAATACCTGAATTACTAAACCAATTACCCAACTATAATTCTCCTTTAACCAACACCAAATTACACAAAAGATATTCATTATATAGACTTAAAATTTACTTCAACCTCCCCCGCAAAACCTCAACTTCCCCATCAACAACCCTAACCAAAGTCGACGGCGAACAACTCAATCTCCTACCCTCACCAATATAAAAATCAACACTTTCACCAAAAATTCCCTTAGCCTCAGTCAAAGTCTCAGCAGGTAATTCACCTTCAAAATTCGCACTCGGCGCCACCAACGGACCAGTTTTTTTCAAAAGATCTTTTAACATTCGACTCCTTTTATTTTTTCCATTAGGAATCCGAAAAGCTAAAGATTTAGTCCCTCGATGCAAATATTTAAACTTTTTATCCTCGCAAGAAAAAACCACACTCACACCACCTTTTTGCAAAATAGAAAAAATCTCATCTTTCTGATTAACATCAATATTAAATTTTTTCAAATCATTCACTGAAGAAATTAAAATAATCATCGGTTTTGAAGGTCTTCGCTTACGCAATTTATAAACCTTTTCAACAACATCTTTATTCAAAGCTGACCCAAAAATCCCATAAATCGTATCCGAAGGCAAAACAACAATTTCACCTTTTTTTAAAACTTTAACCGCTTTTTTATATTTTTCATTCATAATTAAATTCTATTCTGTAATCATTAAAAATTGTAAATTAAAAAAATAAAAACTGCCTGAAGCAAATCTCAGCGAGAATAATAGATTCAATTAAAATTTAAAATTCGTAATTTAAAATTACAAATTAAGCATTTTCTTTATTCAAAAAATCCTTCACAAAAACACTAATTGCTCCCGCCAATGGAACTGCCAAAAATAAACCAATCATTCCGCCCAATCTAACTCCAATCAAAAGAGCTAAAATAACCACCACTGGATTCAATCCAACAGCTTTATTCATAATCTTAGGCACTAAAAAATAATTCTCTATCAAATTAATCAACAAATAAGCTACTAAAATAATCAGTCCAACTGTAGATGATTCTGAAAAACCTAAAACTATAGCTGGAACACTAGCAATAATAGGTCCAAAATACGGAATAATTTCCAAAAGCCCACCCAACAATGCTAAAACGATTGCAAACGGAACTCCCATCACAGACAGAACAATGTAATACAAAATACTCACAAAAACCATCGTAATCAACTGACCAATCATCCAACGACCAAAACTTCGATAAATTCTATCTATCAAAGAAATTGCATATTTTTCATATTTTTTTGGAGTTACTGTAATAATTGCCTGTTTCAATCCATTTTCCTGAAGCGACATATAAAAAGACATTGAAATCACCGCCAACACCGAAATCACGCCCGTAACAAAATCAGAAAAAATACCACCTAAAGAACTAATAAAATTCTTTTCCAAATTAATTGAAGAAATTTTATCAGAAACATTAAAACTATCTGGAATAAAATTAGTAGTCAATTCTGGTAATTTTGCAAAAAATTCCTCAAATTGATTGATTAAAGATGGTGCAATGGAAGAAATAATTAATCCTATTCCTGTAAAAAAAACTACATAAACAAACGCCACCGCCAATGTTCGAGAACAATGAAATGTTTGTATTTTTCGAATGACTGGATTTAAAGATGCCGTAATGATCACTGCCACTAAAAAAAGTGCAATAACATCTTTAATCATATATAAAAAAGCCACAATAATAACAACCATCAAAACTCTTAAAATTATATTCAACGAAATATCAATTTTCTTTTCCATAAACAAAAAATTTAATAATATCTAAATTACAATACCCTTATTACCAGATTATACCTAAACTCATTAAAATACAACCTTTTTTAAAAAAATCTAAAGAATAACTATAATTTTAAAGTTAAATATTTTCTGTGCTCGCCGCACGGGCTTTTCTGAACAAGAGGTTATGACCCCTACAGAATTTATAATTCCCAAACATATCATTCCAAAAAATATATATTCTTTTCGAATGTAGCAAATCAGGTATGCCTGATTTCTACGAAAAATTATTTATCCGGAATCTATATTTTCAGTTTAAAGAAAATTTTAAATTATGAAATAAACAAAATTAATCAAACTTCAAAACTTTTTCCAATTTAACCTTATTATTTTTATGCGGACCAACTACTGCCAAGTTTAAGTTTTCTGAAACAAAAATATCCCTCGCCACTCGCTGAATATCCTCAACTGTAACTTTATCCAACTTTGCAAAAATCTGTTCAGGTTTAAGAATCTCATCTTTAATAATTTCCTGATCAATCAAAAATCCAGCCACTGCATTAGAAGACTCCAGTCCCATCACAGTTTTCCCTTTAATATAATCTTTCGCTTTCTGCAATTCTTTCTCACCAACTTTTCGCTGAGCAATTTTTTTATATTCTTTTAAAATCGCTTCAATTACCTTAGGTAAATTTTTATGCTCCACACCAGCCTGAGTAGCTAAATATCCTGCATCCCGATAAATATCCGTACTAGTTTGAATGTAATAAGCTAAACCTAATTTTTCTCGAACACTAATATAAATCCGGCTACTCATGTTTCCGCCCAAAATAACTGACAACAATTTTAAAGCATATCTATCTGGATGAAACATATCATAAGCACGAACACCTAAAATAAAATTAGTTTGATCAGATTTTTTATTTTTTATTTTCAATTTTGGAGCGTCTTGCTTTTCCGTAATTTTTTGAAACTCTTCTTTTTCTCCTAAATTAATTGTTGAAAAACTTTTTTTAATTTTCGCTAATTCCTTTTTCTCATCAAACTTTCCTGCCACACAAATAACTGTATTTTTTGCTGTGTAAAATCTTTTCAAATATTGAACAAAATCTTTTCGGGTAAAATTATTTACTGTTTTTTTAGTACCGATAATTTCTCTGCCTAAACGCTGATTTCCATAAAGTAATTTTTCAAAAACATCGGCTACATTTCGCATTGGCATATCTTCGTACATGGACATTTCTTGTAAAATCGTTCCTCTTTCCCGATTGATTTCTTTAGTTTCAATTTTTGAATTTAGAAATATATCTGAAATTACATCTAAAGCTGCATTGAAATGATTTGCATCAGTTTTGGCATAATAGGCTGTTCGTGATTTTCCTGTGTAGGCATTGAACTCTCCACCGATTGCGTCTAATTCTTCTGAAATTGCTAATGTGTTTGGTCGTTTTTTTGTTCCTTTGAAAAGCATGTGTTCTACGAAATGTGATAGTCCTGCTTCTTGTTTGTTTTCATAACGTGAGCCGACGCCAGACATGACGAGGACTGTTACTGTTTCTGTTCCTTGCATTGGTGCGGTGATTATCCGCAACCCATTTTTTAACGTTGTTTTTTTGTAATTCATTTTTTTAAATTTATTGATTAATTTTTTTCTTCAAATTTTTTTAAAAACTCATAACTATCTTTTATAAATTTATTAAAATCTTTCAAAATTTCATTAACAGCTATTCCATAAAAATTTTTCTGTCCACTAAAAAGATCTAGATTATTATTTTCTAATCTTAGTGCATAAATAATTGGTTCGTCATGACCTATCACATTATTTACCTCTGTATTTATGAAAGAGTGTTTATGTGCGTTTGAAATATCATTTAATTTATATAAAAATTTTTTATTTTTTTCTTTTATTTTTTGTAGCTCTAATTCTTTAATTAAATTTTTATTTTTTTTATTATTAAGTAAGCGACCAATACTATCTATTTTAATAATTTTAGGAAATTTTTTATATTTTCTATAAAAAGAAAAATAATAATACAAAGAAATAAATTCCTCAATAACTCTTTTTATTAAGAAAGTAGAGTAAATGGATGGAAAATTTTTTCTCTTATTACCTTCTATTTTATTCAAAATTACCGAAAAATCTTTTTTACTTTCAAAAGACATCCCCAAATCTTTCCAAATTCTGTAAGACTCTTTTAATTGAAAATGTATTTCATTTAAACTCAATAAAATGTTAAAATGCTTTAAATTTAAACTAATAGGAGGCTCTTCATAATCTAAGTAAAGCCAAAAAATTTTGTCAGTAAAATCTATTTCTTTATCTAAGTCAATTTGTGGAACTATGGTGTTCATAATTTAATATTCTTCACCAGTTAATTCTTTCCATGTATCCTTAACAATTTCTTTTCCTTCATCAGATATTATACAACGCTTTTCACCTTTTTCATTTTCTGAAAATTCAATATATTTATCAAAATTATAGTCTTTATATTCTTCTATATTTGAATGCAATCCACATTCAGGAATCCATTTCTGCCGATCTTTATCCCAAATTAAATCTTTATGTTCATAATCACGATATTGATCCATATTACGATATTGAGCCACCATTTTCAAATTAAAAATATCGTAAATAAGCAATCCATAACCAATATCATTATCTGTTTCATTTATTTCAAAAACTGCAAAACAATCATTTCTTTCATTTTTTATCCTATTTAAACTTAAATTACTATATTTATCAGCAAAATTATTTGCTTCCCTCCTGCATTCTGACAATCTAATAGACTGCTGTTCCCTATAATACAAAAACAAATAACCCCCACCAACAATCAAAATAGCCAACGCAATATAAATATTCTTTTTCATTTTTTATTAAAACTTAATTATTATTCATAAATTATCCAAATTCTCTTTATCAAATTCCCACTTCTCAGGGTTAATCATAATATATTCCCGAATTTTACACAATGATTCATCATTTCGAACAACATGATCATAAAACGATTTTTGCCATTGAAATTTATTCACAGGATTTGTCTCATTAATTCTACGTGATGAAAATGTTTTAAATCCACGCATAATCTCAGACAATCCATGTAATTTCTTCCCTTTCGTAGGGAACGGTTTCAAACCGTTCCCTACCACAAAATTATCAGATTCAACAATATCGTTATCAATAATCACAATTCCGTGCATATGATTTGGCATAAAAATAAATTCATCTAACTGACAATTCACATAATGATTTGGTAAATCTAACCAACATTTTTTCGCAATTTTTCCATAGTCATTTAAAACCATTTCACCGTCTTTAATTTCTCCGAAAAAATATTTTTTATCTTTCGTACAAATCGTTACAAAATAATATCCATTCTGCGAATAATCATAATTCTCTAATCTGTTACGTTTTCGAATTCTGTGCATTTAATATAATATTACAATTTATCGTAGTGAACGGTTTGAAACCGTTCACTACACAAAACGTTCATTTTTAAATTTCTATTTTAAATTCACCACCAAATAATCCCTCAAATCTTCAATTTTAACATTTTCCTGTTCCATCGTGTCCCGATCACGAACAGTAACCTCACCAGTCTCCAACGTATCAAAATCAATCGTTACACAATATGGTGTTCCGATTTCATCCTGTCGACGATAACGTTTTCCGATATTTCCATTATCATCAAACTCGCACATAAATTCAGATTTCAAGCTATTGTAAACCTCTTTTGCTTTTTCAACCAACTCAGGTTTGTTTTTCAAAAGTGGAAAAATCGCCGCTTTGATTGGTGCTAATTTTTTTGGGAATTTCAAAACTACCCGCTCATTTCCCTCTTCTAGTTTTTCCTCAGTGTAAGCATCTGTAATTACTGCTAAAAAAGTTCGATCCGCACCAACAGAAGTTTCCACGACATGCGGAATAAATTTTTCATTTGTTTTTGGATCACGATATGATAAATCTTTTCCAGAAAATTTAGAATGCTGAGTCAAATCATAATCAGTTCGATAATGAATACCTTCCATTTCTGAAAAACCGAACGGGAATTTATATTCAATGTCCCACGCTGCTTTTGCATAAAAAACTAAATTTTCATGTTCATGCCATTTTAAATTCTTTTCCTTAATTCCTAAATCTAAATAATATTGCCAACGTTTTTCTCGCCATTTTTCATAAATATCCATACCCTCTTCTGATCGTGTAAACATTTGCATTTCCATTTGCTCAAATTCTCGCTTGCGAAAAATAAATTGTCGAGCGGTAATCTCATTTCGAAAAGCTTTTCCAATTTGTGCAATTCCAAAAGGAACTTTCATTCGAGTTGAATCTACAACATTTTTGAAATTTACATAAATTCCCTGACAGGTTTCTCCTCGTAAATATGTCGCTTCTTTTTCCCAATCACCTGTAAAATTTCCTAAATTTGACTGAACTAAAAGATTGAAATTTTTCGCTTCAGAAAATTTTCCTTTAGTTCCACATTTTGGACATTTTATTTTATCTTTATTTTCTTCTAATAAAACATTGATTTCTTCTTCGCTCATTTTTTCATCAGCGAAAACTCCGACGTCTTCTAATAAATGATCAACTCGAGAACGTGCATGACATTGTTTGCATTCTGTTAATGGATCGGAAAATCCGCTAACGTGTCCTGATGCTTCCCAGATTTTTGGATGCATGAAAATGCTTGAATCTAATCCTACAATATTGTCTTCTTCTTGTACCATGGCTTTCCACCATGCGTCTTTTATGTTTTTTGATAGTTCTACTCCGTAAGATCCGTAATCGTAAACGGCTGCGAATCCTCCGTAAATTTCTGAACTTGGGAATACAAATCCTCTACGTTTGCAAAGTGATACTATTTTTTCCATTAGCTTATTGTCTTTACTCATTGTTTTGTTGTTTAATTATTAATTAATGTCTAATTTAGCTATATCATTTGGATTAACTATACATCCAGAACTATTTATTTCGATATTTGAGCTATCTGAAAAAACTTGCGATGCTAAGATACCTTTATTTCTGCCTCTCCATATTTCATACGACTCTGAATTTAAATTATTAAGCGTAACGCTTCCAATAAAAGGATCTATTTTCATACGCTCATTATCAAGTTCCTCTTTAATCCCTCTTATTTTTTCCTCTTTTTTCTCTAATTCCAATTCTCTTTTTACCAATTCTCTTTTACTTTCCTCCGATTCTCTTTCAGATGATTCTTTCAACTCTTTAATTTCAACCTTTAAATTATTACGTTCTACCACTAATTTATCTGCCTTTCTTTCTTTATTAATAATATTTTTAATTTGGTCTTGTATATTTGCATCGGGAATAAGATCGCCCCAATCCTCCACTGAATTGATTGTCAATTTTCTTAATCCATTAAGCTTCCTGGATATTTCAACAAGGCTATTTTTATAAAACTCATTCTCATCATCTTTTATATTCTCATTCTCACAATATCCTGTAATATCTCCTTGAAAATCCCTGATATCTGAAGCTAATAATTCAAGACTACGAATAGCACCCTTCCCTTTATTTAGTATCTTATTTTCATCAATTTTATCTTTTATACGACTTCCTATAATTCCAGCTAATACAGATATAATAATATTTAGCATTGAAGACAAAAAAGCATCATCTTGATGTTTATTGAAAACTGAATATGCGATCAAAAACAAAGTAGAAATTATTATTATAGAATTTATAGGTTCTATAATTATATTCCAAACGCTTTTCCATTTTTCTTTATTAGAAACATCCATAACATTTTTAATTAATCTTTAAAAATTAAAAAATCCTCGTTCCGACAATTTAAAAAATAAATTGCTAGAACGAGGATTCCCGCGGTTCCATCCAGCTTCTTGTAAAAACAAGCACTCCGTAAAAACGCCGATTCATCGCATTTCACGAATCAATCACGTTTCCAAAATAACCTATTCCAAAAAAAATTCAGAAACAAAAGGAGCCAAACCCTTTTTTCAGTTAAAGCAAAATTGTCAAGAACTTAATTCAAGTATAAACCTTAAAGAAAAAATGTCAATATCCCGATCCCCATCTTCAACAATTAAACGCAA
>JAGLWU010000009.1 GCA_023133275.1 Candidatus Moraniibacteriota bacterium
GGGGCTTCGGGGTTTGAATTCGGGGGTTTTTAAAATTATTGTTATAATAAATTTTTCATGTTAATATTTAAGTAATACATAAAAAAATAAATTTATATAAACATGCAGAAAAATAAAAAACGACCAAAAGTTGTAAGTCTTTTTGCTGGATGTGGAGGCTTGGATTTGGGTTTTATAAATGCTGGTTATGAAATTATTTGGGCAAACGACTTTTTTCCTGAAGCTGTAGAAACTTATGAGAAAAACATAGGAAAACATATAACTTCTGATGATATTTCAAAAATTAAAAGTTCTGAAATACCTGATAATTTTGACATTTTATTAGGAGGTTTTCCATGCCAAGGCTTTTCAATTGCAAATTCAAATAGAAGCATGGAAGATGAAAGAAATTTTCTTTATAGAGAGATGTTAAGAATCGTCAAAGACAAAAAACCAAAAATGTTTTTAGCTGAGAATGTTAAAGGTCTACTTTCCATGCACAAAGGTAAAGTCATAAAAATGATAGTAAAAGATTTTGAAAAAATAGGCTATAAAGTAGACTATAAATTAGTTAATTCTGCTGATTATGGAGTTCCTCAACAAAGAGAAAGGGTTATTATTATGGGAAATAAAATTAAAAAAGAAAATATTTTTCCAAAAACTACTCACAAAAATAATCATATCACAGTAAAAGACATTGTTGGAGATTTAGCAAAATTAAGAACTAGAGATTCTTCATTTAAAACTAAAGGTAAAACTATATACAATCACATAGCTAGAACAAATGTTCATGATAAATTTTGGGGAAGAAAACATAAAGTTGATCAACATAAAATATGTGATTATCTAAAAAAATGGAGAAATAAAAAAGGAATTTCTACTAAAAAAGTAGATGAACATTTTGGATATAAACATACAGCTGGACATTGGTTCAGAAAAGATAATGGTTCTGGAAGCATCCCTAAACCAGAAGATTGGAAAAAATTAAAAAAATTATTAGGCTTTGATAATAAAAATGATAAAAAAGTAACAGAATTAGAATTAAAAGAAATAAAATTTGAACAATCCTTAAGAATAAATAATTGGAAAAGACCTAGTGACACAATTACTGCCACTGGGCCAGAAATACATCCAAACAAAAAGCGACGAATGTCTGTTAGAGAATGTGCCAGAATACAAACATTCCCAGATGATTTTATATTTTATGGAAGCTTAGGAAATATGTATAAACAAATAGGAAACGCTGTTCCTGTTTTATTAGCAGAAAAAATAGCAAAAACCATGAAAAATAATTTATAATTTTAAAACAATATGTTATCAGACAAACAAATTGAAAAAATCGAGGAAAAATATTTAAAAAAGTTTTTTCATTTAATGAAATATGCGGAAGATGAAATGATGATTGGTTTTCAAACTAAAGAAAAAATCAAAGATGATTGGCAGGGAAAATATGGAACTGAAATATCTAGCTTTGCTATTGGTGCTGAAAGAATTATTTATGCCTTGATGAATGGTAAAGGTATTGGTCAACCTAATTCATGCCCAGTTGGTTCCAATATGTTTTTTGAAGTTGAAGATGCTTTTATACATATAGATTTAAAAACTGTGCAAACTAGAAATATTGGAGATATAACTAGAAGTATTTTTGTAGGAGAAAATCAAAATAGTTACAAAGGCAAAATGATAGTAAATACAAAAAAAGGGATGGTAGAAAGAGAATATAATCCAGCATTACCAACTTTTTACAATAAAGGCAAAGAAAATGAAAAAATCTGTCTTTCATATTTCATTACCATTTTATATGAAGATGAAAATTTAAACATTTTAAATATAAATATAGTTTGCATGCCTAATGGAGAGCTAGAAAAACATTACCAAACTAGAACATTGCAAGCTGGAAAAAATCCAGGCAAAACAAGATTTAGATTTTCAGAATTACCAAATTTTGAATTGTTAGATGATCCCTCAAGTAGAATAAAAGTTATTTATTTTAATAAAAAGATGAAAGATGAATACAAAAATAAATTGAAACTTTATGAAAATATTCATGATAAACAAAAAGATAATTAAAGAGTATTCCTTTACAAATCCCCCAACCCATGATATAAATAAGAAACTAGTCTGATAAAATACATGCTCATAAATTTATCAATAATTAAGAAAAAACAACAATATGCCAATCAAAGATTCAGCAAAGAAATACATTAAGGTAACAGAAAAAAAGACCGAACAAAACCGAAAAACACGAGGAGCTTTCCGAAGTGCAATCAAAAACCTGATGAATGCCGTTGCAGAAAAAAACATAAAAGCAATGGATGAATGGTTAAGTAAATCACAAAAAACTCTTGATAAAGCCGTACAAAAAAACGCACTTAAGAAAAATACTTGTGCAAGAAAAAAATCTCGATTAAACAAATTAGTTCAAAAAACAAAGCAAGAGGCTTAAAACTAAATACTTCATAAAAAAACTTCCGACTCATTTCGGAAGTTTTTTGTTTTTTAAAATATTTAAATTGTCATTAAAATATGTCATCCTAAAAAATTATTTTGTAACAAGGTGGAAAAATAATTTATTCAGGATCTCGGAATAAAGTTATATTTTAAATTTTCTTTAAAATTAAAGTATAGATTCCGGATAAATTATTTTCTAATTTCTCGCTATTGTTCAAAAATAAAATATATTTTCCAGAATGACATACCTAAAAGAATACCAAAAATCTAACTTTCTTTAAAAAGATAAATATCTAACTATCTATAAATCTAATCTTCTAAACCTTCATTACAAAAAAATCCAAAGCACTTTCAATTTTCCTTTTCCCTAATTTAACTTCCCTATCCAAACTCAATAAAAGATGATGAGCATTCAAAAACTTTTTCGCCGATAAACCTCTAATCAACGCCAAAGATTTTTTCACCACAAACGGATGAAGTTTAACCTCTTTCGCAATCGAATATTCGTTCGCATTATTTTGCTGTTCCATGCAACCTGAAATTTTCAAAAGCACTCGAATCTGATAAACGTACATCGAAAAAATGTAAAAAGGATCATCCCCTTTCGCCAACTGTTGTTTCAACAAAAGCATCGCTCGTTTTTTATCATTTCGAAATACCAATTCAATTGTTTGAAAAATATCCGCCTCAACTTTATTCGCCACTAATTTATGAATATCATCCAAAGTTATTTCGCCGACTGAAACATAACTTGCCAACTTATTAAGCTCAATATCAACTTTCCGCAAATCCCCGCCCGTCAAAAAAATTAATTCTTGAAGTGTTTTACTTTCAATATTCACTTTTTCCTCAATTTCACGAAGCTGTTTTTTTATCCAATCAGAAAGTTTTTTATCCTGCAATTTAGAAAATTTTTTAGAAATTTTTGCATTCTTCTTCAGCCATTTAAAAAGTCGTCCATTTTTCCGAGGTTGAATCTTTTCAGAAAAAACTAAAACATCACTCAACTCTATTTTTTTCAAAATATCTAATAAATTATTCTGATCATCCGCTTTCGTATTCGCAAAAAAATCTTTGACGATAATTAATTTATTTTCGGTAAACAGATTTTGCTCTGAAAAATTATCAATTAAATTTTGAGAAGTTACTTCCTGATCAAATTCAAAAACACACAATCCACTCCCCGTCGGATTTTTCGCAAGAAATTTATTTTTCAATTCTTTAACTTTTTGTTCAGCCAAAAAATCTTCTTCCCCGTAAAAAAATAGAATCATTTGTTGCTCAATAAAAAAATTAAACTACTGATATTATAACATAATTATTTTCTTAAATTTTAATAAAAAAAGACAGGCTCATTACCTGTCTTTTTAAAAAGTTACAAATTATTTTATCATTATTGAACTTCTGTTCCCTCAGCCGCTTCGTCCTCCAATCGCTCAGCATATTCCTCCGCATCTTCGTAACCAACTTTTTGTCCATGAGGCAAAACATGCATCCAAATTTGTCCTGACACAAAATGTACCTCACTACCATCTTCGTAATAAAATTTAAATGGTTTATTTTGACCTTTTTCTCTCTTCCACGTTCCTTTATATTCCTGACCATTCATATAAAATTTCGCATCACCTTCAAATTTTGTGTCAAACCACGGATCTCCCAACTGCATATTTGGATATTGGTTACTTTCAACTTTTTCCTGAGGAACTCCATCCCACGGATCTAATAATCCTTCTGCAACATAATCTTTTTCTGCTAACCAACTATCACGTTTCGCAATAATTCCAATAATATTTTTCGGTGCATACTGTTCACCACTTATCATATCTTTACTCGGCTCACCTTTGTGAAATCGTTTATATGAATTTGTTTCTTTATCATACTGATATTTAATACGATAACTAGATGTATCAAATTTTACATCAACCATTCCATAATCTGGACGTTCTTCCATTGCAATTTCTCCTTGATGTTTAAATCCTTCGAAAATATTATCACCACTGTAACCCTTATCTTTTGACATTCCAATAATTCCATTCAAATCAGCGTAGGCAGAGTTTGCACTATAAAACTTGATACTTGAATCAATATATCCAGCTCGTGTTCCATCACTTGATTTTGTTCCATTTCCCACTTCTAAATTATCTGCAAATTCTTTATCCATAGCAGATTTAGCAACAATTGATTTTCCCCAAGTAACAAAAACTGCACCCAATGAATCTGCTACTGACATATGATCTATACGACCACTTCGCATTGGACCAATTTCATTTGGAACATCACATTGAAAAATTCCCATCAATCGTGGTTCATTATGCATTCGATGTGGCATTTCCAACACGAAATCTGCTTTGTCTAAATTTTTCCAATATGGTCGAGCGTCATTACTTCCACTGTACATTACTCCGAAAGATCTTTTTTGATAATTATCACACGCTAATCCTGTAATTGGACTTGCGTTTTCTGGTTTATCATAAGGTATTGTTGCAACTACCGGTTCCGCAGGTTGTTCTTCCACTTTTATTTCTTCTTTCTTTTTACAACCGCATCCACAACCCGCTAGAGCTGTAATTAAAATTAGAGATAGTACTGATAATTTTACGTAATTTTTTGATTGCATATTTTATTTATTATGATTAAAATTAACTCTTTTTATATTAACATAGCGAGGAGGAAATGCAAGAAATTCATTTGAAATTATTTGAAATGTTTCAATAAAGTGATACACTTTAAAATAGTAAATATCATATATTTAATTTAAACGCTATGAATGAAGTATTAGAAAATTCTGCAATCTTAGAAAGTCATTATTATGGAAAAAATGGTTCTGCTATAAAATATCAAACAAGAAACATTTGTTCTGATGCTACCGCAAAAATTTTAGAGGAAATGGCTAAAATTTTATTTCCAAAAGAAGATGTAAGAATTTATGTTTTACCAGCAAAAGATGGTTGTCATCAAGATAGTTTTTTAATAAAGTTTTCAAAAAACCCAATGGCCGTGACTATATCTGGAATTTTACTAACAGCTCTTTTAGCACATCTCTCTCCCCTCACTCAATCTACAATCAAAGTAAATAATTCTCAAAATGAACTGAATGAATTAGAAATGAAACTAAAAAAAGACCTAGATAAAAACGATGTAAGGGACGCTGATAGTAAAATAGAAGCACTGATAAAAAATGATGAGATTAAAGAAAATACAGATAGACATTTTAGACAATTACAAAAAGATTCTGAAATTATTAAAGAAAAATTTATTGCCAAATCTGAAAATGAAGTTATAGCAGAAAAAACAATCGAAAGAGATGATTTCAAAAAATATATTGAATTACCAAAAGAAAATGTATCCAAAACATTCACAGCCATTCATAATTTACGTATAGTTTCCCAAATAAATACACACGAAAATAAAAAACTCGCATAGCAAGTAAAAGACATAAAAAAAGATAAAGATCATTATTCTATTTATATGAAAGATGAAAATTTTTATAAATCTTATTTTGAAGATACTTTACAAGTAAAAACAATTACAGCACAAGTTAATTATACAATATCCCCACAAAAAAGTGGTGATAAAAAAATAACAAGAGAAGTTGTGCTTGTTTATAAATATAATGAAACAGAAATTATAAATCTTCCCATAGACAAAAAAATTGAAACATTTCCTTTATCAGTAACTAAAGTTGACGATAAAAACATAAAAATAATTCTAAAAAATAAAAAAGAACCTAAACAACTATCTATACAACTTTAAAAAATAATCTGCAATACAACCAATCAAAAAAACGTAGCAATGCTACGCTTCTACAATCTACTTTCTACTAACCACTTATAAACCTACAATTCCCCCCAATCAACCCCAACCGCAATATCAACCACCAATGGCACAGAAAATTTATAAACCTCCTCCATAATTTTTCTAATATCCTCAGAAACCCTCTCCACCAAATCATCCTGAACCTCCAAAATAACCTCATCATGAATCTGCAAAATCATCCTCGCTTCATCAGATTCAAAATTATCCTTCAAATAATCAAAAACCCCAATCATCGCCAACTTCATAATATCCGCCGCCAAACCCTGAATCGGCATATTCACCGCCATCCGCTCCCCCATCGTTCGAAGTTGAAAATTTTTTGATTGAATTTCCGGAACATTTCGTCGTCGTCCCATTTCCGTTTCCACAAAACCATTTTCCTCAACTTCCTTTTTAGTCTGCTCAATATATTTTTTCACCTCAGGAAATTTCTCAAAATATTTTTTAATAAAATCCTTCGCCTCTTCAACAGTAATTCCCGCCGCTCGAGAAAAACCAAAAGAACCCATTCCATAAATAAGTCCGAAATTCAATTCCTTTGCTGCACTTCGCTCAGTTTTACTAACTTCAGAAACATCCTTCCCTCGCACCGTCGCCGCTGTGAAAGAATGAATGTCCATATTATTTTTAAACGCCTGAATCAAATTTTTATCCTGACTGACATGAGCAATACATCGCAAATCAATTTGAGAATAATCCGCACTCACCAATTTAAAACCTTTCTCCGCCACAAAACCTTTTCGCAAACGTCGTCCAGTTTCCGTTCGAATCGGAATATTTTGCAAATTCGGTTCAGAGGAAGAAAGTCGTCCCGTCGCTGTAATCGCTTGATTGAAAGTAGTGTGAATCCGATTATTAGAATCTGTTAATTTTGGCAAAGCATCAACATAAGTCGTTTTCAATTTAAACAATTCTCGATATTTTTCAATTTTCAAAGCAATCGGATGCATTTCTTTAATTTTTTCCAACTCACTGGAAGCAGTCGAAAAACCTGTTTTCGTTTTTTTAATATTAGTCGTATCAATTTTCAGTTTTTCAAAAAGAATCACTCGCAACTGTTTCGTCGAATTAATATTAAATTCCTCGCCCGCCATTTTGTAAATATCTTTTTCTAATTTACCAATTTTTTTATTAAAATCTTTCGCAATTTCTTCAAAAATTTTGCTATCAAAAGCTACACCATTTTTTTCCATGTCGAATAAAATTTGAACAAGTGGCATTTCTAAATTTTCTAAAAGAGATTTAATATTTTTTTCCTTATTTTGCTGTTTAGCAATAGATTTAATTTCTTTGGTAAAAAAATCGTGGATTAATAAAATATCTTTCGCTTTCTGACAAACTTCTTGCTGAGCCTTTTTTTCATTTCGCAAATTTAAAGCCATTTGATTACTTTTCTTCTCAGGACTAACTACTCGCCCCGTAACTTCAAAAATCAAATCATCTAACACAATCTTCTTCCCCGTCCGACAAACGTAAGCTTCCAATAAAATATCAGAATCAATTTTTTTCAAACTCAAATCATTTTTATCAAGAATGTGTAATAAATTTTTCACATCAAAAAAAGTTTTTTCAATTTCTTCATTTAGCAAAAATTCCTGAAAAATTTCTTTATTTTTTTTATCAAAAGGTAAATAAAAATTTTCTTTTTCCGTCGCCAAACCCAAACCGTAAAAAATAGAATCTTCCACATCCGGAAAAACACCAATCATTTTTTTAGAAAAAGATTCAACAATTTTACTAATATTAGAAGAATCTAAAATTGTAAACTGATTAGCATTTTTATTTTTCTCTTCAAACTCGCCATTGTCAGGCAATCGTTTGATCAATCGCTTAAACTCAAATTCATGAAAAATCTTCCTTGCTCCATCGAATGAAATTTGATTAACATCCGCTTTTTTCAAATCAAGCTTCACCGGAACATTTGTTAAAATAACTCCTAACTCTCGAGACAAAAAAGCTTTCTCTTTATCAGCGATTAATTTTTTCCGAACGCTCTCTTTAATATTATCTAAATTTTCGTAAATTTTTTCCAAAGTCGGATATTCTTGCAATAAAGTTAAAGCCGTTTTATCGCCAACGCCTTTTACCCCCGGAATATTATCACTCGCATCTCCTCGTAAACCTTTATACTCAATCACTTGATCTGGCAAAACACCCATTTTATCTTTCACCATTTCTTGATCGTAAAGTAGCATATCATTAATTCCCCGCGACATAGTAAAAACTTTCACCTGATCGTCAACGAGTTGCAACGTATCTTTATCACCTGTAACAATAATCGTTTCCAAATTTTTCTCACTCGCCTGAACGGATAATGTTCCAATAATGTCATCAGCTTCAAATCCCGCTTTTTCTAAAATAGCAATGTTAAAAGCTTTCATCACATCTTTCACTAAAGTAAATTGCGGAATTAAATCTTCAGCAGTTGCTTTTCGATTTGCTTTGTAATCAGAAAATTTTTCATGCCGAAAAGTTTTTCCTGGTAAATCAAAGGTGGCGACAATGTAATCTGGTTGGAATTTTTCTAGGACGTTAAGAAAAGTTGCAGTAAATCCGTAGACGGCGTTGACTTGTAATCCACTTTGGGTGGTGAGTGGTGGAATTCCGTGAAAGGCTCGATGAACGATTGCGTTTCCGTCAAGTAAGAGTAATTTTTTTGATTTGTTTTTTATCATATTTTTTATAATTTTTTAATAATGTTTTCTTTATGTAGTATAGCGAGATTTGAAGTTTGAGGCAAAAGCTTGACTTATTTAAAAAGTGCTATATAATTATTTGCAAGCTCTTTAATAATTTTAAACCTCAAAAAAAGGTGAATCAAAATGAAAAACAGTTTGAAAACAATGCTACTAGTATTGTCAGCAGTATTGCTACTGAATTCAGTAGCATTGGCAAAAAAACCTGTACGACCTGAGCCTGTTGAACCAATGACAGAAAAAACAATTATCATTCGAACTCCTGAAAATTTCGTCTGGTGGGATGCTGCAGACACACATCTCGAACTCTTCAAGAACGAAGGTATAACAACAATCATTCTACTTGTAAAGAATGATGAAGATCTGCCCCATATGGATTCAGGGGAAGTTTTTTATGACAGCTCAATTGCCCCCAAAGCATTTGACTATCAGGAATCTAATTTGGATGCTTTGCGATATGTAGGAGAATTTTGTAAAGCTAATGGAATTAAGCTGTATGCTTGGGTTCCACAATTCCATGATAAAGTCGTCATAATAAAGAATAATTCAGATCTCCAAATGATATGGCTCAATCCTGATACGGAATTAGTGGAGTTTTATAATCCAAATAACGAATGGTTTGTCAATCCATCCCATCCTGAAGTTCAAAACTACCAAAGATCTATACTAGCAGAAATTGCCACTAATTACGGTCATCTGCTCACTGGCATTTATTTGGATTGGGTAAGATTCGATGATTATAATATGGATCTCAGTGATTCTGTCCGTGCTAAATTTCAAGCATTGTACGGAATCGATCCTATTAGTATTAATTTTTCAACGGAAAATGATACGTTACTTCTTTGGAATAAATTTCGAGAAGATATAATTGCTAATTATATCATTGAATCAGCTAACCTGATCAAGAGCATTGATCCGAATTTGGAAGTGGGAATTTTTGTACTTCCAGTTGCGATGCACGAAGTTGCCCAAGATCCATCAAGATTTGAAGACGCTATCGACTGGGTTTCTCCAATGCTTTACAATGATGATTGGGGATACCCTCAAAGCTGGATCTATGAAACAGCCATTTCTGATATCATGGAGAATATGAGTGATGACAGTAAAATCATTCCAACTCTAGATCTTCAGGACTGTGGTGATGCTGCCCTTTGGCAAAAGATCATAGCAACAGGAATTACGAGAAAAAACTGCTTCTGGTATTGGGACTGGACGCCAGAAACACTAGATATGGCTTTTCCGCGAGTATTAGTTAGGGGAAAAAAGGAAAAGAAATAATAAAATGTTTCTTTAGCTAACTAAAATTATTAAGAGCTAATTAGGTTGTAATGGCAAACGCTATTACAACCTTTTTTATTTGCTAAAATTATCCAGTATTATAATTAGAATTACCCTCAGAATTCAGATCTCGTATAATATGATGGAGTAATTATCTAAACAATTACTACTATAAATATAAGAGGAAACACACTAGAAAAAATCATGGATATGAAAGATTAAAAATTGATATAAAAACTTACAATATTTCAGATTTTAAAATTGTATGCTATAATTTCAGCAATGTTATAAACTATTTAACATTGTAAAATTAAATAAATAAATTCATAAAATAAAAATATGAAAAAGAAAATTTTCGCAGGAGCAATTGTCTTTTGCCTAGGAGTATTACCAATGTACTCAGCCACAAAAATTGCAAGTGCCACATCCGTCAATGCCGACAATGTCAAAGTCAAAGTTTACACAGAACAAGGAGACGATTGGTTTAAAGCCATGGAAAAACACACAACCAGTCATGGAACTTTAAAATTAAAAAAAATGCTACCTGGAAAATACAGATTAGAAATTGACGAGGATGATGCACAAACATCTCAAATTTTAGATGTAAAAGCTCAAATGTATGATGAAAAAGGACGAGAATTTGATGAAAAAGTTGATGTAAAAGTATACGCTTACATTGATACAGCTTCTTTGCCGAGTATTGTTGCTGGTAATAATAAAATTTTGGTAAATGTTTATGAAACTGATAGTGATGGCGAACTTGAATTAGAGAACGTTATTCCTGGAATGGAATACAAAATTGAAGTTGATGAAAATGCATCTTTAAGTAAAAAGAAAGACCGACCACGTATTAAAGTAAAAGCTAAAATTGATGATAGTGATTGGTTTTACACTGCTTACGAAAGAACTGACACGACTAATACATTACGTTTAACTGATGTAATTTCTGGAAAATATAAATTTAAATATAAAGACGGCGATGTCGCAAATCCAATGCAAAGATTTAATTTGTACATTAGATTGCGTGATGAAGACGGAGAAAAAATTAAGAAATCACACAAAGTTAAAATTTACACTTACATCAATGATCAAAAAATTCCAGTTGGAGAATTTATGACAACAAAAGATGGTAAGTTGTATTTACCAAACGTGATGCCAGGCGAATATAAAATTGATGTAAAATAATTTAGCTTTACAAAAAAGTTGAATTAAAAAAAGACGAGTTTTAATACTCGTCTTTTTATTTTATTTAATTTTAATTATTTAAAAAGTGCTCGCCGCACGAGCTTTTCTGAAACAAGGGGTCATGACCTCTTGTTAAAATTCTAAAAAATTTTCTGTTATTGTAATATAGAGGTTGAAAATTCTCAACTCAAAGATAACGTAATACTAATAATTTATATTTTCTGAACAGTTACCTTGCTTGTTTTTCTATGACCTAAAACACCGTAGTGCAATGTCTCTATATATATCTAATTTGTTACCTGTCTAATTAATTTCTTCTTGAAACTTCCCTATTTTACTGCTATATTTAAACTATTAAATTTAATGAATAAAAAACTATGTCTAAAGATTTTTCAAAAACTTACAATCCTCAAGAAGTTGAAGATGACATTTATAAAAAATGGGAAGAAAGTGGATATTTTAATCCTGACAATTTAGATGGTGAACCATATTCCATAATGATGCCACCACCAAATGTTACCGGAGTGCTTCATCTCGGTCATGCAATGGAAAATTCAATTATGGACATAATGATTCGCTATCAACGCATGAATGGTAAAAAAGCACTTCTCCTCCCTGGAACAGATCACGCAGCCGTGGCCACTCAAGCAAAAGTAGAAAAAATATTAATTGAAAAAGGTATTAAAAATCCGCGCGAAGAACTTGGTCGAAAAAAACTACTTAACGAAATTCGTGAATATGCTGAAAATTCAAAATCAACTATCATTTCACAAATTCGTAAAATGGGTACGAGTTGCGACTGGAGTCGTTTAGCTTATACATTTGATGAAACCCGATCACAGGCAGTTAATACTGTATTTGTAAAAATGCACGAAGATGGATTAATCTATCGCGGACATCGAGTGATCAATTGGTCTGTTAAAGGTCAATCTACTTGTTCTGATGACGAATTGGAACATATTGAACGACCAGCCAAATTATATACTTTTAAATATAGTAAAGATTTTCCAATTACAATCGCTACAACACGACCAGAAACAAAACTTGGTGATACGGCAGTAGCAGTTAATCCAGATGATAAAAGATACCAGGAATTTATTGGTAAAATATATACTGTTGATGTGGGTGCAAAAAACCCCCTTGAAATTAAAATTATTACTGATTCTGAAGTTGAAAAAGATTTTGGAACTGGAGCACTTGGAGTAACTCCGGCACATAGTCCAATTGATTTTGCAATGTATGAAAAACAAAAAGCTAAAAATGATCCTATTGGTTTAATTCAAGTAATTGATAAAGATGGAAAAATGACAGCTGAAGCTGGCGTTAATTATCAAGGACTTTCAGTTGATAAAGCTCGAGAAAAATTTGTTAATTACTTAAAGGAAAATGATTTATTAGAAAAAGAAGAAGAAATTACGCAAAATGTTGGTACTTCAGATAGATTTGGTGATGTTATAGAATCGATTCCAATGACTCAGTGGTTTATTGATGTTAATAAAAAAATTCCTGGAAAAAATAAAAGTTTAAAGGAGTTGATGCAGGAAGCTGTGCGAACTGGACATAATAATAATCCTAAACAAAAAATAAATATTACACCCAAACGATTTGAGGAAACTTATTTTTCTTGGATTGATAATTTACGAGATTGGTGTATTTCACGACAAATTTGGTGGGGTCATCAAATCCCAGTTTGGTATCGAGAAAATAATGGAGAAAAAGAAATTTTTGTCGGAGAAAATAAACCTAAAGAAAAATATAATAAAGTTGTTTTATTACATGCTTGGGGATCTGATCCAACAGAAGCATTTTTTCCATGGCTAAAAAAAGAATTAGAAGATCTTAATTTACACGTTGAAGCACCTAAATTACCAAATGCTGAAAATCCAAATTACGCTGAATGGTTATCTGAGTTTAAAAAATTAAATATAGATGAAGATACAATTGTTATTGGACGTTCTTTGGGCGCAACATTAGCTTTAGCAACAGCACAAGAAGGTCATAAATTTGGTAAATTAATAGCAGTTTGCACACCTTTAGAAAATGAGGCTATTCCTGATTTTTTTAATGATATTGGTGAATGGAAATTTGATAAAATAAAAAATAATATTAGTGAAATTGAAGTTTTACATTCTACTGATGATCCTTACATTCCCAATGAAATGTCTGAAAAATTATCTGAAAAATTAAATGTACCACTCACAATAGTGAAGAAGGCTAATCATTTTACAGGAGACAAGCATCAAGAAATTTTAGATTCTTGCAAATTGTGGCAACAAGATCCTGATACTTTAGACACTTGGTTTTCCTCTGGACTTTGGACATTTTCAACATTAGGCTGGCCTGAAAAAACCAAAGACTTCAAAGATTTCCATCCAACAAATTTCATGACAATGGGACGAGATATTATATTCTTTTGGATGGCACGTATGATACTAATGACAACCTACACATTGGATGAAATACCTTTTAAAGATGTCTATCCCCATGGAATGCTTACTGACAAGGAAGGTAATAAATTTTCAAAATCACTTGGAAACGCCATGGATCCAATAGATATTGTAGAAGAGTATGGTGCTGATGCTCTGAGACTTAGTTGCATTACAGGAATATCACCTGGTAATGATTTAAAAATTTATCCAAAAAAAATTGAAAGTAGTCGAAATTTTACTACAAAATTATGGAATATTGGTCGTTATATAAATTCAGCATGTCCTGATTTACAAAATAATATTCCTAAAAAATATAATCTAACAACGACCGATAAATGGATTTTAACTAAACTTATTGAAATTACAAAAGAAGCTACTGCTGACATTGAAAAATATGATTTTTCTCAAGCTAGCGAAAAACTACGGAACTTCACTCGAAATGATTTTGCCGACTGGTATGTTGAAGTTCATAAAATAGAAAAAAATGATGCAATTCTAATTTACGTTTATAAACAAATTGTGAAAATGTGGCACCCTTTCATACCTTTCGTAACTGAAAAAATTTGGCAAGAAATGTTTGCAACTGATAAGAATAATTTATTAATGGTTGAAAAATGGACTGACAATAAAACGTTAAAATCTGAATTGGACAATCCTGAGCTTGAAAATAATTTTGCTTTGATTCAAGAATTAATTGTGAAAATTAGAAATATTCGTTCAACTTACAACGTAGCGATTAATGAAAATGTAACTATTACTTTGGTAAATTCTGATGAAAATGAAGAAATAAAAGAAAATAAAGAAATAATTAAAAAATTAGGTAATATTTCTGAAATTAAAATTATCGAAAAAGATGAGATTCAAAAACAATCTGCTTCAGATGTTGTTGGCGATTTGAAATTGTATGTTCATTTGGAAAATGTGATTGATATTAAAAAGGAAAAAAATAGAATTGAACAGGATTTGCGGAAAACTATTGGTTATCAAAAAGGATTGGAAAAAAGATTGTCCAGCGAACAATTTGTAAGTAAAGCTCCTGAAAATGTTGTTAATCAAGAACGAGATAATTTTAAAAAAACTCAAGAAAAAATAATTAAATTAGAAGAACATTTGAAAAATTTAAGTTAATAAAAATATAGTCCGCATCAAGTTTCTGATACGGACTTACCAATTCAACGAGAAAAAATATTTCTCAAAAAACATCTGATAATTTCCAATTCGTTGGAAGAACTTCTACATACTTCCCTATCTTCTTTTTTGCATTTCACACCACTAACAAACCCCTTAAACATTCCAATAGTAAATACTGCTACAAATAAAATCACAATGTTACTAATAGTAATAATTAATTCCATTTTTTTCTCCTGAATTTTAAATATTGAATATCTATCATCTGCAACATTTTACTTTATCAGAAGAAGAAAAAGAAGTCAAGTGCAATTTTTTTAAAAAATTTAATTAAAATTTAAAATTTCAAAAAAATGAAATACATCGAATCACTAATTTGGGGTTTCATCGTAGCTTTAACTGCATTAATTTTAGAAGTCTTTTGCGAAATAATTATCAAAGACATTTTAGGATTTTCCGCTTTCACTTTTCAATATACAGAATTCGCTTTTCCATTAGCTTTATTAATTATTTTCCTAGTCGCCACAATTGAAGAAAGTTTAAAATTCACAATTTTCTGGAAAAGAACATTACTTTACGTCACAAAAAAAAATTTAACTTTACACGGAGGATTACTCGGAAGCGGTTTTGCTCTCACAGAATTAATTTTATTTTATTATAAAAACAATCATTCCCTTTCAATGATTTCCATTTGGCAAATAACAGTAGTTTTTTTAACCCACATAATTTTAGGAATTTTACTAATTTACAGCCTTTCAAAAATACCAAAAAATTACATATTCATAATGTTGCTATTTATAATAATTTTACATGCCGGAATTAATATTGTAATTTTATCGTTTTTAAGATAGAATGAAAGGGTATTGCATTTTTGAAGTAAATGTTCTATAATAAAGAAAAATTAAAATAAATATATGCAAAAACAAAAGTCATCTTTTTTAAACAGAATCACTGGTTCTGAAGAAGAAAATGTTGAAGAAAATACAGCTCAACAATCTTTAAATTCTACACCTATTTACAGTGGTGAAGAAGATTATCCACAAGACAATTTAGATACACCTGATCAAGATATTGACGTTGTTCAGGAAAATCCTAATGAAGAATATTCAGAGTATGAAGAAAATGGAGAGGCTGATGGTCAATTAACAATCGACGTATATCAAACAAATACTAGCATTGTTATCAAATCAACGATTGCAGGAGTAAAACCTGAGGATGTTGATGTTTCAATAAGTAATGACATGATCACTATCAAAGGAGAGCGTAAACAGGAGGAAAATATTGACGAAGATAGTTATTATTATCAAGAATGTTATTGGGGAACTTTCTCTCGATCAATCGTTCTACCTATGGATGTAGTTACTGATAAAATTGATGCGTCTTTAAAAAATGGAATTTTGACAATCAAATTACCTAAAGCTGACACTTTAATCGCTAAGAAAATTCAAGTTCGCGGATTCTAAAAAAAATAGTTTTACCAAATTTTTAAAATAAAGAGAGCTTGATTTTACGCTCTCTTTATTTATTTCTAAGAAAATTTTAATTAAATGAAAAATCTTTTTCGAAAAAAATATATATTTTTAAAATTTAATGCAATATTATTTATTGGATTAATATTTTTGCTTGCAAATACAAAAAATTCCTTTGCAAATAAATCTTCACTTAAATTAAAAATTAACGATATTGAAGAAAATTTAGCTTACTCAACCCTTGCAGATTGGTTTGAGTTTACGCCTTATTTAATAACAGACAATTCTTATGACTCAGAAATTGAAAATATAAATTATTACCAAAATCAAGAAGATATTTGCTTATTAACTAATTCTTTACAAGATAAATATCATATTCAAAAAAATGTCCACTTCTCTGTTAATGAATCAAGTATAGCTTTTTACGTGTCGACCTTGTCTCAAAAAGTTAACAAGAACACCAAAGATGCTAAAATAAAATTTAACGAAGAAACTGAAAAAGTTGAAATAGATTTTCCAGAAAATGATGGCTTAAGTTTAAATATTCCCGAAAGTACCCAGATAATCATCGACACTATCACCGCTAACACAGAACTTCCAGAAAATGTAGAATTATCTTATAAAATTGAAAAAGCCGATGTCAGATCTGATAACTTGAAAAGTCTAGGTATAAATAAGCTTGTCGGAGAAGGAAAATCTAATTTTCATGGATCTACTAAAACTCGTATTCATAATATTAAAACTGCTGTCAATAAATTTGATGGATTATTACTCAAGCCAGAGGAAGAATTTTCATTTGTTGACACATTAGGACCAGTTGACGGTGAGAGTGGTTACAAAGAAGAATTGGTTATCAAAAAAGATGAAACAGTTAAAGAATTTGGTGGCGGAATTTGTCAAGTTTCCACCACTACATTTCGAGCAGCTATTTACAGTGGATTAGCAATTACAGCGAGAAGAAATCATGCTTATCCCGTTCACTACTACGCGCCTCAAGGAATGGATGCCGCTATCTATTTACCTAAACCTGATTTAAAATTTGTAAACAATACGCCTAATCATATTTTAGTTCAAGTGGAAATTAAAGAAGATACTAACGATTTATTTTTTAGATTTTACGGAACAAGTGATAAACGCAAAGTGGAAGTTAAAGGACCTTTCGTAACTGAAAAAAATCCCGATGGATCAATGCGAACTTATTTTACTCAAAAAGTTTTCGATAAAAATGGCGAACTCGTAATCGATGAGGTTTTCAGAAGTTTTTACGCTTCCCCTGATAAATATCCCCGATCTTAAAATGTTATAAAGAATAATTTTCATAGGAAATAGCTTCAAACCGTTCCCTATTTTATTTCTAAAACAAAAAAACCACTCAAATTAATGTAGTGGTTTTTTAAATTTGTACCCCCACTAGGAATCGAACCTAGATCTCCAGCTTAGAAGGCTATTGCTCTATCCGTTGAGCTATGGGAGCGAAAGAAATCCTCAAAAAAGGACTTCACCTGTGCGCCGTGAGGGATTTGAACCCCCGACCGTTTGATTAAGAGTCAACTGCTCTACCGACTGAGCTAACGGCGCAAATTATTAATCAATACTACCTATTGTATTCAAAAATTAGACATTAGTCAAGATTGACCAAAGTTGTTTTAATATGTAACATGAAAAGGTAATTAAAAAAATGATTTTTAATGTTTGCTAAAAAATATCGTATTTCTAAAGATGATGATTTTAATAAAGTTTTTCGAAATGGAAAAAGTTTTTATGGTGATTTTTTTATGGTTAAAGTTTTAAAAAATAATCTTGAACTCAATCGTTTTGCAGTTGTAGTTTCTAAAAAGGTTTCTTTGAAAGCTGTTGAACGGAATGGAATTAAAAGGAAATTGCGAGAAGTTTTGAAAAAAAATGTTAATCTTTTTCCTGAAAATTGTGATGTTATTATTTATGTTAATAAATCTATTTTGGGTAAGTCTTTTAATGAGATTGAGGATAAATTGAAAGGTTGTTTTAGAAAATAAAAATCTTTGAGACATTGACTAAATACTAAAAAAATGTATAATAAAGATACATTGAAGTACGCAAGTATGGTTTGCCTTCGAGGTTAGTAATAATTCCATATGAGTGAAAACAATTCGAAAAACTCGGCCCCTCTAGCTAGCGGGCGGAGTTTTTACTTTTTGGAGAAAAAACATGAAACAAAAAATAATTTTTTATTTTTTCCCTTATCTGTAATTTCTTCTCTAATATGTATTCCGACAATCATTTCATCAACTGAATTTCCTTTAATCTCAAACTCTCTTTCATGTTTACCATTTATTTTTTCTTTATAATTACGTTCGTATTTCAAAATATCACACGCAACTAAAAAACATTGCAAGCGTTTTTTTCTTGTACTTTTGCGATGTATAATTGCATTTGGTAATTTATCTAAAAATACTTTTCTTTTCAATGCTTTTACATAAATAAAATAATGACTTTTTAAATAGTCATCGAGATCTTTACGTAAAACTGCCAGTGATTTATTTTCTATTTTTTTATTTGAATTATACATGATTTTGATTATAACATATCATCAGTACCCCACTTCGCTACGGACGGGAATGACATTTTAGAGATTTTTGATTTATTTAAAAGTTTCTAAAAAATCTATAATAACAATATTTATTGCTAACACTTTATTCTCTTCCCTAAATTCAGATATTTTTTCCAAACTTTTTTTAATTTTTTCTAATTTTTCTTTCTTACCATAAAAATTCAGGAATAGTTTTTTCATTAAATTTATTGTATTTATTTTTTCATTTTTAACTCGTCTTTTCTCCTCTTCACTACGAAAACTAACTAGTCCATCTATTGAAACCCACAGATCTGTAGTTAAAAAACTTTTAGGATCATAAAGATAGAAAGAAAGGTAGCACATAAACCATTTAACACTGATTTTAGGAAATAATACTTTAATAGTATCAAATACATCATACGTGTTGTTATTTGTTTTTGAAAATTTTATAAATTTTTCCTGAATCACCTTTTGAAAAAAGTTATTATAATCCTCCTCTGTTATCTTCCAATCTTCTGGAAAAGTATTTAGAATAGCTGACTTCAAACTACTATCCCTACAATCAAAAATATAACGGAAAATTTTATCAAAAAATAAATTTATAATTTCCTTATCATTTTCATACTTTTTAATTTCATCATAAATACATCCAAAATTCGATAAGTTATCTTTTGGCTTACTCCTTAAAATATCATCAAAAAAGTAATTTCTAAAAAACCACCCCTTACAATAAAAAATTTTATTTCTTTGAATTTACCTTCTCTCTCCATTTTTGTTTCAATCTTAATCCATTTCAACAAATTAGGAAGTACAACTGTTGCAATTAGATAATAATCTCTATTCTTTATATGCTTTCTATAAACATTTGCCATTATTGTAGCAGAATTATAATCACCCTCACTAATAATTTCATTAACAAGACCACAAAAAATTTCTGTATACTCTTCTTCCAAACTATCACCTTTACTAACCCAAACAGACTCCCAAGACTTTAAAAGAATTTTTTTATCCATTTTATATTTTTTCAAAAATTTTAAAGCAAAATCTTTATCTGACTCAAAAACCCATTTCCAAATATTTCTAAAGGGACTCCAAATAAGCCAAATTATAAAAGCTAAAAAGCTAAAAATTAATACAATCTTAAAAACCCAAAAATAATTTTTATAAAAAATAAAATTAAACAAAACAAGGGTAGAAAAAAATAAAATCTTATCTACTTTTAAGATCTCTTTTAATAGAATGAATAATTCTAAATTTGTATCGACTTTTCCTTCTGCTCTTTTTTCAAAAAAATAACTCAAAACTGCAACTCCAATCGGAACTAACATAGTCAACATTCCCAAAATAACATTCTGAAAATGAGACGGATCTAATTTATTTAAAAATTCAATAAACCCTAAATTACCCCAATCAACTAATAAGTCTAAAAATTCTTTCATAATTTATTTATTACAAAAAACCGAAGGCTCTCGCCTTCGGTTTTTCCAAATTCCCTATTTCTTCTCTTCACCCTCACCATCATCTTTCTTCTCCTCCTCTTCTTTCTCAACCTCAGCCTCTTTAACATCACTTTTCTTCTCATCATCACCCCCACAAGTTCCCCCAGCACAATCGCCACCCTCTTTAGCCTGAGCCTCCTGAGCCGCTTTATAAAGCTTCTCACCAATCACCTGAGCCGCAGTAGAAAGCTCTTCACTAGATTTCTTAATCGCCTCATTATCAGCTTTCTCATCAGCCAATACCGTTTTCAAAGCCTCAATCTTTTCCTCAACCGGCTTTTTCTCATCAACCGTAATCTTATCACCAGCCTCTTTCAAAGCCTTTTCACTTGTAAAAACTAACGTATCAGCAGTATTTCGAATCTCAACACCCTCTTTCTTTTTCTTGTCCTCCTCAGCGTGAGCCTCAGCATCCTTTTTCATCTTATCAACTTCCTCATCAGACAAACCAGATGAACCCTCAATCTTAATTGACTGCTCTTTTCCACTAGCCTTATCAATCGCTTTAACATTCAAGATACCATTTGCATCAATATCGAAAGAAACTTCAACCTGTGGCACTCCTCGAGGAGCTGGCGGAATCGAATCAAGAATGAAACGTCCCAAAGTCTTATTATCCACAGCCATCTCACGTTCACCTTGCAAAACATGAATCTCAACACTCGGTTGATTATCAGCCGCAGTAGAAAAAGTCTGAGATTGACTAGCAGGAATAGTAGTATTCTTTTCAATCAATGGAGTTCGCACACCACCCATAGTCTCAATTCCCAAAGTCAAAGGAGTAACATCCAAAAGCAAAACATCTTTCACATCACCTTGAAAAACACCACCCTGAATCGCAGCACCACTTGCCACAACCTCATCAGGATTAACAGAAACATTAGGTTTTTTACCAAAATATTCCTCAACAGTTTTCTGAATAATTGGCATTCGAGTCATACCACCCACCAAAATAATTTCATTAATATCACCCTTTGAAAGTCCTGCTTCTTTAATCGCTGCTTCAGTCGGCTCTAATGTTTTTTGAACCAAATCATGAACTAATTCTTCCATCTTCGCTCGAGTCAAAGTCATAACCAAATGTTTTGGACCATCTTCTCCTGAAGTAATAAACGGTTGGTTAATCTCACTCTGAGCAGCTGTTGAAAGCTCAATTTTTGTCTTCTCTGCCGCTTCCTTAACTCTTTGTAATGCTAGATTATCTTTTGAAAGATCAATTCCCTCAGCCTTTTTAAATTCATCCAAAATCCATTTAATAAGAACCTGATCAAAATCATCACCACCTAAGTGAGTATCACCATGAGTAGCCTTAACTTCAATTGTGTCTTCACTAACCTCCAAAACAGAAACATCAAAAGTACCACCACCTAAATCATAAACAACAATTTTTTCTTCATTCTTTTTATCAAATCCGTAAGCCAATGCAGCTGCAGTCGGTTCGTTAATTACTCGACGAACTTTCAAACCTGCAATCTCTCCCGCCTCTTTTGTTGCCTTTCTCTGTGCATCATCAAAATATGCAGGAACTGTAATTACTGCTTCTTCAATTGTTTCGCCTAATTTCTCTTCCGCATCTGCTTTCAATTTACCAAGAATCATTGCACTAATCTCTTGTGGAGTGAACTCTTTTCCGCCCATCACTACTTTGATTCCACCATTGTCAGCCTTTGCAACTTTAAACGGAAAAAGTTTAATATCTTCTTGAACTTCTGAATCCGTAAAATCACGACCGATCAAACGCTTTGTTGAAAACAATGTGTTTTCAGGATTAGTTACAGCTTGACGCTTTGCCAACAGACCTACTAAACGTTCATCATTTTTATTGATTGCAACTACTGAAGGAGTTGTTCGGTTTCCTTCTTTATTTTCTAAGATCTCTGGCTTTCCACCTTCAACTACAGCCATCGCTGAGTTTGTGGTTCCGAGATCGATTCCTAATATTTTTCCCATATTGTTTTTTGTTAATTTTTTGATTGTTCTAATTATCTTTCGTAGTAGAACGGTTTTAAACCGTTCACTACTACCGCAAAACTAACAACCAAAAAACTTAATTAAATTACTTATATTTTTGTTACATTTGTATTTTACGAGAAATTGGCACTCATGTCAAGAGAGTGCTAGTTTTTAAAAAATTCACATTTGACTTCTTCTTCTTCTTCTTCTTCTTCTTCTTCTGATAACCTAAAGTATCTAGTAATTTTACTGGACAACTCAGAAGCAAGGAGAAAACACATGATCCCTGAAATTTCAGAAATAAAAGATAAAGATATTTTTTATAGCTCACTCAAAAAGGAAGTGCTTATAGTAAAAACAGTAGAAATAGCTGATGAAAATCACGCAGGTTTTTTCTATACAGCAATATATCACTCTTCCGAAGAAAGTACGGAAGTAATAATCAGAGAGAGGTGTTGGTTCTCAACTGCCCAATACAATACAAGATTTCGAAAAGAACATCTCAAAATAACAACTTTAGATGAAATTTATCTATTGCCTTTGCAAAATGCCACTAAACAGGCACTGCAACAATAAAGGAGTTTAGCACGGGGAAGCACAAAGCTGTTTCCTGTGCTTCTTTTTTTAAACACAATTTCAAAAGCTCTAACTTTTCCAAAAGGTCATTCAGCTCATCCGCCAAGCAACCCAAAGAAAAACTAATCCTCCATTTCAACCACTATCTTTTTCGATTGAGATTTTTCAATCTTAGGAATCACAATCCGCAAAACACCTTTTTTGTAACTCGCTTTAGCTTCATCCTCCTTAACCATCACAGGCAAAGAAACCGATCGAGAAAAACTCCTCTCTCAAACATCCTTTCGATAATAGGACTCCTTTTTAACCTCTTCTTTACTTGATGTATTTCCAGAAACAGTCAAAGCATTGTCCTCAATCAAAATATCAACATCCTCCTTATCAATACAATATCAGAAATAGGAGTCTTCACCACAACATTCTCACCCTCTTGATAAACATCAATAAGCGACGTAAAATCAAATTCATTATTAAAAATCCTTAATAAACTACCCATCAAGAGCTGACAGGGTATTTTTTAAAGCGGTGTCAGTTGCTGAGAGTGTATTTTTTGTAATTCTTAATTTCTTGATTCTTCATATAACTTGTTATACTTTTTTCACTTCCAAATTTACTTACCGTATTTATAAAATATCCGCTTGACCAAAATTTTTCTCCCCACAATTCTTTTTTAACTTTAGGACATTCTTTGAAAATTTGTTTTGCTATTAGATTTTTTATTAAATTTAGCTGGACATACAAAATAATAAATCAATATTGAAACATTGTGACTTTTTTGTATATATTTAATCATTAATTCAGTATATCACGAACGTAGCAGAACTACGGAAAATTAGACTCTTAGTGAATAAAAACTAAGTAATAATTACTACTCCTCGCAAAACAAAAAAGTAATAATTTACGAATTATTACTTTTTACTAAAATTAAAATCACACAACTATTATTCCACAATAACCTCTTCAATTTCTTCCTGAAAAGATTCTGGCAAAAGACCTAACTTAATATATTTATTAATATCTTTTATATTCACTGAATCTTGTTTCAAAGCTGCCTGCATAAAAATTTCTTTTTTCTCTTCAGTATTAAAAATCTCACACTTCTGTCCAGCATGCCTTTTTGCTAAATTTTTCTTTGCTAAAAAAGGATCAATTGGACGCCCAGCAGTTCCTGAAGTAAAAGTTACAGAATTGTTACTGGCATTAAATACAAGTCTCACATCTTCACCTGGTCGAGCAATTACTGAAACAGTTGCTACTTTTTTATCACTGCTACGAATTTTAGTTTTGTTATCAGTTTTATGAGGCATGCAACTGTCTTTACATTTGTAAAAACTTACTGTATAAACACCATTTTTTGCATCATCGAAAACTGCATTATTTCCAAATTCAACTTCTACATATTTTCCATTTTGAAACATCACTCCTTTGTATCTCTTGGAACTGCCTCCAACGATCGTGTAGGTAATTGTTGTTCCACCATGAGCTCTCACCCATTCTGGCGATCGATAACCTTCTCCCCACCAAGCATCTGCTGAAACATTTTCTGAAATTATAATGATTCCTCCTACAACAACTAATATTGTTAATAATATTTTTTTCATAAAATTAAATATAAATTATTATCTTAAAATTTTTTCATTAATTAAATCTGGAATTATTTTATTACGAATAATTGGAAAAACTTTTTTAAATTATCTTTTTCAGTTCAGTAAATTATATTTTATTCAATTGTCTTTTTTGTAAATTTTTATAATTTTATAGAAAAAAGATAATTTATTTCCTCCTTCCTGAATACCCCAATGCCTTTTCCCATCTCCAAAGCATCTCATCACTATAATCTGGTTTTGCCGTTGGGTCAAGAGGATTATCTCTATTTACATAATATAAAATACTGTGTCCGAAAGATTGTGTATATCTTTTCTGCAATTTACTCGCATCCATTTTCCTAGCTTTGTCAACAGAAATCCTTTCACCTGTTTTTTTATTATAATACACTGCACCGCCTTGAGAAATACTACCCCCTAATTTACCCGTAACCATAGAATGTACAGAAGTATTTGGCTCATAATCTTCAAATTGAGTATCTGGCAAAGACTCCAATTCCCTTTCAATAAATTTCCGCCACAAAGGAGCAGCCACTTGACTTCCTAAACTGCCTTTTTTCAAAGGTTTATTTTCATTGTTTCCCACCCAAACGCCAACAGCTAAATCAGGAGTATAACCTAATGTTAAAACATCCCTCGCTTCTTGAGTTGTCCCAGTTTTAGCTGCTACCTTTCGCTCTGGAAAATAAAGATTATTTTTCTTGCCAAAAACATAAGTTCTTGCATCATTATCACTAAGAATACTATTAATTTTACGAGCAACATCAGCATTAATAACTCTCTCTGATTCTGGCGGATGAACGATTTCTTCATCACTAGAATCAACCACACGACTAATTCCATGAACTGGAGCTTTAACCCCATCATTTGCAAAAACTGAAAAAGCACCTACTTCTTCCAAAAGTTTAACCTCGCCACTACCTAAAACTAATGACAATCCAAAGCGACTCCTATCTTTCAAAGTAGTAATTCCCAACTCCTCCGCAAAATCAATTGACTCATCAATTCCAACTAAATATAAAGTTTTAACCGCTGGAGTATTCAATGAACCTGCCAAAGCTTTTCGCATAGAAACTAATCCATGATTTTTTCCATCATAATTACTCGGTTTATATTCATTGCCTGAACCATCTTCACCAAAATTTGTTGGCACATCGTAAAGCAAAGTTTCTGGTTGATAACCTTTATCAAAAGCGGCTGCATAAACAATTGGCTTGAAAGATGAGCCTGGTTGTCGTTTACTTAATGTTACATTTACTTCTCCATCATTCTCAGCATCAAAATAATCAACGCTTCCCACCATTGCTAAAACCCCGCCACTTTTAGGATCAATCGCTACTAAAGCCGCATTACTTGCTCCGTGTTTTGGCAATTCAACTGCATAATCTTTAACATCCTGTTCTGCTCTTTTCTGCATTTCATAATCTAAAGTTGTATAAACTTTAAATCCCCCTTGTTGCACTCGTTCTTCTCCAAAAATTTTTGTTAATTGTTCTTTAACATAAAAAACAAAATGAGGAGCTTGAATTGTTTCTTTATGTGCTTTAAGTTTTCCCAAAGTATTAGTTGCCAACGCTTCATTGACTATCTCTTTATCATACATTTCTAAATCAGCCATTCGATTTAAAATATATCTCTGACGCTCAATCAATCTATCAGTATTTTCAGCATAAGGCGAAAAATCATACGTAGCTTTTGGCAAAGACGCTAATAAAGCTGCCTCGTCCAAAGTTAATTCGCTAGCATTTTTACCAAAGAAAACTTCCGACGCTGACTGCACTCCATAAGCATTTGAACCATAAGGAACCTCATTTAAATAATAATCAAGAATTTGATCTTTTTCAAAATATCTTTCTATTTTTATCGCTAAAACAATTTCTTTAAATTTACGTTGGTAAGTTTTTTCTCGAGTAAGAAAAGTATTCCGCACTAATTGTTGCGTGATTGTACTTCCTCCTTGCGAATTTTCTTTTTTGATAAAGTTTTTATGAGCTGCTCGTAAAATTCCGTAAATATCAATTCCAATGTGTTTATAAAAATCGTCATCTTCCGCCGCAATCGTTGCATTACGCATGTAATCAGAAATATCATTGTGATTAACTACTTTACGATCTTCCTCACCATGTAATTCGTATAAAATATGTTCACCAGTTTTATCATAAATGATTGTAGTTTCATAAATATCCATTTTAACCAAAGCTTCTGCGTCAACTGTATTGTAATAAGCATACAAAAAAACTGTCGCTCCTGCTAGAGCCACAACCAAAATTAAATCTATAGAAGTACTTGCTATAAACCCTATTATTTTAAAGAAAATTTTCCACTTGCTATTTTGCTTTTCGCCTTTTTTCTTAGTCTTTTTGCTCTTTTCTTTAGTAGTTTGCTTCGTTTTTTCTAGTTTAATTGTTCCTAATTTGGAGCTTTCTTTTTTTTTGAAAAAACTTTGAGATTTGCTCTTTAATTTGTTGAAATTTAGTTTCATTAAAACTTTAAATTTATTGAAATTTAATAGAAAACAAACCTTTAATTTTGATAGAATATTTAAAGATTTTTATAATGTTATTTAACCACAAAAAATTATTCTTGTCAATAAAATTAATTCTACCTCTCCATAACTGATTTTAAGTTAATTAAAGTATCTTTAATAAATGGATTGTCTAATTCTCCATTTTTCATCCATTCAAAATATTCCATCTCAGTTTTATTTTCATCAATTTCTTTGTAAGTATATTTAACTGAATAATTTTCTTCTAAATCGGTTAGTATGAATATATTATTTTTTTGAAACTCTACAACTTTATAAAAATCCCATTCAGAACCCCCCCTGTATTTTTATATTGAGTGCCTATTTTTGGAGGATATTCATCTACAATTTCTTCCTCGATAGAAGAAATCCATAAATGAGTATTTTTTGGATTTGTCGTAAATTCAAAAACTTCTTCAATTGGCTTATCAATAATAATTGTAATTTTATTCTTTTTCATATAATTTTTTATTAAATGTATATTTAAAATTTATTTATTACTTTTATAAATCCCCTCCAACTGTTCTCCAATTTTCTTCCAACTAAATTTCTCCGCTCTCCGAAAAGCATTTTCAGCATAATTCTTAACCAATTCCCTATCATTATACAACTTTTTCACAGATTGACAAATATTCTCCGCATTCACTTCCGACAAATATACGCCGCCATCATCACCTAAATAATTCCTATTAATCGCACGATCACAACAAATAATCGCCGTCTTTGCCACCATATAATGCAATATTTTTCCACTAGCCTGTTGAACAGAATTATCCTTAGGATCCACCGCCACATCTGCCAGAGAATTTACTTCTGCCAGAGAAAAATAATTCAAAGGAGAAATCACCGTTACGCTTTTTTCCAAATTATTTTTCGCAATATAATTTCTAACCCATCCAGCTGGAAAACCTCCAATCACAAAATAAACATCAGGTAAATTTTTTACTGTTTTTTTAATCGAATTTATTAAATGTTTCACACCTTTATTTTCAATCAAGGCACCTGTGTAAACAACTACAAATTTATCAACTGGAATATTAAATTTTTTTCGTAAATTTTTTTTATCATCCAAATCTTTATAATAATCAACATTTACACCATCAGATACATGAAAAGCTTTTTCATCACCTCGAGCATTTTTAATAATTTTTACATTATTTTTATCACTCACCACGGCGACATCACCGATACTATTTATTTTCCTTTCAAGAAAATTAAAAATTGATTTCAACCAACTAATTTTTAAATAACCATGAGATTTCATTTCATTTACCAAACTGCCATGAAAATCAGAAACAAGCAAAAACTTACGCCAAAAGAAAATTATTCGCATCATTTTGCCAATCAAAGCTCCTTCATGTAAATGACCATGAACCACATCTGGTTTCCAAGTACGAATCATGTAAAAAGTTTTCCGAATCAAAAAAATATTTAATAAAACTTTTTGCCAATCAGGACCCGCCTCAGTTTTTTTATACCAAAAAAGCCAACGTCGAATTCTCCTCACGTCAATCTTTGTTTCTATATATTTGTGAATATCATCACCATTATGATAGGTAACAATAACTATTTCATGACCCAGTTTTTCCAAAGCTCGAGCTTCTTCATAAATACGAATATGCGTACCACGATGAGAAAAAAACGGAGTCGGTGCAATCATTAAAATTTTCATTTCCGCAATATTTTTTATAAAAAATAAATTTTTAAAACATTTTCAATCTATTAAATCAAATTGAAAGATTCTAATTTATATATTTAATACTAACTCATTTTCCACAACTTCACAAGAAAACATTAAAACTATAAATAAAATAATAATTGTGCTCGCCGCACGGGCTTTTCACCATTCAACATTTTCCAAAATTATGAAAATTTATTGTTATCCGAATTTCCTGTCATTCAAAGTTATCTGTCATTCTGAACGGATTTATTTTTTCTTTAGAAAAAATAAAGGAATGAATAATCCCCTACAGAAAAATACAAAACCTTAAAAATCACACTTTCACAAAAACAAAACTCAAACAAACAAGTTTAACAAATCTGGAAAAAGAAATTTAACAAAAAACATCAACATAAATCCAAAAATTAAAAAAGGACCAAAAGGCACTTGAGATTTTAAATCTGCCTTTCCTAAAATAACAATAGTAATACTAAAAATTGATCCCACGCAAAAAGCCACTAAAATTGCCAGAAAACTCGCCACTGGACCCAAAGCTAAACCGATTAACAACGCTAAAAAAGAATCGCCGTAACCCATCCATTCTTCATTTGAAATAAAACTCAAACCGAAAAAAAAGATGAAAGCTACTAATCCACTTAAGCCATTGATGAATATCGTACTTTCGAAAAAAATAGAACAGTCAATCAAATTAATTTTGTCTGTAAAAAAATTAATTGCAATAATTAAAACTAACGAAAACCAAACTAAGTTCATGGGTATTTCCATATACTTCCAGTCGTAAATAAAAATAACCCACAAAGCTGAAAAAATTAAACTCCACGTAATTGCAATAAAAAAGTTTTCGAAAAAATTAAAATAATACAAATATCCAATCAATCCCCAAGTAATTCCCACTAAAAATTCCACCATCGGATATTGCCATGAGATTTTTGCTTTACAATTTCGACATTCACCTCGCAAAATTAAAAAGCTAATTATTGGAATATTGTCTCTCCAAATTATCTTCTTTTTGCAGGCGAAACAATGTGAAGCAGGTTTAACAACACTCATTGAATTTTTCATGCGAAAAACAAGGACGTTGCAAAAACTTCCTATCAAAAGTCCAAAAATGAAAAATATAAATATCAAAAACATAAAAGATTATTTAAACCTGTTATTTCTACTTAAAAAAAGTTTCAAACTTTAAAATTAAGTGAAAAATTTTACTATAATTTTAACCCATTATCATTATAATCATCTTTGCGATAATTGTCATCTTTTGTACTTTGAAAATTTTCCATATTTATACGCTAAATTAATATTATTTTAAAAAACGTAGAAAGTGCTAGCAATTAAAAAATAATTTTGCTATAATAGAATTATGAAAAATAATAAGATAAAATTTAATAAAACTGCTTTATTGCTATTTTTAGTTTACTTTTTTATGTATGTTTTTTTTGCATTTACAACAGTAAAGGCTGATGATGAAAAAGATGATTTATTAGATGAGCAAGAAAAAATTGAGGAAGAAATAGAAAAAACTCAAAAACTGATTGATTTAAAGGAAAAAGAGCAGAATATAATTAGTTCTCAAGTAAATAAACTGGAAAATGAAAGTCTTCGTGTTGAAGAAGATATTAATGTAAATAAAAAAGAAATTAAAAAAATCGAAAGTGATATTGATCGAATTGAGAGAACTGTTAAACAGAAAGAAAGTCATATCAATTTACAAAAGCAAATTTTAAGTAAGATTATTCGGGATTATTACCAAGATCATTCAGACACAAATGATTTTTTCACTATAGCAAAAAATACTGACGATCCAAGTTTATTTACTAATAATGATCAACTTGATCAAACAACTAGTAAATTAAGCGATGTTACAAGTTCTATTATGCAAGAGCAAGTTGATTTGACTGAAGAAAAAAATAAACTTGAGAATAAAACAACTGAAATTAAAGATACCAAACATGAATTGGAAAAAAGGAATCAATATTTGGAAAGTACTAGAAATCAAAAAGAGGGTTTGATGGCACAAGCTACGAATGAAAAACAAAAGTATGAAACGAAATTATCTAAATTGGAAACTGAGCAATTAGCTATTCAAGATGAAATTAACAGTATCGATTATGGATCTACAGACAATTATTCAAAATCTGATCTACCTTCAAAATCCAAAGCTGATCTATCCAGACCAGTCGCTAAGCCTTATGTAGTAACTCAAGGTTATGGAAAAACTAATTTCTCTCATAATTATAAAGGTGGACTACACAATGGTGTTGATTATGTTGCAAAGGGTAATAAAAAAATTATGGCAGCTGCTGATGGAAAAGTTATAGGTACTGGAAACATGGGTTATTACGGTTATGGTCGGTGGGTAGCAATTGATCATCAAAATGGATTAGTTACTCTTTACGGGCATATGAGTTCTGTTAAAGTTGATAAAGGAGATAAAGTTGATAAGGGTGATAAAATAGGTGTTATGGGCAATACTGGATTTTCTACTGGAACTCACCTTCATTTTACTGTATTTGTTCGCAAGACTTTTGCAATTGTTAAATCAAGTTCAGTAAGCGGTATTTATATTCCAACTGGTGCAACTGTTAATCCTGCTAGTTATTTATAATATAAAACTTTTCCTAAAAAATATCTTAAAAACAAAAAACATTATCTTAAAAAATAATGTTTTTTGTTTTACGATGAAGTTATAAAGTCTAATTTGTCATATTATTTTCTTCTTTTTTCTTCTCAGTCTCATCAGATTCATCTTTTTTATTTGAATAAAAATCACCCGCCAATACATCTTCAGCAGACTGATCTTTCACATTCCCTTTCCAAGAACCAGAACCACTTTTCAAAACACCAACTTTTCTCAAAAAATCTAGAATACCCATATTTTTATTTTTAATAGTTATTTTTTAAATTTAAACTAAAACAATCTCTCTTAACATTTTACATTAAAAACTTTTTGTTTCGCATTGACTATTTATACAGTCACAAGATGTTGGAGCCACACAAAAACACTCTCCACCAGTTCCAGATGGTAAATTATTTTTGTTATAACATCCGCAATTACAATCCCCCGTTTTACCAAAAGCAACACAATCTGAATTAACTTCACAATTTTTGCTTTTCACCTCTTTTTATTCAACTCTACAAGCACAAGGACAGCGTAACCCTTCAATTGTTCCGATTAATTCGCCAGAATAAGTTGTTTCTCCAAGAATATTAAAAATCTCTCCGCCTTGAGCTTTGCAATCTTCCATTGAAATTATATTTGGAGGTAATTGTATAATTTGTGGTTTTTCATAGTTATCATCTAAATGTGGCATTGTTGTGCCTGGACATTTTGCAAATTCACAGTTATTAGTAACTTCTCGACCGACATAAGTTCCGTCAAGACATAGTTTTGCTTCTTGATTACAGATTATTAATTTATCCTCATGTTGAATAAGCTTAATGAATAAAAAATATCCTCCAATTGATATAATTGCTATTATTCCTATTATTGTTTTTTTCATATTAAATTATAATTGTATTAACCATTTTTAACCACACTCCCCTCAAATTTATCACCATTTAAATAATTCTTAAGGTTTTCTAAATTTCTACCATTCATAGTAATCAATTCCAAATTCTCTTCATTAGAAAACTTAATCGCCACTGGATCAAAAGGAGCATTCATACCAGGCGTCCATTTATTATCAATCATATTCTGCAATTCATTCCAAGACAACTCATCTAATTTTTTAGCATCGGAAAATTTATTCGGATCCTTATCATAAATATAATCAATATTGGACAAATTAATCATCTTTCCAATCTCTAAATATTTAGCCAAAAGAGCTGTGTCGTAATCAGTAGAAAAACCTGGTCGCCACCCAGCCGCAATAATAATTGGTTCTTTACATTTATAAAAATCTTCCAAATCATGAGGATTAGTATTTATTCTAGGATAAGCATAATCACGAAAAATTGTTCGTACTAAATGAGCATTTAATCGTGTTGCGTGAATTCCTAACCAATCTTTATCTTCATTAGTAACGTGTTCTGAAATCTCCCCTGCTACACTTGCATAATTACGAGCTGTTTTACCACCTCCCGTAATAAAAACAAATTTTTGATCCTTTTCTTCAATTTGCTTAACAATAATATCCCGAAATTCTTTTAAAAATTTCCCATCAATCTCTTCTGGAACAATAATAGATCCACCTAAATTAACAACGAAAGTATTTTCTTTTTGCATAAAAATAAATTATAAAAATTAGATTACTACTTTTGATAATAGCTCAAAAACTAAAAAAAATCAAATGATTAATTAGAAAGTTAGTTAGTAGAATTGTAGAAACGTTGCATCGCAACGCTTAGATATAAAATCAGAAATTTATAAAATTTAAAAGCAGGAACGGTACCTCGCATCTGTACAGAAAAAGCCCGTGTGGCAAACACAAAAAAATTCATAAAAAATTATCATTATTAATCACAAGAAGATGTCTTTGTGTAACCTTTGTTGACTGCATCCTCGTCTGAAGAGAAACATCTTAAATTTTCTGAAATAATTTTCTCTGCATACGAACAAGTTGGCGGATAATATTTACTTCCTTTTTTACTTCCAACATAAATACATGTTGTCAAAACTTCTCCTATTTTATTTTTTTCTTCGGCAGATGATTCACTTGAATTAATAATAACTGGAGGAACTTCTGGCATTGAAATAACTAGTGGCTCCTGAGAAATTCCTTTCCCTTTCATAATTCCAAAAGTAAAACTAATCAATGTTATTAAAAAAATACCAAAGCCCACAACTATTCTACGTTCATTTTTAACAAAAAAACTCACTAAATTCCTAAAATAATTTCTCATAAATGTTGACAATATTAATTTCCTTGTTATAATAGCATAATGAATACTTAAAGAAAAGAAACGAGTAATTATTTAAATTAAATATTATGGCACATAGAAAAGCTGGCGGTTCCACTAGACTGGGTCGCGATTCTATATCAAAACGTCTTGGCGTAAAAATTTTTGGCTCACAGACAGTAAAAACTGGAAATGTTATCGTTCGACAAAGAGGTACTAAATTTCATCCTGGGAAAAATGTACTTCGAGGAGCTGATGATACTCTTTTTGCAAGAGTTGATGGAATTGTTGAATTTACTCATAAAAGAGTTAAAGATTTTACTGGAAAACTTCAAAAAAGAAAGTTTGTACATGTTATCACTGAATAACATTTGTTTTCTTTATAGAATTTTAAAAAACACTTTTTTGCAAAGTGTTTTTTATATTTAGAAATTTTATAATATTTTAAGCTTATATTCACAACTTATTTAAAACAAAAAAATCTCTGAAAGCTAAATTTTAATTTTGCTATTTTCTTGTAAACTTGAAAATAGAATAATTCAATCAAATTAAATTTAATAATTTTTCGACCATTGAATTTCATGAAAATCAAACAATCGCCCCGCCACCCAAACAATATTCACCATCGTAAAAAACCGCAAACTGCCCTGGAGTAATTCCCTGATCTTTTTCCCCTAATTTAACTTTCAATAAATCATCTTCGATAAAATCAATCTCACAATCATAAAACTTTTCGCCGTGTCGCAACTTAACTCGAAGATTTTTATTTTTAGGTTTGCCACTAATCCAATTCAAATTACTAACCTCAAATTCATCCCGTCGCTGATCATCACCACCAAAACCATGCGAAACAAAAACAATATTTTTTTCAATATTTTTATCACAAACATACCACGGACCGCCTGACAATTCTATCCCTCGCCGTTGCCCAATCGTATACAAATAAGCCCCGTCATGCTCACCGATAATTTCACCAGATTCTTTTTCAATGATTTTACCTTTCTTTTTGCCTAAATGATGCAACAAAAAATCCCGAAAAGAAATCTTACCTAAAAAACAAATTCCTTGAGAATCTTTACGTTTGGCTGTCGGCAAATTCCACTTCTCTGCTAATTCTCGAACCTCACTTTTCTGCATTTTCCCAATCGGAAAAATCGCTTTTTGTAATTGTTCTTGCGTTATCATTGCTAAAAAATAAGTTTGATCTTTGATAGGATCAGGTGCTATTTTTAATTTTGCCAATTCAGTTTTTTCATCACGATCAACAAAAGCATAATGCCCAGTCGCCACCAAATCAAAATCCTTACCATATTTTTCAATAAAAGCTCCAAACTTAATCTGAGAATTACACAAAACATCAGGATTCGGTGTCAAACCTTTCCGAACTGCATCAATTGTATAATTAACAACTTTTTCGTGATATTCTTTTTGGAATGGTACTACAGACAAAGAAATATTCAACTGATCACAAACCGCTTGTGTATATTCCAAATCTTCTTCCCAAGGACAAGATCCTAAATAAGCCATTTCATCCTCCAGCCAAATTTTCAAATAAAAAGCCTGAAGTTCATGACCTTCTTTTTTTAAAATATTTAAAGCCACCGAACTATCTACCCCACCACTAAGTAAAACTGCAATTTTCATAAAACCGAAATTATTTCAAATAATGATTCATCCCAAAATATTTCAAACATAAAATACAGAACGATAAAATAAATAATAGTATAAATAAAAAGCTTAATCAAAATAACTTTAAATGTTTTACTCGTAAAAATTTTTTTAAACCAATTTAATATTTTCTTCATCGCAAAAAATAGTTAATTTATAATATTATTATTCTAACACGCTCACCAAACAAATCAAGAAACATTAATTTAATTAAAAGAAAAAAGTGCTCGCCGCACGGGCTTTCCTGAACAGGAAATCATAACACCTTGTTTAATTCATGTCATCCTGAAAAATTTTTTTAGTTTTCACAGAAAAATGAAATGATTTATTCAGGGTCTCAGACTTAAAATTAAATTTAAAGTCAAAGTTAAAGTTAAAGTTAAAGTTAAAGTTTTATTATTAATTTTGGTATTGCTACTAAAATACAGAAAATACTTATTTTTTAGCTTAA